>JBBQXY010000029.1:0-42298 GCA_038209195.1 Ktedonobacterales bacterium | reverse complement strand
ACTGGCTCTATGTAGAAGAGCCTCTCAAGACATCCGCAAAGGCCACTGATCCGAACCTGGTGCGTGATTGGAGGGCGGTCCTCTATCATGGTCATGCCAAAGAGAGGGTTCCACTGAGTGCATTGCATGCTCCAGCGGAATCGTACCAATCCGTGCTCAATGAGCAACGAGTACCAGACGACGACGTAAGTTCGCTTCCTACAACGAAGATGCGTGTTGGTCTTGGATTTCTGAACGTAAGCTCGCTTCCTACAACGAAGATGCGTGTTGGGCTTGGGAAGATGCGTGTTGGGCTTGGATTTCTGGACGAAGATAGGAGTCAGACAGGAGGCAGTCAATATGATGAGTAAGTCAAGCGCAACACCTGAGCAATACTCTAGCGAACCGCGGCGGAGGCTCTCACCCTGGCGAGTGATGCTGGCAGTCTTCATTCTCGTAAGCCTGCCTACTGGTACCGTCTTCGCCCTACAACAATGGCACGCGAGTCAGCCAACCGTCTCGAACAGGCCGTGGTTTGCGAGCTATGTCGATGTAACGGCCACGCCGACTTTTGGCTTTGAACAAATGGGCACGTCCTCCAATCGAGATGCCGTTCTTTCCTTCATCGTCTCATCCCCGACCGATGCCTGTACCCCTTCGTGGGGAGGGGCCTATACGTTGAGCCAGGCCACTGGCTCATTGGATCTCGACAGACGCATCGCTCGCTTGCAGCAACAGGGGGGCAGCGTGGCGATCTCGTTCGGCGGCCAGAGGAACCAGGAATTGGCGGTCACGTGTACCGATGCCAGCCAACTGAAGAATGCCTACCAAGCGGTCGTCAATCAGTATAACGTCAACACCATCGATCTTGACCTGGAGGGAACTGATCTGATGGACGCCGCTGCCGCCAGCAGGCGCGCCACGTCTCTGGCGCAACTTCAATCACAGCGACGAGCCGAAGGCAAGCCGTTGGCGATCTGGGTGACGCTGCCGGTGACACCACAAGGCTTAGATGACAATGGTACCAACGCCGTGAGTCAATTGCTGACGCACCATGTTGACCTGGCAGGGGTCAACATCATGACCATGGATTACGGCGCTAGCCTTGTTAAGGGTGCAACGATGGCCAGCGCAGCGGAAAGTGCCTTGATCCAAACAGAGCGTCAACTTGGCATTTTGTATCAGCGAGCAGGTATCCACTTACATGATGCTACGCTGTGGACGAAGCTGGGCGCAACGCCTATGATTGGGCAAAACGACACACCAGACGAAGTATTCACCCTTGCTGATGCGATTGAGTTCAACCAATTTGCGCTCTCTCATAAGTTAGGACGAATGTCGATGTGGTCGGCGAATCGGGACATCGCCTGTGGCACGAATTATGTGTTTACGCAAATCGTCTCGGATGCCTGTAGCGGGGTGCAACAGAATGCGCATGATTTTGCCAATAGCATTGGGGCTGGTTTTGATGGAAGTATCTTCCTGAGCGCGGGCCTGGTGACGACGGCAGATACAATCTCAAAACTGGCCCAGCAAGCAGATAATCCGGCCACGAGTCCGTACCAGATCTGGTCAGCCGCAGGGGCCTATCTGAAAGAGACTAAAGTGGTCTGGCACCACAATGTCTACCAAGCAAAATGGTGGACGCAAGGTGATATTCCAGATAACCCTGTTTTACAGGAGTGGCAGACGCCCTGGACACTGATTGGCCCGGTCTTGCCAGGTGAGAAGCCAATTCCACAGCCGACGTTGCCCGCTGGCACCTATCCGAATTGGTCTGGCACAGCCATCTTTAACACTGGCGACCGTGTCCTCTTCAATGGGGTACCGTACCAGGCAAAATGGTGGAATACGGGGCAGAGTCCAGCCGCCGCAACAGCCAATCCCGATAGCTCCCCGTGGGTCCCGTTGACCCAGGAGCAGATTAACGCTCTCGTAACACCCACAAAGTGAGCAACGAGGTGTAACAAGGAAAAGAAAACTAGAAATTACATTGAAGCCGCTCTAACGGTTGGATGGAATGGATATTTTCATAGAATCATGCGTAAAAAGGTGCGCGTGCGCTCATTTTGGGGGTGATCGAAGACCTGCTCTGGTCGACCTTGTTCTACAACAACCCCTTTATCCATAAAGATGACGTGGTCAGCGACTTCGCGTGCAAAGCCCATTTCGTGTGTGACCACGACCATGGTCATACCTTCTTCGGCGAGTTGGCGCATCACTTTGAGGACGTCGCCAACGAGTTCGGGGTCAAGTGCGGAGGTAGCCTCGTCAAAGAGCATCAGTTTGGGATTCATGGCGAGGGCGCGAGCAATAGCCACACGTTGTTGTTGACCGCCCGAAAGCTTATGTGGGTAGACATGAGCTTTTTCCGCCAGCCCCACCTTCGTGAGTAATCCCATGGCTCGTTCAGTCACTTCGGCTTTGGATTGATGGAGTACGTGAATGGGAGCTTCGATGACATTCTCGAGGACGGTCATATGTGGAAACAGATTGAAGCGTTGAAATACAAAGCCGATTTGGGAGCGTATACGCGCAATAGTGGCCTCTTTATCTTCTACCAGTTGCTGGTTGACTTCCCGATACCCGAGTAATTCGCCCTCGATATAAATACGCCCTTTATCAATCTTCTCAAGATGATTGATGCAACGCAATAGTGTTGTCTTACCAGAGCCACTTGGCCCGATAATCACCACCACCTGACCGCGCTTCACGTAAAAATCGACGCCATCCAACACTGAAAGATCGCCAAAACGCTTGACGATCTTCTCAGCTCGTACCATATCATTCGCGGCTAAGCCATTGGCTTGTTGTGTATGCATAGCTACTGTTCCTCTCTAGCGTCCACTGACCAGAGTGCCGCCACCAGCCCGTGAACCAAAGCCAAGCATGCGCACTGTCCAACCTTTTTTCTCTTGAATATTTTGTCCGCTGGTACGGTTGGGGTCAAGGCGTTTTTCGATCCAGTTCTGTACATACCCCCATAACGTGGTAAGCAGTAAATAGTATAACGTAGCAAGGATGAGCAATTCGAACTGGGAGAAGGTGGGTGCGCCTAATTGATCAGTGGCATGTGTCAACTCAAAAAGGCCAATTACTGAAGCAATAGACGTCGTTTTGAGCATGTTATTAAATTCGTTGCCCAGCGGAGGCACAATCACACGAGCAGCTTGGGGCAGGATGATGCGACGCATGGCGAGGGGAAAACGCATGCCCAATGATTTCGCGGCTTCCAACTGCCCTGGATCAACAGACGTTATACCTGCTCGAATTATCTCTGCCATATATGCACCTTCATTCAGTGAGAAGGCTATTAGTACGCAGGCATAATCTGGCAACAAGAAGGCCGGATTCTGGATAAGCTTGGGCAAGCCGTCATAAAGTAGCAGCACCTGTACCAGGAGTGGGCTGCCGCGAAAGAACCAGATGTAAGAACGTGCCAGCCATGAAAGCACAGGAAAACGTGAGGTGCGCATCAGGGCGAGGAAGAGGCCAAAGATGACCCCCAGGATTTGGGCGGCAACAGAGATCCACAAGGTAGTCCAGGCAGCCTTGAGAAAAAACAGATTGGGGTCCTGATAGAGAAAATGTAGAAAAATATCCCACCTAAACACGAGGCCTCCTCAGGCAAGCTTCTGGCTTCTCATACCACGCGTAGCATGAGAAGCCAGAACCCTCAGCCAATTTCTTTGATGTTCATCACGTCGTGAAAAAACGGTTAGCTGCCGATTTTCTGTGCTGAATTCAACTGCCATTTGGTAAACAAGTTGTTATACGTACCATCACTCTGAATAGCACTAAAGGCGGCGCGCATGGCGTTCAACATGGTGGTATCGTTTTTACGGATCGCTATACCTTCGGGAGCAGCATTGACGACAGTGCCTCCAATATCAAACTGACCTGGATTCTGCTTGATGTAGTAGTCCGAGACAGGTGAGTCCTGATACGTAGCATCAACGCGATGATTGACCAACAATTGGATGACGGCTGTCTGGTCTTTCAAGACGGTGAGCTGAATTGCCGGTTTCTTTGCCGCAGTACAGGCCTTGCTCCCAGCATTCAAATCATCTAGTTCGACCGTTCCACTTTGCACACCGACCTTCACTCCGCACAGGTTCTGTACGCATTTCAAGCTCATGGGGTTGCCTTTTTGAACAATGAGCGATTCGCCCGCCAGGAAGTATGGCACAAAATCTGCTTTTTGTATGCGATCAGAGTTAATGGTTATCGCGGAAATGACGACATCATAACGCTTGGCACTCAGGTCATCCAGAATAGTACTGAAGTTCGCTGTTTTGACTTTTGCCTTCAGGCCCAGCTTCTGGGCCATGGCGGTGATTACATCGACATCAAAGCCGACAGCATTGCCAGTGTTTGTATCGATGAACTCTTGTGGAGGATAGGTGGTGTCACTGCCAACCGTCAAGGTACCTGATGTAATTACATCGGTAGGGGCGGTAAGGCTCGTCGATGCTGGATAAGGTGTAGGTGTGGGGGAATTGCCACTCGAGGCACTCGCGCAGGGTAAAGCATTAGAGGTTGGTGTCGTGGAAGTACTTCCAGTCGAAGTACTTCCTCCACAAGCTGCAAGTAAAAGCGGAAATAGGACAAAGGCTAAGCCAGAGACGATGCTTATTGCAACCTGTTGCCACCTCTTTGGGAGGTGAAAAGAAATCATAAAGAATCCTCCTATTTGAGTAATGAAATGATGGTGTTACCAACAAAAGTTTACCATATAGGCGGCGAAAGCACAAGAAACCGATCTGACTTGCAAAGCCAAAACGCCGGCACTTTCGCATGATACGAGGAGAGACTATAGAGAGATTACGCGGTGACTAACAAGGCAATGCCAATGCCGAGGAGTCCGCCCACAAACACCTGAATTGGCGTATGACCGATTAGTTCACGCAAACGTTTCTCCCCGATGGGATGGCCCTGAAAGACTTCATCCATCATCTGATTGAGAATGCGGGCTTGAATACTTACCGCACGGCGTACCCCGGCAGCGTCATACATGACGATACCAGCTAAGACCACGCTCACGGCGAACATAGCGGAATTTATACCGCTGACGCGGCCCGTTGCTGTGGCCAGGCCAGTCACTAATGCGGAATGCGAACTAGGCATCCCACCTGATGATACCAATCGGCTGAAGATAATCTTACGCTGCCGGATCAATTCGTAGACGGTCTTACTGACCTGTGCAACAATCCACGCCATAAACGCGGCAATCAGGATGCGATTGTCAAAGAATGTACCCATGAATGGTGTTTTCCAGTCTCCTTTATGGTAAATCCAAAGGTTGAAGCAGGAATGCTCCTTGTCCATCGACACTGAGTTGTTGTACGCGGAGTTCTGCCTTTTGGAGCATTTCATTACAATAATGCGCCAATTTCATGCCCTCTTCGTAATGATGTAATGCTTGTTCAAGAGACATTTGTCCATCCTGGAGCGCGGTCACCGCTGACTCTAGCTTTTCAAATGCTTCTTCGTATGATAAATCTTCCATGCTTTATCCTCTCACATATGTTATTTTTGTCAATGGCCGCCTTCGGCGGCGGGGAGAGAGAGGGAAGCTAGGGCGCAGCCCTAGAACCCAGGCAAGGGGTTGCACCCCTTGCATCCCTGCTGCCAAATGAAGTGTGTCGGAGCATTATGGGGTTGCACTTTTTGCATCTCCATTTTGTGGTTGAACTTGGACTGGTATTTGCCCATCAGTTACCTGGATGGTTAATCGATCACCGGCTTGAGTCTGGTGTATGCTCGTGATCAGTGTCGTGTCGGTAGCGCGGCGTACAACGGCATAGCCGCGTGCAATGGTGAGTAGTGGACTCAGGGAATGCAGACGGAGGGCTGTCCCGCGCAGACGCTCGCCACGCAAAGAGACGATATGCTGTAAGCGTGATTCTAAACGAGCAGTTGTGTCATCGAGTTGCTGCCGCCGTCTATCCAGCAAACTCCGTGGATTTGCGCGTTGTAGTTGCTGCAAGCTATCAGCTAATTGCTCACCGAGTTCAGCAAGGTGTTCGTCCATAAGAGAATGCAAAAGCTGTAGCCGCCCCTGAATGCCTCCAAGCCACTCCTGTATGTCTGGAACGGCAGCAACTGCCGCTGCTGTTGGCGTTGAGGCACGATAATCAGCCACAAAATCCGCGATAGTGACATCTGTTTCATGACCTACTCCGCTGATAACGGGAATGCGCGAACGAGCAATGGCACGGGCGACGATCTCCTCGTTAAAGGCCCAGAGTTCCTCGATTGATCCGCCGCCGCGACCAACAATGATAACGTCGGCCTGAGCATGTTCATTGAGCAGGTCAAGCGCGGCAGCAATAGCCGCCGGTGCTTCCGCGCCTTGGACAAGGGTGGGGGCCAGGATTACTTCCGCTACAGGATAACGTACACGCAGCACGCGGAGCATATCACGCAGTGCCGCGGCCTGTAGAGAGGTGACAATACCGATGACGGACGGTTGAGGAGGTAAAGGGCGTTTGCGCTCAGCATCGAAGAGGCCCTCGGCGGCGAGTCGCGCTTTGAGTTGTTCAAAACGCAAAAAAAGCGCACCTTCTCCAATAAGTTCGACATTCTCAACATAGAGTTGCAATTTCCCGTCGCGTTCATAGTACGAGAGACGTCCATTAGCAGCGATCGCCATGCCATCACGCAAATTTGGGGCTGCCGAACGCAAACGTGCGTTTTTAAAGAAGACGCAGTTCAATTGGGCTTCTGCATCCTTGAGCGTGAAATAACAATGACCGGAGCCGTATATCTTGCAGCCAGAAATTTCGCCCCGTATCCAGATGTCCTGCAAGACATCGTCCGTCTCAAGCACTTCTTTCAAGTAGCGCGATACCTGGGCGACGCTAAAAACAGAGGGAGCATCGAAAAACAGCATTATGCTCCCTCTATTTCCCCGGCGGTGTCAATCACCATGAGGTGTTGCCCATATTCAACGGGCTGTCCTTCCTGCACCAGGATTTCCACAACATTTCCTGCTACTGTTGATTCTACCTCGTTGATTACATTCAATGATTCGATAGTAGCGATCAATTGCCCGGTCTTGATATGATCACCAATGGCTACCAAGGTGCCCCCTCTAGGTTTGGCCCAGGCGTGGAAAATACCGACCAGATGCGCAGTAATGGTGCGCTTCGATTCGGTGGCGTTTGAGGAGAGCAATTGCATATCCGTAGGGGACTGAATAAAAGCAGGATGCAAGCTAGAGCCACCTAGTTGACCAACGTTTTCGAGAGCCTTCGCTTTGCGCAACACCAGCCGCGTTCCCCCGTCAGATCGCTTCACTTCTAGTTCAGAAACATCGCTACGGTCGAGTAAACGCACCAGGCGTTGCAAATGCTCAACACTGATAACTGGGGCAGATTCACTCGTCGCATCGGCCAGCGATCCTCCATCACTCACTCTATGGGAGTGGCCCTGATTCCCGTCCATACTCCTCGCTCCCTGGGCACGCACGATACGCGCCCTGCTGAAGTTTTATTATGCGCGTTCAACATATGCGCCTGATGTGGTATTCACCCGGATCAAATCGTCTGTCGAGATGAAAAGTGGCACCTGCACGACGAGACCAGTTTCAGTAGTAGCTGGCTTGGTGCCTCCGGTGGCGGTGTCTCCCTTAAAGCCAGGCTCGGTATACGTGACACGCAAGACAACCTTTTCGGGTGGTTCAACCGAAATTGGTTCACCATTGAAGGCAATGAGGTCGAGTTCCAGATTGTCGATCAAGTAGCTTTTCGCATCGCCAAGCTGCTCCGAGGAAAGGACCACGTCATCATAGGTGCTGGTATCCATGAAATGGTACTGATCGCCATCCTGATATTGATAGGTAACGGTGCTACGGTCAAGGTACAGGCGTTTGAATTTTTCACCTGCATCGCAGGTGCGATCAATAGTGGAACCGGTGCGTAGGTTGCGCAACTTCATGCGTACGATGGCCCCACCACGTCCCATTTTGACGTGCTGCCAGTCGAGTACGCTACATAATTGTCCTTCAAATTCGATGGTCACACCTTTTTTCAGGTCGCCAGTGGAAATCATAACAGAGAAACTCCTTATTTGCGGGCGCACTTTTGTGATGCGCGCCCCATGGTTATCGTTGTAATATGAGCTCGGTGGGAGATTGTGTCAACACTTCATAGCCATCTTCTTTAACCAGGACGCAATCTTCCACACGAGTGCCGCTCCAGCCGGGGATATAGACGCCTGGTTCAACGGTCACGACCGTGCCAGCAGGCAATATCGCATCATCTGGAGAGCGAGGGGAGAGTCCAGGTCCTTCATGTATCTGTAAGCCTACGCCATGTCCTGTGCTATGAATATAATATTCCGCCAAACCAGCCATATCCAGAGCATTGCGAGCCAGAGCATCGGCGGCTCGTCCTTGCATCCCTGCATATAAACCTGCCTCGCACGTTTTCATCGCATTGAGAACGGCGTCGTAGACTTCGACCATGCGTGGCTCGGCTGGTTCTCCCAAGCAAATAGTGCGCGTCATATCCGCGCAATAGCCTTTGTAGCGTGCCCCCATATCAATGGTAATGAGTTCGCCACGCTGGATACGTCGCTCACTGGGATGGGCGTGGGGCATGGAGCCATTGGGACCAGAGGCAACAATAGAGTCAAATGAAGGGCCATCGGCCCCCAGGGCAACCATATAGCGCGTAATCTCCCACTGTACCTCTTTCTCGGTCATTCCTGGCTGAATCCATTGGCAGATGTGGGTGAAGGTTTCATCAGTGATGGCAATGGCTCGCTTGAGAAGTTCCAATTCGTAGGGTTGTTTGATCTGGCGTAGCTTGTCTACAAAGCTGTGCTCGAAGGGTACTAGTGTAAAGATACCTTCTCCACCGCTGCGAATTTTCTCGTACTCGCCGAAGAGGATCGCCATGGACTCAAAACCAATTTTCATCCAACCATATTGTTGGGCCGTGGTAACAATCGCGGGAGCGTACTCATGGGAAGTAGGGGTGGTCACTTCCCACCCCACTGCTTCTTTGGCAGCAACTTCTTTATAGAGTGTGTTGGTCAGGATGATCTGCTCCTGAAGACTCACCAGCAAGAGACCAGAGCCTTCAGTATCATCATTAAGCCAGCCGCTCAAGTAGGAGCGATTTTGTGGCTGCATCACTAGAAAGGCGTCAAGCCCTTGTTCGGCTATCCAGGTGCGAAATTGATTGACGGCTTCTTGACTCATACATTTCCCTCTTTACTTTGTTCCTGTATCATTTCAACTAATGCGTCCAATGCCAAGAGATACCCGCGCCAGCCCAGGCCAGCTATATGTCCTCGGCAAACGGCGGCAATCACCGAATGATGGCGAAATGGTTCACGCGCATAAATATTGCTTAAATGTACCTCGATGATCGGTGCCTGCAATGACGCGAGGGCATCGCGCAGGGAGAGCGAATAGTGTGACAGTGCTCCTGGGTTGACGATAAAGCCGTCAGCACTACCGCCGTGCTCTTGCAGATAATCAATCAGCACACCTTCGTGGTTTGATTGAAAACACTGCACCGTCGCCTGCAAAGCTGCGCTACGCAATTGTAGTTTCTCGCAAATCTGCGGCAAGGTCACTGTACCATAAATGGCAGGTTCGCGTGTTCCCAATGTGTTGAGATTTGGACCATTGATGACTACGATTTTGAGCATCAGTTATAGCCTTTTCTCTGCAAAAAATGACCGGATAACGCGTTGGACGACATCATCAGGTAGCGGCGTTACGACGACATTGCCAAGGCGTCGAGGCATGACCCAGTGTATCTGTTTGTTAGCCACCTTTTTATCCAATTGCATCGCGGCAAGAATATCCTGTGCCTGTACAGTACCGCCATAGGTGATCGGTAGCCCTAAAGCCTGCAACAACTTGTTCTGGCGCGCAGCTCCCGTTTTGGAAAACATCTCCGTTTGCTGGGCAATAGCCGCCGCGACAACCATTCCTATGGAGACCGCCTCACCATGCAGCAACTCGCCGTACCCTGCCACATTTTCCAACGCGTGGGCCACGGTATGACCATAGTTGAGGATGGCTCGCCGACCTTGTTCACGCTCATCTTCTTCGATAATCTCCGCTTTTAAGGCGATACATCGTGCAATGATTTGGCAGAGAAGCTGAGCCGGGGGATGAGAAAAATCTCGCAAAATTTCGGCGTTTTCCTCAAGCAGAGCGACCAATTTTGTATCGAGTATGATACCATACTTTACCACTTCTGCCCACCCCTCTGTACGCTCGCGGGTTGGGAGGGTCAAGAGGGTAGCGGGGTCTACCAAGACCAAGCGAGGATGGTAAAAGGCACCAATCAAGTTTTTGCCGCGTGGGTGATTGATGCCAGTTTTACCACCGATGGCTGCATCAACCTGGGCCAGTAACGATGTTGGAACCTGAATCAATGGGACGCCACGTAAATAGGTTGCGGCGGCATAGCCCGCCATATCACCAACGACGCCACCACCAAATGCAACAATTGCTTCGCGCCGCTCAGCGTGTTGCTCCAATAGCCAATCATAGATGGCACTGAGCTGGCTCGGCGACTTGCTCGCCTCCCCGGCAGGTACGGTGTAAATGTATGGGTCAAAGCCAGAAGCCATGAGCGTTCCTGCCAGCATCGAGCCATAAAGCTGCTCTACATTGCTATCAGTGATGAGAAAAATCCTGGGTGGTAGGCGTAGCCGCTTAAGGTGGTTCCCTAGCCTACCCAAGCCACCCCAATCTACCACGACGTCATATCCTGCACCTACCTGTATCCGGCGCACGAGGGGAGGAATGGCGCCAATTTCGCCAGAACTGATCAGCATGGCGATAATCTCCTGGGCCACCTGTTCCGCATTCTTGCCCTCAGTCGAGCAAGTAAAATGGGCATCTTCATAGCTTTCAGAACGAGCTTTCAGCAGGTTTTGCAGATTTGCCAGGGGATCAGAACCCGCCAGCAGGGGGCGAATTTCAGGAGAGATGCCAGCTACTTCGGCTGTTGCCTGTTGAGCGCGAAGCCGTTGCAGGGCAGTGGCTGGAGCAACGGAGAGATAAACACAAACGCCATGTTGACGCATCAGGGTAAGGTTTTCTCGTTGCACCACGATACCACCACCAGTGGCAATGACGGCAGATTGTTCTGTGGACACAATTTGGGTAAGCATGGTCGTCTCTAGCGCACGAAAATGCTCTTCGCCTTGCTGGGCAAAGATAGTGGCGATACGCTTACCGTGTTCCTTTTCAATGAGTGCATCAATATCAAACAACGGCTTGCCCAATCGTTCGGCTAAAATGCGTCCGACGGTACTTTTGCCGCTACCTGAAAGTCCAAGTAAAAATATAGTATGCATAGACTCTATTGTATCACGACATCTGCGCTAGTAAAGTTCTTCGCCGCGAATGGTCGTATTCAGCGTGGCCATTAGGTCAAACGTGGTAGCATCCAAGCTTGTGAGAACTTCGGTGGAGGCTATGCCATTGCGCACAAAGCTGGTGGAGCGGTTATCATTCACTGGGTATTGATTGCCAAAGGAAAAGACATATTGCTGTATCTGTCCATTCTGACGGTTCAATACGAGGATATCATCGCCGGTCGCGCAGTCATGCGAGGCTAAACAGCGTGAACGATCCAGAAACGAACCGATCAGGATTTGCCAACGATTATCCCAACTCGGCACAGCATTTTGATGGGTCACAGCTAACGTTGCATCAAAGGCAAAGAAGGTACTCAAGGTGGCCTGGGGGTCATAGAGCATCACGCCAAGTGTGGGCGTGCCAAAGTGACCGATATAGAGCACCTGGTTCGTACCCCAATTCGCATATGTTTGTTGTTTCGCGATGGAGAGATCGCTCTTCAACACCCACATTTCAGCATCGCCGCTCGCCGGATTATACAGCAGCATCTGATCACGCCCGGCTCCTATGAAGTCGCCACTATGTATCTCCCAGTTGGGGTCTACATTATGTATCGCTTTGTAATGTACAACGTGCAAGTTCGTATCAAAACTCAGGAGGCGCACCTCGCCAAGCAAGCGATCATAGAGGAAGAGACCATCACGAGTGGGACTGACAAAGCTGCCGGCATAGACCTCCCACGAGGTATCTTCCAGCGTATACTGCTGAGTATGCTGGATAGTAAAGTCCCGATTGAAGCTTAGGACAACAACATTTGCAGCGAGAGCAGGTGGGAGCACACCACTCAGTAAGCTACTCATATCACCATCCAGCAGGGAACCGGTAATGGAGGTAGGACCACCACCGCCATTATAGTTAATGCTCGTTGCATTAATACCTTGAATACCGATTGTAATCGGGGTTGCCTTCGGCGTCGGACTTGGTTTCGGGGTTGCCTTCGGCGTCGGGCTCGGATCCGGCTTTGGTGTTGGCGTTGGGCTTGATTTCGGTGTTGGACTTGGCTCCGGCGTGGTGGTAGGAGTTGGGCTTGATTTTGGCGTCGGGCTCGGATCGGGCTTTGGTGTTGGACTTGGTTTCGGCGTCGGGCTCGGATTGGTTATTGCTGTCGGAGTTGTCCCAGTGATGGGGGTGATACCCTGTACGGAGCTAGTATTGGGTGTTGGGGTTGCTGAAATAGGTAGAGTATTCACCAGCCGATTATACATAAAGACATCACTGCGCTGGCCGTCAAGTTTTGCCACATACAATTCGAAGCCTGAACCATAGCCTGTATAGACCACATGTTTTTGGATGGTCAGATTCGGCGTCAGACTCAGTATTTGCAATTTGCCAGTTACTCGATCATAGAGGAGGATTTCAGACCGTCCAATGCCGGTAAAGTCTCCAATATGGATATCCAGCGAAGACCCCCAGCCATTGACAGGCGTTATAGCATCTCCTAAAGGCACCAGTGTAGTAGCAGGAGTAGTAGAGATAGAATTTGAGTTGGTTTGTATTTCATTGATGGCAAAACGCGGCAAATGTCTCTTCTGGAGGTTTGTCAATTGAGCCGCGAAAGTAAGAACGCTTAAACTACCTTTAGGCCGATTATAGAGCAGCAGGTTGCTCAAACCAACACCGGCGAAATCGGCATTATATTCCTGCTCTGAAGACGAGGGTGGAAGACCGAGGGCTATTTGATTACTAGCCACCGAATTTGAGGTTGTACCATCAAATGAACTCATCAATAAGCTGTTCGCTTGCTCAATCCCTGTTGTGTTGAGAGTGCTATTCAATCCCGGTAATTGCGCAAAGCGACGAGGATCAAGAGGTCGGGGAAAATAGATGAAACGTAAGTTACCATTTTGAAAGCGCGATTCGTTGATCACAGAGACGGGATAGTCTCTACCAATGAACATGGGTGTGGGATCACCATAGTTTTGATAGGTCACATCGAACGTGCTGCTATCAGCACTGACAGAGGTGACGAAAGCTACATGCCCAGCAGGGCCATAGGCCCAGACGCCATCGGCAACAGGGAAAACGGCAATTGAGCCAACGCGCGGAGTTTTTCCCAGTGGTAGGCCGCTACGTTCCGCGTCGGCAATCCAATCGGCAGCATTGCCCCAGTTACGTGGCAAATCATAGCCAAGGAGGTGCCACTGCTCCCACGGCCACCACACACAGTTACCACCCCGCGGAAATGGCCCAGGACACAGTCCAAAGGGATTCCCATCAGGTGAATAAGAGACCTGGCGACAACTATAGTCAACGCTCTGAGTAGTATGAGCAAGCGGTGTGAGTTGTGCAAGGGCCGAGTGTCCAATGAATGGACCAATTTCGATGCCAATGATAACGATAAGTAAGCATACGCCCAAGTACTTAGTTAAATATCGCCGCTTTTGAAGTGAAAAAAGAGACGTATGGCGATGTATTTCTTGCCAGAAAGATACCGAAGACATAAGACAGCTCCCCCAAATTTTTCGAAATAGCTGTAACCTCAGACAGTTGCCAACGGTGACACAGTGGCAAGTGCTATGTTTATAATACCCATCGTATAAAATATAGCACTACCCTTCTGAGATATGCAACATGCATATTCGAAAATTTACTGCAAGATGGATATATACTTGAGCTTTACTCTTCTATTGTAGTGAGGGGAAAATCTACAGTTGCCATACTTTTGCGTAGCTGAACATGGCAACGGCGTTGGTACCGTCGTTGCCTACGAAGAAACCGATTTGGCCGTGTGACAAGATATTGTCGCTCACGCTCGCAATTTTTTGGTGATTGACATAGAGGTCGATATTGCCGAAGTTGGCGACGACCGCGACCACGTTGGTCTGGTTCTGGCCAAGAAGGATAGTAGGACTGGTACCCTGGTCGATAACTACTGTATCATTGAAATTCGTATCCATGCTACGGCGGAGGACATAGTTCCCTTTTTGATCGATACTGAAGTAGTAATATTGGTTGGGATTCGCAGGGTTGACACGGAAAACGATGCCTTCATAGTCGCCAGAAATCAGCGTGATCTGCACCTCTAGGACGAAATTGGCGAAATTGGTGGCCTGGCCCATACAAGAGTGGAAATAGCCAGCGTTGGGCTGCGCCGAGTAGTAGGCCCCATTAGAGAAGTAACAACTCGCCCCTAGACTATTTTTGCCCTCAAGCCATACATGGCTTTGGCTATTATTAGCAAGAGGATCGTTGAGCACCAGTGTTCCTGTCGAGGTATATGGGTTAGTCGAGCCAGTTGTGGGCGTAGCGGTAGGCACAGATGTCGCTGTACTCGTCGGCGTACCTGTTGAGGCAGGTTGAGTAAGAGCCACCACAGGTGTAGGAGTATTCCCCCCGTTACCGCTGTTCGCCCTGGCGAAATAGAATCCACCACCCACGATAATGAGTAACGCGAGCACCACCATTCCCATGGTTAAGCCAATTGGCAAGCGAGAAGGTTTTCTGGTCGCTACGTGCGGTGCATAGGCTGGTTGGGCCGCATTACTACCACGAGCAAATTCATACATTGGGGGTGGGGGCGCGTAGATAGGCTGTTGCTCTTGATGATACAGTGGGGCAAGGCTGCCTTGCTCCCCACCCTGCATTTGATGGTAAGGCGTGCTGGCAATAGTCTGTTCGTACGTGTTCAAACGATTAGGCGAAACTGGGTTTAAGGTAGCACTTTCCATTGTTTGGATTGCCTGTTGAAAACCTTTCGCGAAAGCGGCAACCGTAAGGAAGCGTTTTTCCGGCTCCTTTTCCAGAGCCAGTAAGAGAACTTCATCCAGTTCCGCGGGAATATGGGAGCTATACGTGCTGGGCGGCTGCGGCTTTGTGTGCATGTGTTGGTACATCATTTGTCCCAGGCCGCCCTGGAAAGGCAAATGGCCAGTCAAAAGTTCGTAAGCCATAACGGCCAAGGCATATTGATCAGTAGCTGGTACCGCGTTACCTGACCATTGTTCGGGTGCCATATAGGCGGGCGTGCCACGAATAGATTGGCTGACACTTGAGGTCGCAGAACTGATCTTCGCCACCCCAAAGTCAGATAACTGTAAATAGGGCTGCTGCGGATTCTCGTCATTGCCACGGATGAGGAAGTTCGATGGTTTGATATCTTGATGCACAATATTATGTTCGTGTGCATACTGCAATGCGCTAGCTGCCTGTGAAACGATATGTGCGACGTCGGCGGGGGAGAGTAATCCTATGTTGGCGCGTTTTTGTAGCCAAGCCGTCAATGTTCCCTCTGCGCGATAGGGCATGACCATGTATGTGGTATTCACGCCTTGGACGAGTTCCTCGCCATAATCATAGAGCGGCAAAATATTGGGGTGGTCCAATCCCGCGATGGCTTTTACTTCGCGCTGGAAAAGGCGCGCAGCCTCTTTGGTGGATTCGATATCAGGATACGGCGCGACTTCAGCACGAATCACTTTGATAGCGACCTGCCGATTGACGGGCACGTCATTCCCCAGGTAAACCTCGCCCATGCCGCCACTACCCAGCAGTTGTAAGAGGTGGTATCGGCCAATGTTCAATCCTTCGAGTGACATGCTGCTTCCCCCCACAATACAAAACTAGTCACGCTCAAATTGCTACCAAGGCTAAGTACAGCTATACTATACCATATGTATAACGCTGATAACAGGGGATAGTTGGGTATGAATATGGGGGATTTCCCCAAATTTGGGCTTGACAACAGGTAAGGGCAGTGCTATTATTGTTTTTGTTCAAGGGCGATTAGCTCAGTTGGTTAGAGCACTACGTTGACATGTGCGCCCTGAGACGCGTACCTTTCCAAGCCGCGAGAGCGCGGTCACTCTGATACTTACTCTATCGAGCACGGGCAATTAGCTCAGTTGGTTAGAGCGCGTCGTTGACATCGACGAGGTCACAGATTCGAGTTCTGTATTGCCCATAGTGGAAGGGGGGCGGCTTCATTTGGAGCCGTCCCTTTTCATTGCCCGGAAGAGGACAATGAGTGTAAAGCAGCGGCTCACCTTGCGCCGAAAGGTGGCAGGGGACAATAGCAGGCCGCAAGTAAGGCAGAATGGGATAAGTACCTAATCCCAGGTCTGTCAGCTAATCTCCATATGGTTAAAGCTGAATTGCTTGAATCCTATGCCGCGTGGGCTTTCGTAGGCCTCACGCTCTGACGGTACTATTCGGCGTGTGTGGTAGTCCAATGTAAACGATGTCAGTACGGCGGAATGTATCCTACCACAGCGACCCTCAATGAGAGGGCAAAGGCGAACGGGGAACCTAAGTGGAGACAAGGAAGAGTGCGTAACCAGGGGATCACCTGTGGGAGGAGACTCCTATGGTGACAGAACACCCATAGTACTCAAATGATCGGGGTAACGCCCGGTACACGGGGAAGGGGTGTAGAAGGTGTCCCACCGACTTGTTCAAGGCTGTCCCGGAGGGGGCATCAGGCCAAGAGTGAGGCGGGGGCTGAGCCACCCAAGCCACAGTAGGGAATTCGTAGGAAGGATTTTGTAAAGCGTTAGCCTACAGAGGACAACCAAATAAGGAGAAAAACCCACATGAGCAATGCGGGTAACGAGAACGGTCTGCAAAGACTAGAAGTTATCCGAAAGCTCAACGGTGAAAACCGTGAGTGGGATAACTCTGAACTCTACAGACTAATGTACAAGCAGGATGTATACATCCTGGCATACGAGCGTATCAAGAGCCATCCCGGAAATATGACGCCGGGAACAGACGACGAAACGCTTGATGGATACTCGCTAGCGATGATCGAGGAACTCATCCAAGAAATGAGGGCCGAGAAATACCGCTGCAAGCCCGTCCGTACAGTATATATTCCCAAGAGCAATGGGAAGATGCGCAAGCTAGGTATCCCAGGCACAAAGGATAAAATCGTGCAAGAGGTGGTGCGCCTGATATTGGAGGCAATTTATGATAGCCCCCACGGCAGCTACTTCAAAGCGGAGAGTCATGGCTTCAGGCGCTCAAAGTCCTGCCATAGTGCGCTAAAGGACATCCAAGCCCGGTGGTCCGGTGTGACGTGGTTTTTAGAAGGCGACATAAAAGCCTGTTTTGACGATATCGACCATGAAATACTGATCGGTATCCTCAGAAAGAAGATTAAGGACGAGCGATTTCTATCAATCATCCGCAGTTTTCTCAAGGCGGGTTATCAAGACCTCGATGAAGCCCGAAAGGAGTCACTAGCCGGAACGCCACAAGGCGGCATAGTAAGCCCGATCCTGGCAAACATCTATCTGCACGAGCTAGACGTTTACGTTGAACAAATGCAGAAAGAGCTAGAAAAAGGCGAATTGCGCAGGCCGAACCCCGAATACCGCAAGTTGCAAAAACGGCGGCAATACCTGGCGAAGACTGGAAAGATCGACACCGGGGAATACCGGGAATTAGGTGTACAAATGCGAAAATTGCCGTCCCTGGACCCTCAAGACCCGAACTTTGTTCGTGTCAAATACTGTCGCTACGCCGATGACTGGCTAATAGGAATAACCGGGCCGCATCAATTAGCGGAGGGAATCAAGGAGCGGATTGGACAATTCCTAATGTCCAGACTGAACCTCACCCTAAGCGTTGAGAAAACCCGTATCACTCAGGCCAGAACAGAGGAAGCCGAGTTCCTTGGCTACCGCATTCGGCTAGGAAGGTCCGACAAGGAACAGAAGCAAACGCTTTCGACAAACGCGTCCGGGAAGAACTTCAAACGGAGATCAACCGGGATGCAAATATCGTTAAAGGCCCCAATGGAAAAGCTTATACAACGGCTACACCAGAAGGGCTTCTGTGACAAGAAAGGCCGACCGATCCATAAAGCAGCCTGGATAAAACAGGACGAAGATCAAATAATATCGCAATACTCCGCTGTCAACAGAGGACTACAGCAGTATTACAGACCTACGGACAACTGGGCTGAAATGAATCGCGTACAGTACGTCCTGAAGTTTAGCCTGGCTAAAACGCTTGCAGCCAAACGGCAGCAGCCAATAACCCAGGTGATACGAGGGAAAGATATTAGCATTAAGGTCAAACGCGCCAATGGGCGGGAAGCAACGATCACGTTCTACAGGAATACGGATTGGTCAGTCCGAAGGGGAGCCTTCACCGACTCCCCCGAAATTGACATAGTTCGTATGCATGTGCGTCTGCGAACGAGGTCAAAGCTAGGATGGCCCTGTGTCATATGTGGTGAAACGCAAGGAATTGCAATGCATCATGTACGATACGTGAGACAAGGCTTAACAAGCAAAGGCTTAAAAGGGTTTTTGCGGGTAATGGCGGCCCTAAACAGAAAGCAAGTGCCCGTATGTACGTCCTGCCATAGCAAGATCCACCGGGGAGAGTACGACGGTCTATCACTAAAAGACTTGATGTACGATCCGCGAAAACCGCTACCAAGCGGTAATGGCACCTGAACAACTGAATAAGACAACGCGCCTATAACCGGAAACTCTGTCTGTCGCTGGCTTAGCCGCCGGGAGCGGACGGTTTTGGGAAAAACGCGGAGTCGTATGGATTGTGTAAAACCATTCGTTGATGGGATTCCGGTTTTGTGCGACATGCTCTACGTCGCCGAGCTACCCGGCCTATAATCTCGCAGAATGGAAAAGCACAGTCAACAGTGACAGGTCTCATGAACTCCCCTACTGGGTAGAAGGGCAGAAAGACAGGCCGCACATACGACGACGCGAAGCGTTGTACGATGTCGGTTGTTATTGTTTATCGTCCTTTTACGGTGGTTTTGGTGGCTCAGACTCGACACCTTTGGAGAGCCGGATACGCTGAAAGGTGTCCGTCCGGTTCGGAGGGGGGCAGTTGGAAACGTGCTCACAAGAGTAACGCGCTGGCCGTCTACCCTATCGTAGAGGTCACAGATTCGAGTTCTGTATCGCCCATTTTTTGTGCAACAAAAGAGCGGGTCGCTAACGACCCGCTCTTTTGTTGCGTTTAATCTTACGCTTTCAGGACAGCCGAGCCGAAGCCTTCTTCGCGGGTGCGGTGAATACCGGCAGTATCCTGGATACCGCCTTCGGGATAGATCAGCTTCGCCTCGTTGGGTGGGAGTAGGCTGGCTACCTCTTTTAATACGGCATCGAGGAACTGGCCTTCTGGCACTGTTTTGACCACTTTGCCTTTGCGGAAGATGACGCCACTGCCTTTGCCGCCCGCCAGGCCAACATCGGCATCGCGTGACTCGCCTGGGCCATTGACAACGCAACCCATGACGGCTACATGAACGGGTGTCTGTACCTTGGAAAGCCGCTTCTCTACTTCGTTGGCTACGCTGATAACATCGATTTCGACGCGCCCACAGGAGGGACAAGAGACAAAGGTGACACCTCTGTTGCGCAACTCAAGCGAGCGCAATATCTCGTAGGCCACGGGTATCTCTTCCTCCGGTTCGGCGCTCAAGCTGACACGGATGGTATCGCCGATGCCATCGGCCAGGAGAAGACCAAGACCAACGGAGGATTTGACGGAACCACTGACGAGCGTGCCAGCCTCGGTAATGCCAAGGTGCAAGGGATAGTCTGAACGCTGTGAAAATTTGCGGTAGGCCTCGACAGCAGTGAGAACGGCAGAGGATTTGAGCGAAACATCGATCTCGTGGAAATCCATCTCCTCACACCAACTGATATATTCGAGGGCTTTGCTTACCATGCGCTCCGTCAACAGCTCACGCTCTTTGCGCCGTGCTACGGCGGGATCGGTGCGCTCTAAGACGCCGTCATCACGCAAACGCACCTGAATGCGTTGCATCTGCCCGCGCTGATCGAGCGCGTCAATGGAGCCAGAATTGACGCCGATACGCATGGCGGTGCCATGCTCTTTACAAGCCTTTACAATCTGCTCCAATGATTTTCGGCCATTGATCAGGTTGCCGGGGTTAATACGAACTTTATCAATACCCTGGCGAATTGATTCCAAGGCCAGAGAGTGCTTATAGTGGATATCAGCCACCAAGGGAATATGAATGCGTTTTTTAATTTCGCCAATGGCGAGGGCATCCTCTTCCTCTGGAACCGCGACACGCACAATTTCACAACCTACTTCTTCAAGGCGATGAATTTGCGCAACTGTGCTCTCCACGTCGCGTGTGTACGTCGTGGTCATCGACTGCACTATGATTGGCGCATCGCCGCCTATTGCTACATTTCCGACATGTATTTGCCGGGTTTTCCGTCGCATGTTGTATAACTCCATTTCGCGGGTGTATCTCGGTGAAGCGTATTGTATCCGCGCTCCCAGAGAACTATCATTATGAATTCAGTTTCATAAAAGCTTGTTACCCGCAATGATTAACTGCCCGATGGTACTTACTTTCCCGCTACGATTAGTGGGGAAGCAATCCTTTCACGTCAAAGAACGTGATGACGACCATCAGTGTCAGCAGAATTGCCATACCAGCAAAATTGATCATCCCTTCGACCTCTGGTTTGAGTCGTTTGCCACCACGTACCACTTCTAATAGTACAAGTATGACGCGTCCACCGTCCAGAGCGGGGAAGGGGAGAATATTGATAATGGCCAGGTTCAGACTGAGGACCGCTGTCAAACTGAGCAGAGGCCACAAGCCTTCACTAGGGACGCTTTGTGCCGCCTGACCAGTGATATTGACGATACCGACGGGGCCTGCCACCTGGAAAGGAAGGGCTCCGGTGATCATTTGTCCAATCGCCTGGAGAAAGGCTCCAGTTGTTTGCACGGTATATTGCACACCGCGAATCGGGGCTTGCCAGAGTGGTATGCTATCGAAAATGACCTTTCCACTAGCCTCGATGCCCATTGGTCCCTGACCAGCGGGTGGATGCTCACGCACATTAACCGTCGCCGTCACAGGTTGGGAGACGCCTGCACGCCGTAACTGCAAAACGACTGGAACAGTGGCATGTTGATTTTTATCATTGGTCAGTTCAGTATTCACCACATTTTGCAGGTCAGTGAAAAATTTGACTGGCTGATTATTGGCAGCAATGATGGTATCGCCAGCCTGCATTCCCGCGATTGCGGCAGGAGAGTTGGGAACAACCTTACCAACCTGGGGCAGGAGCATCGGTTCGCCAAAGCCAAAGGCAAAGGTGAAGAGCACCATGGCCAGTATTACATTCATGGTGACGCCTGCAACGAGTACGATTAGACGTTTACCAGCGGACTTAGCGGCAAAGCTCTGCGCGTCGTAATTGCCACTTTCATCATTGATATCGCCATTTTCGCCAGGCATGCGCACGAAACCGCCAATGGGAATGAAATTGAGCGAATAGATGGTATGAGTGGTGATAGGCGAACCAAGCTTACTTACGCCACCGCTGGTGCCGCTAAATGGTGTTTGTTTGCGAGCATCATTAGTACCATCAACATCCTCTTCATTCGATCTACCACCGAGCCAGATGACCTCCCAGCCACCACTATCACGCTTGCGGAGCCCTACGATGCGCGGTGGGAAGCCGAGACCAAATTCCTCAACCCGTATCCCCGCCCATTTCGCGGTAATAAAATGACCAAATTCATGCACTAGCACAAGTAAACCAAACATTGGAATTGCGACAAGCCAGTCCCAGTTACCCATAATATTTTTCCTTCGGTCGTTTATAATGCAATATGTTGTTCATAAAGTTCTCGTGTTGTCCGACGCGCCCAATCCGACGCTGCCATAATAGTGGCAACGTCTGGTTGCGCTACAGATTGATGACGTGTCAAAACATCTTCTATTAATTCTGCGATGCGCGGCAAGGCAATTTTACCAGAGAGGAAGAGGGCAACGGCCTCTTCATCCGCCCCCACCAGTACTGATGGGTAGGTGCCACCTTGCTTTGCCGCAGACAATGCGAGGCGGAAGCAAGGGAAACGCACAACGTCCAGTTCTTCAAAATTGAGCCGGGCCACCTCTGCCCAGCGCAGTTCTCGCACCAGACCGCTCTGAGCAGTATTGAGTCGCCCAGGATGACTTAAGGCATCGAGAATGGGCAGGTGCATACTGGGCAAACTAGCTTGCATTTTGAACGAGCCATCCACAAATTCAACCATCGAGTGGATGATACTTTCAGGATGAACCACGACATCAATGCGCTCATAGGGGATAGCAAAGAGCCAGTGGGCCTCAAGTACCTCTAAGCCTTTATTCATCAGCGTAGCTGAGTCAATGGTTATCTTTGGCCCCATGTGCCAGGTGGGGTGGGCCAAGGCTTGCTCTACGGTGACGGTACGAATGGCTTCCACTGTGGAGCGGCGGAATGGTCCGCCAGAGGCGGTCAGCAGCAACCGTTTGACATCCTCTGCGCGTTCGCCACGCAAGCTCTGCCAGATGGCACTATGTTCGCTATCCACTGGGAGAATGGCTACGCCCGCACGTTGTGCCGCTTGCATGACTAGATGGCCAGCCATCACCAATGTCTCTTTATTCGCTAAAGCAATGGTCTTCCCGGCAGCAATAGCCGCCAGGGTAGGAGCAAGACCCATCAGGCCGGAGGTAGCGGCGACGACGATATCCGCGTCGGGATGAGTTGCCACCTCCATCAAGCCCTGCTCACCGAGTACAACGTGGGGGAAGGCGGCGCGCGCTGCCTCTGCCGCCATTGGCGAATCGGCAAAGCATGCTACCAGTGAGGGATTAAACTCCTGTGCCTGTTGGGCAAGCAGGGAAACATTGCTGCGTGCGGCCAGAGCTACGATACGAAAATGCTCAGGAAAGCTGCGTACAACGTCCAGGGTTTGTTGTCCTATTGAGCCAGTGCTACCGAGCAGTGCGATGCATTTTGGAAATTGGGTCATGTATCTTTTCTATCCACAAGTGATGGTTATTTATTAAGTGTATTCTCTATTCAGGTACGTTCGTTTGCCCAAGTTAGATGGGCCTCATGCTTTTTTCTCTTCATGTGACATGCCGCCTCCGGCGGCAGGGAAGAGAGGAAGACTAGGACGCAGCCCTAGAACCCAGTCAAGGGGCGGCAGCCCCTTGCATCCCCACTTATCACATGAAGTGAAACAGTCCATTAGTGCAAGCTTAGTAAGTTATCATCTTCATAATAGATTATAGCACGTCGTCACAGAGTGGGGGCAAAGAATGATGGATTGAGCCTCTCTTGCATCGTACTGTCTCTATTTCCCGACAAATTGTGAGAAGATGTAGACGACGATGACGGCAAACAAGAGGCTATCGATGCGGTCTAGCATTCCTCCATGTCCTGGCATAAGTTGCCCGCTATCCTTGACATTGGTTTGACGCTTGAGCAGTGATTCGGCGAGGTCTCCGAGCACAGCGGCAACGCCGATGAGGATACCGAGGACGATCGCCAAGTACCAGGGAACGCCCAAGGGTATGACGGTAAACAGTAAAGCAGCAACGATTGAAAGCGCAAAGCCACCGATAGCCCCTTCCCACGTTTTAGCCGGACTGATGCGCGGTGCCAATTTGTGTCTGCCGAAATAGTGACCTGAGAAAAAGGCGGCACTATCTGAGCCCCAAACGCCCAAAAGGACCACCAAGAGCCACCATACGCCCCGTGGTAAGAATACCCAGGCACCACCAGGGCCATGCAAGGTGGCAGAATCATAGCCACGCAGGAGGAGGAAAAGGCTCATAGACCAGCCCAGGTACAGGGGGAGTGAGAGCGTCAACGCCCAGTCCAGCAATGCACCTTCCAGATTTTTGCGAAAAAAGAGCCACGTAAACGATACCAGCAATGTTGTCCCATAGCTAACTTCAAGGATGAAGAGGCGTTGTGCTGGGAACATAGCTGAAAGCAAGAAAAGAGCATTCAAGCCCAGACTAACGACAATAAGAGGACGGTATCCAGCATGAAGCATCATGTTATGGAGCTCAAACGCTGCTAATACCGTCACCAGAAGTGTGCCTGCAAAAGCTCCCCAACCACCAAACCAGACAAATAAGAGGACAAGAGGAATAGCGATGCCGGCAGTAAGCCAGCGTTGGCCTACCGAACTGCGCCATTGTCCCTTGCCCTTCTCAGGTGCAGATGATGGATTATCTTCAGTTGCGCGTTGCACGCATCTATTCTCCTTGCGCGACAGCGGTCGGAGGAACGGGGAGGCGGCCAAAGCGTCGTTGTCGTTGATGGTAACTATCTAATGCTTCGCGCAGGTCTTCTCGTCCAAAATCAGGCCATAGCGTCGGCGTGGCGTAATATTCGCTATAGGCTGATTGCCACAAGAGGAAATTGCTCACGCGCATCTCACCAGCGGTACGAATGACCATTTCGGGGTCTGGTAAATCGCGTGTATAGAGGTAGGAGCTGATCAATTCCTCTGTTATGGTTTCGGGGTTACGTCCATCAGCGATGATTTGACGAATGGCGTCTACAAGTTCGGCTCGCCCACCATAGTTAAAACAAACATTCAGGCCGATACGCGTATTATTACGAGTAAGCTCTACTGAGTCGCGTACAGCGCGTTGGATATCAGGAGAGAGGTCCTGCAAACGACCAAGATGGCGCAGGCGCACTCCATCGCGGTGTAACTTCTCCAAATCGGAGCGAATCGTCTCCCAAAAGAGGCGCATCAAGCCTTCGACTTCGATGCGAGGTCGCCCCCAATTCTCGGTTGAAAAAGCATACACGCTGAGCATCTCAATGTTTTCGTCAGAGGCACACTCTACGACGCGGCGCAAGGCTGTCACGCCCGCTTTGTGACCAGCCAGACGTGGTAAATGACGTTTTGTGGCCCAGCGCCCATTGCCATCCATAATAATGGCTAGATGGCGCAACGAGTGCGTTGGTTGCTCAGATGCAGTGGTTTGTGACTGCGCATTCCCTTTCCCATGCGATGAGGGAAAAAGATTTTGTATCTTGGTCAATGCTAGACCTCCAGAATTTCCAATTCCTTGGTTTTCCCGACTTTATCCATCTCATCGATGAAGCGGTCGGTGAGCTTCTGTAGACGGTCGGTGCTACGTTTCAGCTCGTCCTCGGTAATTTCTTTCTTCTTTTCGCGATCGCGGAGTTTATCCTGCGTGTCACGACGAATGTTGCGAACGGCAACTTTGTGCTCGTCCAATTTCTTATGGACCATCTTCACCATGTCACGTCGTCTCTCCTCGTTAAGAGGAGGGATATTGAGACGAATTACCTGTCCATCGTTGTTGGGGTTGATACCAAGATCGGATTTTTGGATCGCTTTCTCAATATCAACTAAGAGTTTTCGCTCATAGGGCTGAATGACGATTATCCGCGCTTCAGGAACGCTAATTTGCGAAAGCTGGTTAATCGGCGTCAGCGTGCCATAATAATCAATCTGAATACGATCTACCAGGGCTGCACTAGCGCGACCAGTGCGAATCGCGGCCAAATCTTGTTTTAGCGCATCCACTGCTTTGTGCATACGCCGTTCTGCATCGTCAAATATCTCTTCTGCTGCCATAGAAATGCTCCCTCGTAGAGGCACTCTGTGAGGAGTGCCCGGCTAAACATCCGAGCGGCTACCAGAGCCGTCTCTACCTTACGTCCCACTGGGGCTCGATCATTTCATGAACCAGCGTTCCACACTTCTCACCGCGCATAATGCTTTCTAACGCACCTTCCTGATTGAGGTTGAAGACCACAATCGGAAGGTGATTATCTTTGCACAGTGAGAGTGCAGTGCTATCCATTACTTTTAGCCCCATGTTCAGTGCCCGCATATAGCTCAATTCCTCGAACTTACGAGCCTTTGGGTTACGCATGGGATCATCATCATAGACACCATCCACTTTGGTCGCTTTGAGTAAAATTTGTGCATTCAGTTCGACCGCACGCAGGGCCGCGGCAGTATCCGTTGTAAAGAACGGGTTGCCACTACCCGCCGCCAGGATGACGAGACGCCCTTTTTCAAGATGGCGTACCGCCCGACGACGAATAAAGGGCTCGGCGATAGGCGGCATTTCAATAGCCGTCTGTACGCGGGTAACAATGCCCAATTTTTCCATAGCGTCCTGCATAGCCAGCGAGTTCATCACCGTCGCCAGCATCCCCATATAGTCGGCAGTAGCACGGTCTATACCCGTCGCGGCGGCATCTGCCCCACGCCAGATATTGCCTCCACCAATGACCATTGCCACCTGCACACCTAGATCATAGATGCGCTTGACTTCCATGGCGACACGTCGCACGGTTTCGGCGTCTATGCCATAACCTTGACGAGAGCAAAGAGCCTCACCGCTCAACTTTAGCAGGATACGTTGATATGCCAGGGATGAAGTCTGTTCAGACATGTTTGCTTGTACTCCCATGCGACATTACACTTTACTTGCCCAGTTCAAAGCGGCTGAAGCGGCGGAGAACAATTTTCTCGCCAGTCTCAGCAATCGTTTTGTTGACAAGATCACCAACCACTATTGCATCATCCTTCACCCATGGTTGCATCATCAATACCTGCTCGCCGAGTGCCTTCTTGAGTTTGTTGCCAATGACCTCTTCACGCTTCGCCTCAGGGACACGCTCCATGGAAGGGTCTTGCTCGATAGCTTTGCGGGCCTCGGCAATGACGTCTGCTGGTACTTCCTCGTAGCTGATATATTTCGGGGCGACACCAGCAATTTGCAGGGCCAGGTCACTGGCCAACTGCCGGAACGCTTCACTGCGGGCGACAAAGTCAGTGTTGCAGTTGAGCTCTAACAGGACGCCAAGGTTATTGTTGTGGTGGACATACGAGAAAACGCCCCCTTGCTTGGTCTCGCGTTCCGCGGACATCATTTTGTCCGCCTTCTTAGCTGTCCTGGCTTCGACAAGCTTGAGCGCCTCATCCCAATTGTTCGCAGCCATCAGGGCATTTTTACAATCAAGAGGCGTTGCGCCCGTCTCGTCGCGCAACTTTTTTACATCCGTGGCAGCGTAGTTCATAGCGTATCTTTGCTCCTCAATCTCATGTATCTATTCTACTCAGATGATGGATGAAAGTACAACGACCTCTGTCCATTTTTTTGGTATCCGAGTACTTGACAAAGTACAGTAAAGTGTGTAACAGGAAAAAACGGGAGGCATGAGGGCCAAAGTAAAGCAGAACTTTACCGGGGCCACCTCTTACCTCCCGCAATGCGTGTATTGTATTTAGTGTGCCTCTTTGGCTACCAATTCAGGTTCGGCAGGAGTCTCAACAACTGGCTCGCTCACCGATTCGACGACAGGTAAAGCTACAGGAGCTACCGTCAGTTCTGCTTCCGTGATTTCGGGCGGGGTAGTTGTCTCCTCTACATCGCTTTCTTTCGGCTCGTCATCTTTCTGGCGGGCTTCAAGTTCGCGACGTCCTTCCACGGCTGCATCCGCGATTTTGGCGCAGAGCAAGCGCACGGCACGAATAGCATCATCGTTGGCAGGGATCGGAAAATCCATCTCATCGGGGTCGCAGTTAGTGTCGGCGAGAGCAATGATGGGAATTTCCAGACGGCGCGCCTCTAAAACCGCGGTGCGTTCTTTACGCGTATCCACGATAAAGAGTGCATTCGGGAGGCGGCGCATATCTTTGATACCACCGAGAATGCGCTCCAGGCGATTCATGTCGTCCGTCAAGCGCTGGACTTCTTTTTTGGGTAATCGCTCAAAATCACCACGGTCGCGACGGGCTTCAAGTTCACGCAGGTAGCGAATACGTAGCTGAATGGTTTGGAAGTTGGTGAGCATACCACCAAGCCAGCGCTGATTCACAAAGTACATGCCACAGCGTTTGGCTTCTTCCGCTACTGCCTCCTGGGCTTGCTTTTTGGTGCCTACGAAGAGAATAGTACCACCATTAGCAACGAGCTGCTCCACAAATTTGTACGCGTCATTGAGGCGCGTGACCGTCTGCTGCAGGTCGATGATATGGATGCCATTGCGATCCATAAAGATGAATGGCTGCATTTTGGGGTTCCAGCGGCGCGTTTGATGTCCGAAGTGAACACCAGCCTCCAGAAGCTGCTTCATTGAGATAACATTTGCCAAAAACGGATCCTCCCTTTGATCCTCCGCTTTCTTCTTAGCATCCCAGCGTAAGGGTCCCCAAGGCAGAACCCTACCATAAACGTTGAAGGGGTACCAGGGCTTGCGCTGGTTAGAAAGCGTGTGTACTTAATAGTATGATTTTACCGCAATCATACATATGCAGGAGATGCCTCCCGCTAACTCGAAAGTATAGCACAAAAAGGGTGATTTAGCAAGAAAAATTCGCGCGATTTCCCTGCTCTGCATCCCCTTCCCAAAGGAAGAGAAATCGGGTATACTCACGGTGAGGGAATGGATGGGGTGGAGGAAGAATAATGCTGCCGAGAATACGTCATCATCGAATATACCTCTATCCGCACGCCTTCACGCATCTGCCCCAAGAAGATCTCCATTTTGCTAGCCCTATGCCAGCACGTCTGGCACGTTATCCACGCAAGCTTCCACCGCGTAAGATTCACCTTATCGCCATCGCACAAGCGCCAAGGAGCAAGGTATCGCCCCTTGCTTCTTGGCAACAGTAGTACAGTGTACAGTGTGGAGTGAATATATATTTATACTGATACATCCATCTCATTTTTGAGGGGTTAGAGTAGATAGAAGGGGTATGCACAAAAGATGGTACGCATTTTGATTGCCGATGACCACGCGCTTATCCGCCGTGTGATACGAGAAGTTGTTGAGAAGGAAAGCGATCTAGAAATTGTTGCCGAGGCTTGCAACGGACTTGAGGCGGAGCAGCAAGCAGCGCAAACACAGCCCGATGTGGTATTGATGGATTTGGACATGCCCGGTTGCAATGGCTTAGAGGCGACGGAGCGTGTTTTAGTCTGCTCACCCAATTCTCACATCGTCATTTTTACTGGTTCCAACCAGGAACATCATGCCTTCCAGGCGATACGTCGTGGAGCGGTAGGTTACGTCACCAAGGATGTGGAACCGGAGGCGCTTGTCCATGCTATTCGTTGCGCAGCTCGTGGCGAGCTGTGTATGCCGCGTGCGCTGACCCATCGGGTTTTGGCCCACCTGCGCACGCTTGAGCCTGCTGATCGCACAGGACTGGAACAGGAGCAGGACTGCGCCCAGCAATTACCAGCTTCTCCCTGGTCCACCCAGTCCATCCAGCCTGCGCCAATAACGTATAAAATTCCGCAACGACCAACGCCGCAGTCAGTCGATCAACAAGGCAAGGAACGTACGCTCACCAATCGCGAGTTGGAAATTCTCGACTTGATGCGTAAAGGGCGGAAAAACCGTGAAATTGCCAACGAGCTTGCCATCGCCGAGTCAACAGTTCACAAGCACATTCAGAATATCTTTGAGAAACTCCATGCGCGCAACCGTACTGAGGCGATTTATCTCACGGCGACGCCTGTGTCCTAATTTGTTGTGCCTAGCAATGGTGATCAGAAATACTGAGCTCGTTTCATTTTTTTGCATGCATTATGTGCTTGTCGTTCCACCTTGTCCGGGGGACAGGTAATAGGGACAAGCATAAGGCCAAATCCAAGGCGTATGAATGGTCTGTAGGGCCGCTTTAGCGCGCCCATCGCCGATTTATCGGCAAGCGGCGCGGGCCGATAAATCGGCGGTGGCGGCGATAAATCGCGCCCTACGGTTGGTTGCTACATCTTTACGTGAGATGTATTGGGCACAAGGCCCCTGTCCCTACACACACTTTAAACCTCGATGCCAAAATGGTAGAATTGAAGCGAGCCAAAAGAATAGTGTATTCTTCCCAAAGGAAATAGCAGAACGAGGCTATACGCAAGTGATTATCCAGGCACAACAGGTCAAGAAAATTTATCGTAATGGACAACTACGTGTCGAGGCGCTGAAAGACATCAATATGGAGGTTGCGCCAGGCGAAATGGTGGCCATTATGGGACCCAGCGGATGCGGCAAAACCACGCTACTGAACTGCCTCTCTGGTTTAGATGCAATCGACGAGGGCAATATCTTTATCCAGGGCGATAACCTGCGTGATTTGAGCGATAGGGAGCGCACAACTTACCGCGCCCAACATATGGGATTTATCTTTCAGGACTTTAACCTCTTACCCGTCCTCTCAGCGGTAGAAAATGTTGAGCTACCGATGCTTGTCTCAAGAACACCGAGCAGAAAGGCGCGGAAACGAGCATTAGAGATGTTAGAGTTGGTGGGGTTATCGGATCGGGCACGCCATCGCCCGTCGGAACTCTCCGGCGGACAGCGCCAGCGCGTGACCATTGCGCGTGCATTAACGAATGAGCCGGCCATTGTATGGGCGGATGAACCAACGGGGAATCTCGATAGCGAAACGGCGCAAGATATTCTCGATTTGCTCTGCCGCCTCAACCGCGAAAATGGGCAAACGTTTGTCGTTGTGACGCACGATTTGAGTGTAGGCAAGTTAGCCAATCGCATTCTCACGATGCGCGATGGTCAAATTGTGGATTCTGCCTTGATACACGATATGATCCCTGGCTAGTAGCTCATGGCTCATGGTTGAAAACAAAAAGCTGAGGTAGTATTGCCCTATTTTCAGAAAGAAGGTTTATAGAGAATGGCAATACTACCTCAGCATAATAGACTACGTCTCAACTAATGAGCCAGTTCATACCCTTTCGATGTTGAGGGTACCATCTCATGCACAACCTCTTTGATATGCGAGGATGAAAGGCCGTGGAGCTCTTTCAAGATCGAGGGTGCGCCATGCTCGATGGGCTTATCAGGACAGCCAATGAGCCGGACATTGATGTTATGTAAACCTTGATGCGCTAAGAGTTCCAGCACGGCACTACCGAAGCCACCAGCCAGGACATGGTCCTCAATGGTAACAAGGCGTTGTGTGCCTTTTGCGAGGCGTACAAGCATTTCTTCGTCGAGCGGCTTGGCCCAACGGGCATTGACCACGGCGACATTGATACCTTCCTCCGCCAATTCCAGAGCTGCCAGTTCCGCCTGCGCCACCGTTGAGCCAAAAGCGAGAATGGCGCAGTCCTGTTGCTCCGCCAATTCAAGGCTGGTAGGGCTGAGTAGTTCCGCTTTACCAATCTCCAGCTTGTGGAGTTCACCATCTAGGGACACGCCTACACCTTTGCCGCGTGGATAGCGCAGGCTCACCGGACCATCCATGTAGAGAGCAGTGTAGAGCATGTGCCGTAGTTCGTCCTCGTCCTTGGGGGCCATGACCTTCATGTTGGGAATAAGACGCATAAAGGCAATGTCGTAGACACCATGTTGGGTTGGGCCATCCTCGCCCACAATGCCGGCGCGATCCATGGCGAACACGACATGCAAATCTTGCATACAGACGTCATGGATGACCTGGTCAAAGGCTCGCTGCATGAACGTTGAATAGATGGCTACCACGGGTTTCATGTCAGCTACAGCCATGCCAGCGGCAAAGGTGACCGCATGCTGCTCTGCGATACCCACATCGAAGTATCGTTCAGGGAAACGCTGGTGCATCTTCTTGAGGCCCGTACCCTCGGCCATAGCGGCGGTTATGCCTACAATGGAGGTATCTTTCTCCGCGAGGTCTACCAGAGTATTGGCAAAGACTTCGGTATAGGTTGGGGGATCGCCAGCATTTTTCTTGATCATGCCCGTGGTAAAATCAAACGCGCCAGGGCCATGCCACTTCGTGGAGTCTTCTTCCGCGTACTCCCAGCCTTTGCCTTTTTTGGTAATCACCTGCACCATGACTGGCCCTTCGATCTGCTTAATATTCTCGAAGACATCCAGCATGAGCGGCAAATTATGACCATCAAATGGCCCAAAGAACTTGAAGCCCAACTCCTCAAAGACCGTGCCACTCTTACTATGGAGCACAAAATGCTTGAAGCTCGTCTCGGCACGACCTGCCGCCTCACGCGCTTTATCGCCGACCATGGGTAGTCTGACGATGGAGCCTTTGGCCATCTCGCGCAGTCGTTGATAGCTCTTGGAGGTCTGCATACGGCGCGCCTTCCCAAGGTAATGATGCAATGCGCCAACATTATCCGAGATGGATTTTTCGTTGTCGTTCAACACGACGATGAGGTTTTTCTTCAGACTACCGGCATTATTAATCGCCTCCAAGGCCATGCCCCCGGTGAGGGCACCATCGCCAATAATGGCGACAACCTTGGTATTTTCACCTTTGAGGTCACGAGCAGCAGCCAAGCCCAAGGCCGCTGAGATGGATGTACTGGCATGACTAGCTCCAAATACATCATAAGGGCTCTCCTCGCGTCGCAGGTAGCCCGAAAGCCCACCAAATTGGCGTATGGTATGGAAACGGTCACGACGACCGGTGAGTAGCTTGTGAACGTATGCCTGGTGCCCTATATCCCACACCAGCAAATCTTTGGGCGTATCGAACACATAATGAAGAGCCATTGTTAGCTCAACCACTCCCAGGTTAGGGGCCAGGTGTCCACCTTTTACCGAAACTTTTTCGACAATTTCCTGCCGAATTTCTTCCGCCAATTGCTGCATTTGTGGCACGGTCAAAGTACGTAATTGTACTGGACTGTCAATACTGTCGAGTATCCTCGCCAATGGTTTCCTCCAATATTCAGTTTCGGCTCCCGTTGTCGGCAAATACGAAATCACGCGACTAGTGAACGCCAGGAACAGAACGAATGACTATAATAAGCTTACGATTGAAATTGAGACGCTGGGAAAGAGCGTAAAGGGTCTCTGAGTCTACTATGTAATACGTTGTGTATTATAGGGAAGATTTACCTTTGCTGCAAATATCCGCTGACAAAAAGTCATGCACTTGGGGTGTTGACAGCCATTCAGGCGTCACTACAGGCCGATCTACGGAGCTTTTTAGGGCCTTGACAGACTATGACAATCTTTTTATCATGCATTATGAGGATTACTGCTTACAAAGTCAGTGAATCCGAACTGCGCAACGGAGCAATTATGTGTTGTAGCGCAACAAATTGACAGGATTTCTCAAAAGGTCTTTTTTGCCGCCTTCGGCGGCAGAGAAGGGGGGAAGCTAGGGCACAGCCCTAGAACCCAGTCAGAGGGCTTGCAGCCCTCTGCACTCCCGCTTATCACGTGAAGGGGGAAGCTAGGGCACAGCCCTAGAACCCAGTCAGAGGGCTTGCAGCCCTCTGCACTCCCGCTTATCACATGTAGGTGGTTGGAGCACTACGAAATAAGTATATACAGAAACGAAAGGAGGAGCGGTGCTACCCTCTCCTATTTTCCGAGCCTGGCGGTGCGGAAAGCAGAGGAATTGGTGAGGCTTGGTGGAACCTAACTTCAGCAGTGATGCGCCGCAAAGGTTGCAATGACAAGAAAAGAGAGCGAGAAAGAGGCAGAAAGGCCACATTACTATTCCCAGTTCTGGCTTGATGTGGCAGCAGGACGCCGAATAATTGGGACGCCCAAAACCAATGAAGATGGGGACCTTGAAGAGTCGGAAGCTCCCATTTTAACCAGGCCAGTACGTCATAGTAGCCCTTCTGATGGCTATCATGAAACGATTGCCCATCCCGAAGTTGAACCTGATTTTGAAAATGATGATGACACGTACGCCGAACCCGAATTGGAGGAGACCGAGCCTATCGTGGATGAGGAGGCAGAGGAGATAGAGGTTCCGCCAGTTGTTGTAGAAGAGGAAGAAATTCCTGATGTAGATTTTGCTCCCGTTGATGCGGAAGAGGAGGTCGAGGAAGAGGAGGAGAAGGAAGACGAGTTCTTCGACGAGGAGGAGGAAGAGGAAGAGGACGACGATCTCAGTTGGGGTGGAGCGCGTGGGCGCAAGAAGCCCAAGCCTGGTCGCCAGGCGAAACTTCCGCCAAAGCCGCCGGTAAAGAAACCTACCAAACGTCGTGGCAGCTTCTAATTGACGCGGCTATTGTAAGGAAACCGCCCTGGAAAACAAGTCCAGGGCGGTTTCCTTTGCTTGCTAGCCAACACTGTTCACGGATAGATGCCGCGAATCTGCGTTGCTTCCGCCACACGCGAGATTGCCAGCATATTGGCAGCCAGGCGCATATTACACGAATGCTGATCGGCCTTTTCAGCCACCGCGGCAAAGGCACGATTCATGATGACTTCTAATTTTTGTGTAATCTCTTCCACACCCCAGAAGAAGCTTTGAATGTCCTGCACCCATTCAAAGTAGCTCACTGTGACACCGCCGGCATTGGCAAGGATGTCAGGGATGACTACGATGCCCTTCTTGAAGAGAATCTCATCGGCCTCAGGGGTCGTAGGGCCATTGGCAGCCTCGGCAACGATTTGAGCCTGAATACGATCGGCGTTGGCGGCAGTGATGACGCCCTCGGTGGCGGCGGGAATCAGGATGTCGCAAGGGACTTCCAAAACCTCCGCTACACTCAAAGGCTGGGAATGGGGAAAGTTGATCACACTCCTTTGCTCTTGCTTATGCCGCAAAACTGAAGAAGGGTCCAAGCCAGCCTCGTTATAAATGGCACCACGCGTGTCACTGACGGCGACAATCTTACAGCCCTCGTTATGGAACAGGCGGGCCGCGATGGCACCAGCATTGCCATAGCCCTGAACACTGACACGAGCACCTTGTAAAGGGCGACCAAGACGCTTGGCGGCCTGGCGCGTGACAAACAAGACGCCGGTGGCGGTCGCATCGTTACGGCCTTCGCTTCCGCCAATAGAGAGGGGCTTGCCAGTAACGACAGCAGGACTGGAGAAGCCTTCGTGCATGGAATAGGTATCCATAATCCAGGCCATAACCTGTGAGTTGGTGTTGACATCGGGGGCTGGAATATCGCTGCGCGGGCCAATGATGATGGAGATCTCGGTAGCGTAGCGACGGGTCATGCGCTCCAACTCGGCGGGAGTCATGTTTTTGGGATCGCAGATGACGCCGCCTTTCGCGCCGCCAAAGGGAATACCAACCACCGCACACTTCCAAGACATCCACATAGCCAGAGCTTTGACCTCGTCGAGGGTCACGTCTGGGCCGTAGCGAATACCGCCCTTGGCGGGTCCACGGTTGACATTGTGTTGAACACGATAGCCTGTAAAGGTCTTGATGCGACCGTTATCGAGGCGAACGGGGAAATTAACGGTGAGTTCTCGTTTGGGCTGCCGCAAAATCTCGCGCATATCCTCTGAGAGGCCGAGCTTTTCCGCGGCTAGCTCAAACTGCTGTACTGCCATGTGATAGGGATTAATAGCGGCAGATTTCACATCGTCGTGCATTTGCCTGCATCTCCTTGCTTTGAACGAGATACGCACTCTATTACGTTGAGGGTGCCTCGTCTAATTTTGCTTTTAACAATGTTTGTACAATATCGGCCTTTGCCTGGCCACGAGTTTGTTTCATAACTTGACCGACCAATGATTGCAAGGCGTTGGTCTTGCCAGAACGATAATCGCTGGCAGCTTTCGCATTGCTCGCTATCACCCCCTCTACGATGCGCTCCAGTTCTCCCGTGTCGCTGATAGGTGGTTTGATGCCTTTTCTAGTCACAATTGCCTCAGGCAACTCGCCTGTGACAAAGGCTTCGTCCAACACATCTTTGGCTTGTTTGCCCGTGATGCGCTCTTTATCGAGCAAATCAAGCAAGTTTGCCAGGGCGGTTGGTGAAAAGGTACAGGCTTGTATGGTAATGGAGTTTGCCTTTAAAAGACGTACTACTTCGCTGAGCAGCCAGTTGCTGGCGGATTTCGCGCGCGCCTTGCGGTCGCTCACCTGCGAGGCAGCCATCACGGCCTCAAAGTAGTCGCCGAGAGCTTTATCTTCTGTGAGTACATTCGCATCGATGGCTGATAGGCCATATTCGGCATGATAGCGAGCGCGACGCGCATCGGGCAACTCTGGCAGTTGTGAGCGCAACTCTTTGACCCATTGCGAGCTAATCAGCAATGGTGGCAGGTCAGGCTCTGGGAAGTAGCGATAGTCGTGGGCCTGCTCTTTGCTGCGTTGTGGCACGGTAATGCCTTTGGTCTCCACCCAGCCACGCGTCTCTTGATGGATTGTTTCGCCCGCACGCGCCATAGCGATTTGACGATGGGCCTCGTATTCCAGTGCGCGTTCCACCGAGCGGAAGCTGTTCATATTCTTGATCTCAGTCTTGACGCCCAATTCCTCTTGTCCACGCGGACGCACCGAAATGTTGGCGTCACAGCGCAGGCTACCCTCTTCCATACGGCCAGAGGATACACCCAGATAGACGAGGATCTCGCGCAACTTTTGCATATACAGTCGCGCCTCTTCTGGCGAGCGCATATCTGGCTCGCTGACAATCTCCATCAGTGGAGTACCGGAACGATTGATGTCCACGAGGCTATAGCCACTGTGATGCAAAAGACGAGCGGTATCTTCCTCCAAATGGACGCGAGTGATGCCAACTTTACGCGTCTGTCCATTCAGTTCGATATCGAGATAGCCATCCTTGCTCAGTGGAATATCATATTGCGAGATTTGATAGCCCTTCATCAGATCGGGATAAGAATAGTTCTTACGGTCGAACTTTGAGTATGCCGGAATCGTGCAGTTTAGTGCCAGGGCCGTCATAATAGTATAGGCGACGGCCTGTTGATTAATCACTGGTAATACGCCGGGCATGCCCATACAGATGGGGCAGACATGGGTATTGGGGGCATCGTTCGCATAATCGGTGCTACACGGACAGAACATTTTACTTTTCGTTAAGAGTTGTGAATGCACTTCAAGGCCAATCACCACCTCAAAGTCCGCGTCAACACGGGTTGCTTGCGTCTCAGTTCCAGTCGTCATGCGTCCTTCCTTGTCTATGCTCTATCTATCTATCTATACTATACTAAATACTCACGTTGATTAGTCTTGGTTTTGTCGTTAGTCTAGCCTTTTCTGGCTTATTCGTCAATGGGCAAGCAGGGTTTTTCTCAAAAGTCTTTTTCGCCGCCTTCGTGCTGAAGGGGATGCGAAGAGAGCCGATAAAAAAAATGCGCTAATCTGTACAAGTCGTGATATACTGTCTGTAAGCATGATGAGTAGTAGATTGAGACTACGCAGCACGGCCAAATTGACATTCCAGAAAAATGCGGTATACTGTTCCGTAATACGGAGCGGTTACTCGCTCCAAGAACAGTTTCCACGCAAAGCGACAGGTAGTGGCGCGTAAGAGCGGGCAGGAGAGCAACGACATATGTCCTTAATAAATATGGCGAAACGTGAAATAAACTGTAAGATTGTTTATTACGGTATTGGTCTGTGCGGCAAAACTACCAACCTACATTACATCCACCAAACAGTTAACCCACAAGATGTTGGTGACATGGTTTCGATCGATACAGAGACCGAACGAACACTGTATTTCGACCTGCTTCCTCTCGAGTTGGGTAAAGTTCATGGCTTCAATATACGCTTTCAACTCTATACCGTCCCCGGTCAGGTTTTATACCAGCAGACCCGAATTTCGGTGCTGAAGGGGGCAGATTGTGTCATCTTTGTCGCCGATTCACAGGCGAGCAAACTGCAAGAGAATATTGAAAGCTGGAACGAGCTACAAGAGCAGTTACGGCGCATGAACAAGGATGTGGCGGATTTCCCGCTGGTGATGCAATGGAATAAGCGCGACCTTCAGGAAGTGCTTCCCGTTTCCGTTTTGGAACAGTACCTCAATTCCTATCGCGTACCAAGCTACGAGGCAGTAGCAGTAACGGGGCAGGGCGTTATCGAGAGCCTGAGAATGGGCATCAATTCTACCTTGCGCCGCCTGGAACGCATTTAACTGGCCTCGTGCAACTTCACTATCGGGTATCTTTTAGAGTATACTATCTCTGTCACTATGTTTGAGCAGTTTAGCCATGGTATCTTCACGTCCTGCTCTTGCGTTGTGAAGGGATAAAAGTTGGCTATACAACAGATAGTAACCCATGCTTCACTGGAAGCAGTTAGTAAGGAGGCGCGGCGCTTCCTCCCCATGCGTCAATGCAGGGGCCTCCGCACCGCATAGCATTGTTAGGATGGAAATGATACGTGTCATTATTGTTGACGAGCAGCCACTGTTCCGTCAAGGTATTCGTTGCACCCTTGAGCAAATGGGTGATTGCGTGGTTATTGGTGATTCGATTGACACCAACGAAATATTAGAATTGGTACGGGCGGGAAATCCTGATGTCGCTATTATTGACGCGGGACTTATTTCCGCTGACTCGTTAGAGATTGCCCGGCAAATGCGCCACCTTTTCCCACATATGGCAATCATTATTCTGACCCCCTCTGATGATGAGGAACGTCTCTTCCAGGCGATCAAAGTAGGGGCCGCGGCCTACTATACGCGTAATATTACCCCTTTTGATCTTATGGAGGCAGTTCGTAAAGTGAGCGTTGGTGAATATCTCATCAACGATGACGTGCTATCCAAGCCGCAACTCGCCAGTCGCGTCTTGAAGTCGTTCCGCGAGCTAGCTGTTGAAGAGGAGACCTCTTCGGCTAAGGACCTCTATTCACCTCTATCTGGGCGTGAGGTAGAGATACTGGACTATATCGCTCGTGGGAACAGCAATAAAGAGATTGCTAAATCATTAAAGATTAGCGATCAAACGGTGAAGAACCACATCACCTCAATACTCAAGAAGCTCTCGGTGAATGACCGCACAGCCGCTGTTGTCCACGCGCTCCGTCACGGCTGGATTAAGATGGACGAGGCTTAACATTTCGTGGGTAAGAGTCAAAGAGGCACCAGTCGGTGGTGGTTAGAGCTTGGTTAGAGTTGTATTTTGAGAAGTTCCTTGCCGCTATTGGCGTCGAGGAAGACGTAGAGATCGTAGGATGAACGTGAGAGTGGTGTAGGGTCAACGGCGGGGTCAGCCGACGGCAACGGTATTTTTTGATAAAGCACCATCCAGACAGGAACATTGTTGAAATCAGCATGCGTCGCAGGGGTAGCCCTATTCTGATAGTTCAACAAGACGAACTGGGCTGTGGTGCTTTTTGCTTTGCTGGCGGCATCGGGTTCAAGCTGACTGGCGAGCAGCAATGCTTGTTGCTGTTTGACCGCGGGGGTCTGGTTACTCTGGCTCAGCGTGATGCCGATAGCAGCCAATGGAGAAGATTGAACGTTGGGAGGGGTAGTAGGAGCAAAGTTGAGGATGGGTATACTAGGTAAAGCTGGTCCCCCAAACTGGTGCAATAGTAACCAACCCAACCAAATTGCGCCAAGGGCGAGTAGTCCTCCACCAGCAATAGCACTCACCATGTGTGACTTTGCGGGTACTGTGGGGGTGATATTTCGCCTTGTTGGTCTTTGTGGTACTCTTCTTGCCATTGAGATAATCGACCTTCTCAACCTTCTTCTTGGCCTGTACATTGTACGGCACCGCTAGTATAGAACAATTCTAGGGTAAAGGCAATAAATAATACATCATGAACGGCGTTGTCATCACGTTGACCCGCTTTCGACTTAGAGATATACTGATAAGAAGAACATAGCACGAAAGGACAACAAACCTGTGAAAGTTTATGGCCGCATGACGGTTTTCCCGATAATGCCTGCTCGCATCAATCGATTGTATGAACTGGCGTATAATTTGTGGTGGAGTTGGCATCCTGAAGCTCGCATGCTGTACAGCTCACTCGATCCCCAACTTTGGGAAGAGGTTGGACACAATCCTGTCCGTTTTCTGAGCGAAGTTGCCCCAAAGCACCTTGAGGCAGCCGCCAACAAGCAAGACTATCTGCATGACTTTGATAGCGTGTTGCACGACTTCGATGCCTACATGCATCCGCACAAAAACGAAACCTGGTTCGCACGTACCTACCCCGACCTAACAAACCAGTCCATCGCGTATTTTTCAGCAGAGTTCGGTTTACACGAAGCCCTTCCGATCTACTCCGGTGGTCTAGGTATCCTCTCCGGCGATCACTGCAAAGAGGCCAGCGATCTCGGTCTGCCGTTCATCGGCGTGGGCTTTCTCTATCCACAGGGTTATTTCCGCCAAGGCATTACGCGTGAAGGGATTCAAGAAGCCTCGTATGACAAGCTCCATTTTTCAGAGGCACCAGCAATCCCGGCTATAGATGCTAATGGCAACGAGGTTATGATTACTGTCGATCTGCCGGGGCGGCGCATCCACGCGAAAGTGTGGAAATTACAAGTGGGGCGCATTCCACTGTATTTGATGGATACGGATGTCGAGCCAAATACCGCGCCAGACCGCGAGCTCTCGGCGCGTTTGTATGGCGGAGACCGTGAGATGCGCATTGCGCAGGAAATTGTGCTGGGCATTGGTGGTGTGCGTGCGCTATACGCCCTAGGCATTACACCGGCTGCCTGGCATATCAACGAGGGCCATGCTGCTTTCTTGAACCTAGAGCGATGTCGTGAGCTCGTGGCTGCTGGTCTGAGCTTTAATGAGGCTCGCGAGGCTGTCGCTGCCAATTCGCTCTTTACCACCCACACCCCTGTCGCAGCCGGTAACGACACCTTCAATTACGATCTGGTAGACAAGTACTTTAGCTCCTATTGGAGTCAACTTGGCCTAACCCGTGACCAATTTATGGAAGTTGCCCGCGAAGATCATGGCTGGGGACCAACCTATGGTATGACGGTACTGGCCTTGCGCTTAACGGGACAACATAATGGAGTGAGCGCGTTGCATGGAGCCGTTTCACGCAAAATGTGGCAGTTCCTCTGGCCTGGAGTTGATACAGACGAGGTACCGATTGATGCCATTACGAATGGCGTCCATACACCCTCCTGGATTGCGCCCGAACTAGATGACCTTTTCAAACGCTATTTCGGCGCGGATTGGGAGGAGCATGTAGATGAGCCAGATTTCTGGAACAACATCAATGAAATTCCTGATAAAGAACTCTGGCAAGTACACCTGCAACGCAAAGAAGCCTTGATTGAGTACAGTCGCAACAGATTAAAGCAGCATCATTTGCGGCTGGGCGAGGGAGCGGTACAGATAGCTGAATTTGATCGGATGCTCAATGCAAATGCGCTGATCATCGGCTTTGCGCGCCGCTTCGCCACCTATAAACGGGCGACACTGATTTTCCGCGATATCGAACGCCTGCGCCGTATCTTGAATAATCCAGAGCGTCCCGTACAGATCATCTTTGCCGGTAAAGCACATCCTGCCGATGAACCGGGCAAAAACTTGATCGAACAAGTCTATCGCCTCTCGCGCACGGATGGTCTGCGCGGCAAAGTCATTTTCCTGGAAAACTACGACATTGACATGGCTCGTTATCTGGTTTCCGGCACCGACCTCTGGCTGAATAATCCCATCAGACCACACGAGGCTAGCGGAACCAGCGGACAAAAGGCTGCTCTCAACGGACAGCCGAATTGCAGCATCCTCGATGGTTGGTGGGATGAGGGTTTCAATGGCAAAAATGGTTGGGCCATTGGTGAAAAACGCGAGTATCACGATGCAGAAGCCCAGGCCGAAGCAGATAGCCTCTCGCTCTATTCCATCATGGAACAGGAGATCGTGCCAACCTATTATGAGCGCGGGGCCGATGGCATTCCTCATGCCTGGATCGCGCTGATGAAAGAGGCCATTCGTACCTGTGCGCCCGAATTCAGCATGAAACGCATGGTTAAGGATTATACTACGCGCTTCTATGTTCCTGAAATTCTACAGGGGAAGCAGATTGAGCAGAACAAGTATGAAAAGGCACGCACCCTGGCCGCGTGGAAAACAAAGATTCGGCAGGGGTGGCAAAATTTGGAGCTTTATGTCGAAGGGCAACGTGATGGGCAGTTAAGCCTGGGCGAGGGCGTTGACGTACGAGCATGGCTACGAGCGGATAGTCTCCGGCCCGACGACTTCAGTGTCGAACTCGTCTACGGAGAAGCCAACGAAGACCAAGTAATTCCACACCATGCGGAACTTATGAACTATACCAAGCGCGAATTGGATGGTTCGTATCGCTACGATTTCCATCTTCAACCAGATGAAAGCGGCAGCATCGCCTATGGCGTGCGAGTCCTGCCCAAGCATCCTGCCCTGGCTGGCAAGCATGAAATGGGATTGATTCGCTGGGCATAGCCTGGCAAAGTGAGTAGAGGAGTAGAGAGCTTATTCGCAACCGGTGGTTGCGAATAAGCTC
>JBBQXY010000028.1:0-43398 GCA_038209195.1 Ktedonobacterales bacterium | reverse complement strand
TGCCGTTTGTAGCCCACGCTGCTTGCTCAGCTTATCTTACACCTTTCACTTGTCGGATGACCAGTGTGCCAAGTCCGAAGTAGACGATGGTGACGAGGAAAAGGGTCGTATAGCCGATGTGATTGGGCAGCGTGTGCATCAGTTGTAGGAGAACACCGCCGATGGTGATCCCAATCACCTGTGGCAAGATGCCCATGGCTGACCAGATGCCCATGAATTTACCCGCCTCATCGGTTGGTGGTAGGACATCGGTGGTCAAAGCCCAATCTACGCTGGTATAGGCTCCATAGCCAATACCAAAGAAGGCACCGGCGATCAGCGCACCGTATTGGTTCTGGAAGATGATGAAGAGCACACAGACCACCGTCATCACTGCCCCTGAGAGGTAGACCAGTCCTTTGCGACCATGTCGGTCGGAAAGACTACCCGCGATAATCGATGTGGGCAAGGCCAGTAGCAAAAGTGCTGGTAGGAACAGCGTCCCAGAGAATTGTTCACCGGAGAACGGTGTGTTGAAGATGATAGTTTTGACGCCAGGGCCACCGAGCACATCATCGAAGTAGTATTGTAAGAAGTAGAATACGCCCCAGATACCCATCATCATCAGCAGTCGTGCCAGCAAAACCCAGGACAGGTCGGGATAGCGCGAGGGCTTGAAGAAGAACTTCCGCAACGCTGGCATAATTTCCAACCACTTCCCCTCTTTCGGCGGCAGCGGTGTCTCTTTGACGGTCAAAACCGTATAGGCCACAAAAACAATCTGCACAAGGGCGATGACTATGAAGATCTCCACGACCTCATTTTTGTACAGAGGAAGAGCGTCGTGCTTGTTGAGGATGATACCGGCGACCAACGATCCGACGATGGTTCCGAGCAGCGTGAAGAGGCCATTGAAACCAGCCGTCATGCCGCGCTGATGTTCTGGCACATTGTCGGCAATGATGGCACTCCACGGCGAATTGGCCAGGTTATTGCTGAATTGGAGCAAGAGAAACAGCAGCGTGAAGATCGCCAGAAGGACAATCGGCGAGGAAGAAAAGCTGGGCGAGAAGCCGAATGCCACCAGCACAATAACGTTAAGGACGGTGCCCCAAATCATAAATGGGCGGCGGCGTCCCATCCGAAAGGTGGCGTAGTCGGAGATCGCCCCTACCAGTGGGTTGACCACCACTGCCACGAGCGTTCCCCAAATCACCACCAGGGCCAGGTTAATGTCCTTCTGCGCTGGGTCCAGCAACTTCGCCACCATACTGGGGATGACAATTGCCAGCAAAGCTTGCCAGTGAAAGTTGTTCGCAATCCAGAACACGTTCAGATTGACTTGATCGAAGAGGGAAACGTGCCGCTCCTTTGCGACGCTTGCCGAGGCAACGTGGACCTCACCAGGGTTATTGATTATCTCCATAACTGCTACATCCTCCCTTGAACAAACGAATAACGAGAAGAAGTGTGGTTCTAATCAAGTGCATTTCATTTTTTGCATGCAGGATGTGTTCGTCGTTCGTAGGGACAAGGGGAGGACGTGGCGGCGGATGGGGTGGCCTTGTGCTTGTCCTTGCTGGAACGGTCGAACTCCCACCAGGACAGGCACAAGGCCCCCCATCGACCACCGCCTCAGCCCCCTGTCCCTACACACGCTTCAACCCTCGCTGCAAACAAATGAAACGCACTCTTCTATATCAGGGCTATTATACTGATGCATTGAACTAATAGCAAGTAAATTGCTGAGCAAAAAAAGCGCACAACAAAAAAGGCGACCTCTCTGGTCGCCTTTTTTGTTGTGCGCTTTTTCTTAATTCCAGTTTTCTATCCCTACATCTTCGCCCTGGCTCTCCAGCCAGCGTTCCAGATCGATAGCGGCGCGACAGCCATCGCCAGCCGCTGTTACCGCCTGGCGGTAGCGATGGTCGGTCACATCACCAGCAGCGAAAACCCCCGGAATATTGGTCATGGTATGTTCGACTGGTACAATATAGCCAGCCTTATCCAGATCGATAACGCCCTTAAACAGGTCGGTATTGGGCTGGTGGCCAATGGCCAGGAACAAGCCCTGGGTTGGCAGCACGCTTACCTCATCATTTTTCAGATTGTGCAGTTTCAACCCGGTGACAGCATGCTCACCCAGCACTTCGGTAACTTCGGTGTCCCAGATAATACTAATCTTGGGATTCTTGAAGGCGCGCTCCTGCATGATCTTGCTGGCGCGGAAGCCATCACGTCGGTGGATGAGCGTGACGTGGTTGGCATAGCGTGTCAGAAAGGTGGCCTCTTCCAATGCGGTATCGCCGCCGCCAACGACCGCGACATCTTTCCCTTTGAAGAAAAAGCCATCACAGGTGGCACAGGCGCTGACGCCGCGTCCCTGTAGGAGCTCTTCACTGGGGAGGCCAAGCCACTTCGCGGTAGCTCCCGTCGAGATGATGACAGCACGAGCCAGGTATTCGCCCGAATCGGTGGTCAGCTTGAATGGCCGTTCACTGAAATCAATCGCCGTCACATCTTCCGGAATCATTTCTGTGCCAAAGCGACGAGCCTGTTCCTCGAACTGCTCCATCATGTCTGGCCCAACTATGCCCTTCGGATAGCCAGGATAATTCTCTACATCGCTGGTGAGCATCAACTGCCCGCCCACCTGGTAGCCCTGGAACATCAGCACCGAGAGGTTAGCGCGTGCCGCGTAAACCGCCGCCGTATAGCCTGCCGGTCCAGAACCAATAATAATAACATCGTATCGTTTTGCCATAGTTGGAATAGTCCTCGCTTCTCCACATCATTCTTTACTTATGGTAACACATTTTGGGGGGGGATTATTCCAAGGAAGGACAGAAGGACAAAGGTCTCCTCAGTGCGGAGAAGACCTATATCTTTCTCTGCTTACATAGTTCCTATCCTTGAACGGCTAACTCGTCTATTATAGTAAGTGAGGAGGATTGGGAGCAGAATTAAAGTCACGAGTACCGTTGGCAATGTGGAAAGCAAAAATAATCTCCAAGCAAAAGTAGATGGAAGATGTAAAAAATAATAGAAACCATAACCAATAATCACGGCAATTAGACTGATAAAAGTGGCCGTAATTCTTGGGCGAGGTGTTGCATAGTTTCCTTTCGTCTGGATCAAGGCTAGCCCTGAAATGAAACCAATAAGAGCCTCCCCAACGTACAATTCCCAAATAAAGGTTGAGTGAGCAAAAATGAATACTCTCACGAGGAACATAACGAGTCCCACCCAAGGCCCATAGATACATCCGAAGAAAAGAGGTAGCAGTGTGATGAGGTAAAATAGAATACTGTAAACTGATAGTTGCAAAATGCTTGTTGAGAAAAAGGGATTGGTAAGTGATGATACATGATTATTGATTATTAGATAGAGGCCGTAATTCAGGATGCCAAAGACGATTGATCCAACAAGCATCGCCACTAGCTGCTTTTTCCCGATGCGCCACAGATTCTCGCTGCGTCTGCTAGGAACTGATGTTACTGGCTTGGGGTTTGCATAGTTGCTACTTGTTGCACCTCCCGCATAACTACCAATGGATGCAAAACCTGCTTTCTGTATCGGCGGTTTATATTCCTCCGTAGCAACAGGTGGAGGAGGGGTAGGTGCAGGCTTTGGTAGTGGCGTTGGACGTATAGGCGGAATATAGCCTTTGGCTTGGCTGGCCTGTTCCAGAGCGGCGGCGAAGGCTTGCACGCTGCCAAAACGCTGTTTGGGGTCTTTTGCCAGGGCCGTATTGACGACGGATTCGACTTCTCTTGAAATGGCTGGCATTTTAACGCTGAGTGGGTCGGGGGGGACATAGGTGTGCTGGTAGCCCAGTTGGATAAAATCCCCTTCGTAAAACGGCGGTTCGCCACTGAGCCATTCGTAGACCACGACCGCCAGGGCATATTGATCGCTGGCTGGGTAGGCCTTCCCACGGAATAATTCGGGGGGCATATAGACGGCAGTGCCAGCAATGACGGATGTGTTCTGGGTTGAGGTGCGATGTGCGACGGTGGCGATGCCAAAATCGCTGAGTAAGAGGGCATTGTTGCGGGCCAATAGCATATTCTCAGGTTTGATATCACGGTGGATGAGCTTCTCGTCATGGGCGTATTGCAATGCTTCGGCGACTTGTTTGACATACGATGAAACCGTGGTAAGAGGCACAATAGTGCCGCGAGGATGGCGATCGCGCAGCGTACCGTTGGGGGCATAATCCATGACCAGGTAGGGCAGTTCACCATCGAGGCCGAAGTCGGTGACGCGCACAATATGAGCATGTTGCAGACGCGCAATGGTCTGGGCTTCCGTGAGGAAGCTCGTCATGTCCTCATTTTCGAGTTGGGTATGCAGCAACTTAACGGCGACCGAGGTTTTGAGAAAAATATGTTCGCCGAGATAGACTTCGGCAAAGCCGCCTTTGCCAAGGGGACGCAAAAGACGATAGTTGCCCAACTGTTTCCCTGAACGATCAGCCATCTCTCTACCTCTATTTGGGGATATCTTCTACTTCTATAGCATCGGTTTGCTGCGTTTATTGTAGAGAAAGAAGGAAAATATGTCAAGCGAATCAGCAATACAATGTTGACTCCCAGGGCGACCGCCAGGGCATTGCCTCCAACTAAATCATTTATGAAGAGTTGTTTGCCAGTTGAGAGGACTTCTTCCTGGCACGAGAGGAGCGACCAGGAGTGGGGACATATTCGAGATAACACGCTTTGCGTGTGAGCACGAGGTCTGGAGGGGGAAAGCGATACTGTGCGAGATCAAGAGAAGGGAGTTGGAGTTCCCGTCGGCTGCCAGGACGCACCAGTCCAAGAGCTCTGCCAAAGGTGTGCATCCAAGCCAGCGGATGCTGACGCTGGTAAATGAACTGTGGCACATACTCAACCAACAATGGCAAGGAGACGTCAAAGGGATCGCAGCCCGCTTGAGCCGCAGCGAGCAAGCGCAGGGCTTGCACGAGTTGCGCGACAATGAGAACGGCAAAGGCTTGTTGTTGAATGAGCAGTGGCTGGCTACTCCACCAATGCTGTAAATGCAAGAGTTTTTTGATGGTCAAGATGGCCAGTTCGATATCCCAGCGCCGCGCATACAAGCGGGCCACATCGGGCAACGAGAGTTGACGAGGGTCCAAGACATTGGTCAAATAACAGCGTAGATCGGTGCCATCATGAAAGCGCACCAAGCGGACCAGGTGTCCGCAGCGTGCGCCTTTAGGCGACCCGAGCCACACCAGCGCATCAAGGATGCCTTCGTGTTGATAGAACACATGGGCGAGCCGATAGGTCGTCTTCTCTCGTAACCGACACACAAAATAGTAGGAAAGCTGCGTCAGGTAATCGAGCCAGGGAAAGCTAAAGGAGCCTAGATCAAAGAGCAGCAAACTGAAAGGAGGCAAATCCTCCAGCAAGGAGCAGACCTCGACCTTACAATTGGCTTGCGGATTGGTACGCCATTTCACAAAATCCCATTGTTGTCGACGAATATCGAAGCGACCTGCGAGTTTCCCGGGTAACAAGTGAACATCGCCATCAGGGAGGCTGCGTAAAGGAGCTAGATGCCGTTGTACGGCATCCCAAGTGGTTTCATCCAAAGCCACAATCCGCTTGGCGAACGGGGCCAAATCCGTGGTTCTGCTCTGGACTGAAGCCAGGGGGCGATCCAAGGCGTCTCCCAAACGGGAGAGCGTCTCCTGCAAGGGCTGGAGTCCGGCGCGTTTGAGTCGCTTAATCAGCGCATCATCGGTGACCGCGATCGGCTTGCAGCCTTCCACCACTGGCTGGCGCATATTCCGCCAGAGGTCTTGGTACGAGGACATGCCCAGCAGCACGCTCATCAGCAAACTGAGCCAGAGGTGCTCATGGGACACCTCCAGCGGACGGCCTCGATGAGCGACGGAAGACGGCTCAAGGAGAGCGGGAGGCAAGGCTTCTCGCAAGATCGTTTCGAAAAAGGGCCGCGCCTCCTCGAGATCGGCCCATTGCAGGTCCGGTGTATGATACATGATGGACAATCCTTTCGTGGAAAAATCTTTGTTCTGAAAGGATTATCCGCTTTTTTTCATCTCGTTGCAACTCGATAAATGATTTAGTTGGAGGCAATGACCTGGCGGTCGCCCTGGCAATTATTCACAGGCCCTGAGAGGTCTCCTCCACTGCTCTCAATTACTCCGGCTTGAAACAATAAACCGTAAAAGAGATACAAAGTGCAAAAAAACCTATTTTTCTTGCATGTAACATGGTATTATAGGAATGATATGGTAGCGGTAATGAGCATTGAATCATCTTTATCCCCTATTTTTAGCGTTTACCTGGAGAGACACCATGGCGGAGCAGCAATCTTACTTGATCATTGGCAATGGCATCGCAGGTGCCACCGCAGTGGAAATATTGCGTAACGAAGACTTCGCGGCAGATATCACGCTCATTGCTGATGATCCTGTGCCCGTATATTATCGCCCCGCCCTCAAGGACTACCTGGGAGGTAAGATTCGCGAAGAAAAGCTGTGGGCGCGACCAATCAGTTTTTACCAAGATCGCCGTGTGCGCTTCCTGACTGATAGAGTGGTTGGGATACAGGCAGAAAAACATCGTGTGCAGTTGCGCAGTGGTCAGACTATTGACTATTCGCGCTTATTGCTGGCCCACGGTGCGCGTCCCAGTACGCTCACCTGTCCTGGACTTGATCTCGTGGGTGTCACCACCTTGCGCACCGTCGCGGATTACCAACGCGTATTGAGCCGACTCAACACTGTCCGGCGCGTCGTGGTGACGGGTAGCGGCACACTGGCCTTAGAGTCTATCGAGACGCTGCGCCACCGTGGCTTGCAGGTGACTCACCTGTTGCGTCGGCGCGCCCTGTGGTCAGATGTGCTCGATGCAACCGCCTCGGACCTTGTATTGCAGCAAGAGAAACGCGATGGGGTCGATGTGCGCTACGAGCAGGAAATTGCCGAAATTCAGGGCAAGAATGGTCAAGTTACTGGCATCGTTACCACCACGGGCGTGCAGATAGCTTGTGAATTGGTGCTGCTCGGCATTGGCATCGAACCGATCACTGACTTCGTGCAAAGCGCGGGTATCGCTTGTGGGCGCGGTGTCAAGGTTGATCGCTCCATGCACACGAACCTGCCAGATATCTATGCCGCCGGTGATCTTATCGAAACGCCTGATCCGTTGACGGGACGCTCCCGTGTGATTGGACAATGGTATCCTGCTATTCAACAGGCGCGCGCTGCCGCCTATAGTATGCTCGACCTGTTAGATGTCAAACATACCGTACGTTTTGGCAACTTTTACAATGCCTCTATCTTATATGGACTCGAATTCGCCTCCGTTGGACTCTCTACGCTGCCTAAAGATAAGCAGGGGTACCAGGAGATTGTCGCCGAGCCGCAACCGCGTATCTATCAAAAAGCGATTCTCAAAAATGGCGTTGTGGTGGGCATGCTTGCCCTTGGTGATCGCAGGAACGTTATGCTCTTCAAGCGGGCTATCGATGCCGGGGTAAACCTCACTTCTGTGGCCTCGCGCCTGTTTGCTCCTGATTTCAAGCTCGCGCAATGGCTCAACAATCAGGGTGTGCCTGAGCCAGTGCTAGGGGTAAGCCGAGAAGGCGCAATTGCTATCAAGAAGGCTGTGTATAGCGACACCGCAGGTCGTTCTGTCATTCTCAAGCCAAATGTATTGACCTCGGCAGTACTGAAGGCTGTCTCACCTCCCGAAATGGTTACTGCGATAGGAGGAGCCTATTTGAGCCAGACCAGAGTTGTAACGATTGGTCGTCAGGAGGGGGTGAGCCTCCTCATCGGTCATGGCTCTATCTCACGCCGCCATGCTGAAATTAGCTACGCGAACGGGCAGTACGTGTTACGCGACGTGAAAAGTAGAAATGGTACCTTCGTCAATGAGGTGCGTCTCGAGCCTGGCGGGGTGCATATCCTTATGCCCGATGAGAAGGTGCGTTTTGGCGATGTGATGTTTACTTTTCAGTTGCAGGAAGCTAGGGCGGTACCTTCCACCTTGTTCCCCGAACCCAAAGTCGTTGCAGGAGTGAATGGGGCCGAGCCGAAAGAGCATAGTCGCGATATTGAGACAGAAATGAGTGGTAAAGCGATCATAGATGCAGGAGCGAAAACACTGCTGGTGACCAAGTCTGCGTTGCGGGAGAGTTTTGAGCGCAAGCGAGCTTCCACAGCCCAGCCTGTCTTCAATGCCGATGGGTCCTTGTCGCTACCTGGAGCGCGTGATGCTGTTCCGGCTGGCGTGGTTGCTACCATGAAAGAAACACCTGCCATCGTTGCCATATTTCAAGGGAAACCAGAGGTATTTCTCCTGAAACAAGGCGAACGTTTCATCCTTGGGCGTGACAAAGATAGCCGCGTTGTGCTGTCAGATATGGCTGTTTCGCGCAAACATGCCGAAGTATTTTCCGGCCCCAACGGTTTCTATATTCGCGATCTGGCAAGCAGCAATGGCGTGTTGGTCAACCAGGCTACCATAGATAACCTCTATCAGCTCTCGAATGGCGATCACATTACTATCGGGAATATCAACCTTTTCTATATAGACCAGCGACTCCAAGGGGGGCAAAGCGCACAGCCTCCATCGGCGAGGCTAGCACAGTCGGCGGTAGCGCACCCTGTTGTCGCTAATGCTGGGGCCCAGCAATCCAGTCATTGCGCTGTTTGTGGGGCAGTGCGTGAAAATGCGGCGCGTTTCTGTGCAACTTGTGGCGCACCACAAAAATAATAGTGCTTATGGCGCCTACTATCGTATAGGGTTTGACATCGTTCTTTCCGGGGAGGATTACTTGCAGATACAACCTGTGCATCAGCCGCCTCTAGTTGGCGTTCAACATCGTCAAAATCTTTTACCTCTTACAGAGGATGAGATAGTTTTCGAAATTGACATGTGTATTGGCTGCGATCGCTGTATGCGAGCCTGCCCGGTCCCTTTGTCATCTCAGATCAATATTGCTGATCTCAACCTGGCAACTATATCTGACCAGGTAACTCCAGATCTGGCGCGCTTTACGGATGAATGTGTCATGTGCGGCTCATGCGTCCCTGTCTGCCCTGTCAATAACCACCGTGACCTGCTCATGCTTTCGCTAAAGCAACGTCTAGGTCTATCGTGGGATGGTAATGTGGACGTCAGCCTTCTGCTGGATTGCCTTCCACCTGGCTGGGATGTGCCATTGCTCCTTAGTAGATTGCGTGAACTCTCCATGTTCAGCGATCCGCAACGGGTGCCAGACAACTACCTGCTACACTTTATCACCAGCTCGAAGTTACTCTCATTTTTGCCAGGAGCAACGGTCGTACACGAAGGCCAATATGGTCGTGCGATGTACTTTATCCTTGAAGGACGCTTCACGATTTCTTCTCTGGTCGCGGATGGCACAGAGGTGCCGCTTGCTGTGCTGAGGCGCGGTGAATTTATTGGTGAACGGGGCATGCTCACGGGCCAGCCGCATGGTGCTACAGCGCGTGCGCAAACGGCGGCCTTAGTGCTGGAAGTGCCTGAACAGGTGATGCAGCGTATGATGGAAATCATGCCAGAGGTGCGCCGTTTCTTTGAACAATTAAACGATGTCCGCTCGGCAGAGTCGATCATGAAGCGTATGGCTCTCTTTCAAGGGATGGCCGATGCAGATAAACGCTGGTTAGCGCAAAAGATGAATCTCAAGCACTATGATCGCGATGAGATTCTCTTTACGGAAAAAGATAAAGGACAACCAGCGCAGGAGTCAGTGCATATCATCCTGGATGGTTTTGTGAAACTGGCACGGCGCACGGCAGCGGGAACAGGACACAATAAGACCGATGAGCGTATAATCGCCTATCGCCAGGGTGGAGATTACTTCGCCGGTGGACTTGACATGCTGGGTGATGGACGTTCTGTCACTGTCAGTGCCATTAACCGTGTGCGCGTCGCCGAAATTCCGCAAGCAGAGATGCAGGCCATGCTTGTGCGCTATCCAGAGGTAAACCAGCGTTTCAAAAATCGGCTACAGGAGTACCGTGCATCGCTCACTGCCTCACAGACGTTCATTGGCTCATTAGATATGCTCCGCTCTTCCTCGGCTCCATCCTTTGCCGATGCTGAGACTCGCGCTGGACTGCGTGCGCTGGTGGGCGGGGGTGTCGTTGAGGGCACAGAGGTGCTGGTGATTGACCTTGACAAGTGTGTCCACTGCGATAAATGCGAAGATGCCTGCGAACGGCGTCATGGGCATTCACGGATGAACCGCAAGGGCATGGTCGTGGGCAATATCAGCATCGCCACCGCCTGTCGCCAGTGCCAGGACCCTGTCTGTATGCTCTGTAGCCGAGCGGGTATTGCGCGTATGCCCAGTGGCGAGGTCTATATTACTGAAAGTTGTATCGGCTGCGGCATCTGTGCCGAACGCTGTCCGTATGATAATATCTCGATTGTCTCGTTGGCCGACGAAGCGAAGGAGCGTACTCCATGGCAAAGCTTTACCAACTTCTTTACTAAAGGTACTGGTCAGGAGCGCGGTAAAAAAATGTTGCCCATGGCTGGTTCTACTCCTGCACCTGGCCCACTCAATGCCCCACCGCTAGCGGATGCCTTTGGCGAAATACGCAAGAAGCTGGCGATCAAGTGCGACCTTTGTGCTGGCTACAACAATCAAGCCTGTGTCCAGGCTTGCCCCACGGGAGCTGCTTTCCGCGCTCAACCTGCGAAGTTTTTCGGCTCAACAGAAGAAATTTTACAACGTCGAGCGCGCTAAGCGAGAAGGAGTAAAGCATGTCGATATCCACGAAATCTGCAACGGTAGGTACGACACGTCGTATCTGGCACACTCCCACCTCGAAAGTAGCTCTTTTTTGGTGCCTGTTCGCCGCATTTTATTGCGCCATTTTCTACATTTTATATGCCACCCTATTTAAAGCACCGATCTTCATGGGCCCTTGGTTCGATAGAATCTTCCGCGTGGGCGTCATGTCCTACATTATGATTTTGGTAGTGGCAGCCTACTCATTACGAACTCGCTTCTTACATAATTTGCCGTGGAAGGCACAGAACTGGTTGTGGCTGCATATCTGGTTCGGCATTGCTTCTATTCTGCTGGCCTTGTTGCATGCCGACTTCAGCTTCGTGCTCCATTGGGATTGCACCAGTCAGCAGAACTGCTTCACCGCCCATTATTGGGGCATGCCTTCGCTTTACGCGCTCATTTTCATTGCCATAAGCGGTCTTGTGGGGCGTCTCCTCGATATATGGCAGACGCGAATCATTGCGCAGGATGCCAGTACGAATGGTGTTGGTATCTCAAAAGGTATCACTGTACGCCTGCTTGAATTGGAGTATATCATCGAGCGTTTCAGCGCGGGAAAATCCGAAGCTTTTAAACAATACTGCGCTCAAGCTATTGAGAGTGTAGGTAAAATGCCCGCTGTGATGACACCGTTGCCCCCAAACGAGCTGCCCGATTTTAAGAACGCGTATCAGTCTTTAGAGGAGTATGTCCACCTGAGAGCCTCGCTCAAAAAACAAGAGCTTGCCCATACCGTCTTACGTGGCTGGCGGTATGTTCATATGGTTCTCGTGCCGCTGGCCTTGATTATCATCACATACCATGGCGTAGCGGAGTTGCTGATCAACGTCCTCCATCTAATCAAGGCATGATTGGACTACTCTCGCAATATTGGCCTGGTCAAACAGGTTGGTCCACCCTCGGCCTTGAGTGAGATCTCATTGCCGCGATACGTCATGACCGAGCAGCCAGCCTTTTCCAGACGTCGTTGGGTAGTCGGGTTGCCTTTGAGCATGAGACATTTGCCAGGTGCCAGTGCTAGAACGTTGGTACCCATGGTCATAAATTCTTCGTCGGGTACGATGATCAAGCGAAAGTTGCGCCTCAGCAACTCGCGCCAGAAAGGCACTGAGAGCAGCGGCGGATAGACAACGGCGATGTCATGATCGACAATGCTGATCAGTGAAAGCAGATGCAAGCAGGCCTCTGGGCCGGTGTAATACGGCAAATCGACGGAGATAACAGTCACACCAATATCGGTCAATGCCTCGCGCAACTGATGCACACCTTTGGCATTGGTTCTGAAGCCCTGACCCGCAGCTAAGGTCTCGTGGTCGAGCCAGAGTAAGTCTCCACCCTCCGCTTGCGCTTCACCATGCAGGGTATAGAGAATTGGCACTCCCAGCGATGCAAAGCGACGAGCCATGACCTCTTCCTCGCCACGCCGCTGGGCCTTGCCCATCGAGAGCATAATAGCACCATGGTCGGTAACTAATGCTGGGTCAAAAGTGTAGATAGCGTCAGCATGTTCAGGTTGCAGTTCATCGTGGTAGAACACCTCCGCCCCCGCTTGTGAGAGCAAGGCCACAAGTTCATCGTGTTCTTGCTGTGCCACAGCCAGCTCTGGTCGTCCCGTATAGTGCCATGCCACCGGATCGTCTACCGCGAAAGCTGCGTCGGGCCGTTTTACTAACACTTTGTGCAGTGTGGTATACATGCTCTGACTACCGTACTCTTTTGCCACGAGAAAACTCCTTTTTCGCTATTAGGTTGGTTGTATTGATGGATAGGTCGGATGCCTGTCAATCTCGCCCTGAGCCCATACTTATTTCCTCTGCTGCACCATTGCTAACAGCTTTATTGTATCCTGTACGATCTGTGTGAGTGGTGCAATGGGGACATACTCATCGACAGAATGCTCGTTAACTACGCCCGTCGAGAGCGTAAAGACTTTGACATCAGGTCGGAAACCACTGGTGTCGCTGCCAATGAACGTTGGTCGCAGTTGCAATGTCGTGCCGCGTTGCTCCAATACTGTGCGATATGTCTGTAGCAATGGTTCATCTGCGCTGATGGCATAGCCAGTCGAGTGCGTGGTAAAGCTAAACTCGACGCGCCCATCAAAACGTTGGGCCGCTTGCTCAAAAGCCTGTTGTATCGCCTTCATATAGCCATGTCGTGCTGCTGGCGCTTCAAAACTGCGGAGCTCACCCAATAGAGTTAGATTGGCTGGAACGGCATTGCGCGCCGTGCCTCCTGCTATACTGCCTAGGAGAATGCGCGTCTGATCGTTGGCCAGTGAGCCATGTGGATAATGGGCAGCACGAAAGATGTCGATAGCGTTAACCGTTTGCGCCAGGTCTTTCCCTGGATGACCAGTGTGCCCTGTGATGGTAATGTCAAATGCCTCGTAGGCGGCTCCCTGCGAGACTACAACCCCCGCCTCAAACGCGTTGTCAAAAACGATGCCATCGCTCACGTCATAAGCGCGTACATCAAAGCCATTGGCACCACATAAACCAGCCTCTTCCTGCACCGTAAAGAGCACCACGAGTGGCGGATGGGGCAACTGCTGTTCCACTATGTGCTGCAAAACCTCCAAGATAATAGTAATGCCAGCAGCATCGTCGGCACCAAGATTCGTCGTACCGTCGCTATATAGAATGCCATCACGTAAGATGGGTTGATGACCCAACCCTGGCGGCACGCGATCCATGTGGGCGTTGAGCAACAGTGGTTTGCCTGCCCCGCCAGTACCGGCGAGCGTGCCAACCAGGTTGCCCATAGCATCCACCCGTGTAGGCAAACCCAGTGCTTCAAGTTGCTGCTCCAAGTAGCGGCGAATATGTTCTTCGTGGCCCGAAGTGCTCGGTATTCCAACAAGCTCGATCAGCGTTTGACAAAGGCGGTCTACGGACATAGGATGACCTTTCCAAGTTCTGCTCACTGCTATTGGCCGTGCGCAAGGATTTTCATGTGTGAGGTATGGGCTTCGCAGATTGTGGCTACGAAGCCCATACCTCACACATGATTAGGTGAGAAGTTCTGAGTATGTATTTCCCATTATAGCAAACGGGGCAGGAATTTGCTGATTGTGTCTAATGCGAACATCCGTTATAATGAAGCATGTCGATAAAGTTCGCTTCCGCCTTTTCTGCCTCCAGACAGCAGGCAGCACTGACACTCTGATCATACTTCATAACCACATTTCTATAGGGGGAAAACGTGGATGGCTCGTAATGTTGTAGAGTCAATAGAGACGCCAGAGAGGTTATTTCATTGGATACCGGGGGAATTGGTGGTGATTGTGCAACTGCCCAGGCACCCTTTTGATGAGACACAGCTAGATAAGCTGGCAGAGCAGGTTCGTGGCCAGCTCAACGCGCTCTTAGTACAGCAAAATCTCACCTTGGAACCTTATGGCACTCACGGTCGCTGGCTGGAAGACCTGGCTATGCCGCCTGTACGCCGTCGCGCCTTTATTTTTGGTTTTCTGCGGCAACAACCATTGGCCGCAATTTTTTTTCATGCTCGCCATAGAGACCCTGCGGTGGTAGACGCTACCGCGATGGTGCTTTCTTTCTTGCAAAAGCAGCTTGAACAATTGGCACAAGTTGGCTTGCGCATCCTCTCTGCTATGCCCAACTGGTTAATAACTGCCGCTCCGGTCCTGTATGGTGCTGGTGGTCCGGCCTTGCCCCCACGTCCTGCGCCAGCGCTTGAGGTACCGGAAAGTGCTAACGCTTTTGCCGGTTGGCACTTTACACTGCCTGAGCACGAGTCGGTGCTCGATCCGAACGGTGGGCAAGATGTCACTGTGGCGATTTTAGATACAGCCCATCATCCAGATTTGGTCTACAGTGCCGCCAGTCGCCCTGAACTGAGCCGTAACTGGCTTTTGCATAATCTTGCCGCGAACCTGAAAGATGGCAGTGGCTCGTTCGAGATCGAGTATAACCGCTACCCTGTCACCGATGATGTGCGTACCGGGCGCGGTTTTCGCGACGAAACGCGCTATTATCCCATGCTCGATCATGGCCTTTTTGTCTCCGGCATTATCCGCGATATCGCGCCCCGTACACAGCTTCGTTTGATCCGTATTCTCAACGACTATGGTGGCGGCGATATATACAATCTCTTCGCCGCCATGACCGACATTGAGCACGAACTGATGGCGGGAACATTACGCCGCCTGGTGCTTAATCTCAGCCTGACCATTATGCCTGATATTCGTCGTGTGCCTTATATCTGGTTCTATGATCGCCAATGGTCAACGCCCGAATTGACGGGCGCAATACGCATTCTTTCCCATATTGAAGAGGGATTGCGCCTGCTCTTTGAGAGCTTAACGGCTCACGGCGTCCTCATCGTCGCCGCTGCTGGCAATGACTCATTTCGTGCCAGCACCAGAGGTAAAGAACTTCGTCCACCGCGTGTGCCTGCGCGCTATGCCTCGACGCTGAGTGTAACCTCGGTCAATAGCCGACAAGCACCTTCCGCTTTCGCCAATGCCGCCTGTATGCCGCCCTATGATGCGGGAGTCGCCACCTTTGGTGGGGATGCCTATGGCGCGTTAGATGCCCATGGATGGCCAGATGCTGTGCGGGGCGTGTTTATCTCGTCCACCTTTCCCAAAGGCGAACAGAATAGCTCAGGTTGGGCCGATTGGTCTGGGACATCATTCTCAACGGCGATCATCAGTGCGCTAGGTGCGCATCTCTTAGCACGAGCATGGACGGCTAGCCAGGCTATTGTGCATATCTCCTCCGGTCAGGAGCAAGCAGGAAAAAGCCTGTTTGGCTCTACACCGGAGGCTCCTAGTTTGTTAGCCAATATTGTGCCGGTACAACAACGCTTCAGGGGCTGATGGCTACTCTCTTACAGAATATTCAAAGAGAAAGGAAACACTTCAGATGTTTGAAGTCGCATGCAATGGGAATAAACGCTCCTTGAAATTCGTTGTACAGGAGAGGGAAGGCAGGATACCAACTTTTTTCGGTGTCAGTGCTCTTTTCGGCTTGACGCTTCACTTTGTATAGTTTATAATACTAGCGAGTACAAATGGACGTCAAAGCGTCTTTGGAATAACTATCATTACAATTATGGGTTAACCAACCCTACTTAAAGAGAGGCAAATTACATGATCGAGCAGAACCAGCAGTTGGCGGTCGAGACAAACGTCATCACCATTACGCCTACCGCGGCAGAAAAAGTTCGCGAATTGTTGACGCAAGAAAACGACCCCAGCCTTGCCCTACGTATCTTTGTTGCTGGTGGCGGGTGCTCCGGCCTCCAGTACGGCATGACGCTCGATGAAGAGCAAGATGGCGATACCGTCATTACACAGGGCGAATTCAAAGTACTTGTGGATGAGATGAGCCTTGGCTATATTAATGGCAGCCAGGTTGACTATGTTGACAGCTTGATGGGTGCTGGTTTCACTGTCAATAATCCCCAGGCAGTTTCGAGCTGCGGTTGCGGTCACTCCTTCAAAACTGCCGATGGCGGTGGCGAAGCGAAAAGCTGCGGGTGCGGCCACTAATTCCCTCAACATCGTGCAATTCGGCTCACATTTTATGTGAAAAAAAGGTCTCTCTTGACGTATATACATGTATACAGCCAGGAGTAGACCTTTTTGTTTTTGTCAGTCCCTTGTTTAGCTACAAAGGAGCTTGCATGAGCAGACGCATTGCCCAACGTCCCCGTTATCGCGATATGCGACATCTGAAAAGACCTTCTCAATACACTCGCAAAGAATACTTCCGACAAACCTGGACCTACCGACGCTTAAATAGCTCTTACCAAAAAATCTCATTAGGACAAGGACTATTACTGCTCCCTATCCAACACTTTGTTCATAGTCTGAGGGCGTAAAGTATAGGGTGCATTTATGCACATTAACGAATGAAGATACCAATGTAGGGGCCGCTTTAGCGCGCCCACCGCCGATTTATCGGCCCGTGCCCACGTCGGATTCGCGCCGATTATTACCTGTCCTCCAGACAGGGTGCGGCGGTGGCGGCGCTAAATCGCGCCCTACATATCTGTTTCGATGGTGGTCTCGTCGGCTAGTGGTTCGTGTAGCATGCGCTCTACCAGCCCTGGCATATCGCTGGTAAATTTTGAATTGGCTACCACGCGCTGTGCTCCGGCGGCGAGTGCTTTGGCTCGTGCCTCTAAATCCATGTGTGAACCAAAAGCTAGTACGGGTAAACCATGTGAACGCGCCTGGCGAATGGCTGCTTCCCAGTCCACACCAGTTGTGGCGGTATTGACAATTGTGAGCAGGGGTTTCTCTTCTCCGGTTGTTGCCAGGCGTTGCTCGAAGGCTGGTAGCGTGCGTACTGTGGTCACTGTCATATCGTGATGGCGCAAGGTGTCGCGCATCTTTACAGAGAAAAAAAGGTCTTTTTCCAAGGCCAGAATATGTTTTGTCACGGCTACACTATCCTAATCTTCGGTGCGCTCTTGCACTGGTCGGCGGAACAGATCTCCCAACTCCTGGTTAATCACATCCCAGTTGGTGTACAGGTCACGGGTCAAGACGTGATGTGTGCCGGTGCAGTATGGCTTAGTACATTTCTTGAAATGGCTCGTTTCAAAGACCAGATTGCCATTTTCTACCGTGGCCCAGATGTGTTTGCGTGAATAACCATCGCCCCATTTCAGGATCAGACCATCCTTATATTCGTCAAAACGGCCCTGCCCATAGAGGTAGTCGCGATTAAACATACGCAAGATCGTGATCAATTTGCTGTCCGCCATGACCTGCGCGACTTCAGGGGACATTTGCGTGGTTGCTGCCGCGTCGAGATCTTGTTCAGGAATGCTCAGCGCTCGTGCGGTATGCGATTCCTCGCGAATCATCTGTTGAATCATATCTCCCTCTACATCGGAGAGACCGTGGCCTTGCCCCACAATAGGAGAACGCGCTGGCTTCTGCCGCTGCTGATTGGGATCATAGGAATTTCTATCGTTGCTGGACACAAACGTGCTCCTTGTAGTAAATTGCTAGCGATGTACACTTCTGTCAATACTGTCTTACTGTACCACGTCATGCCAAATATTACCATGCCTTTTTTCCCCTTTCGCACGTATAGCCTACATAGCATATAATGTAACGGCATCTATTCAGACTTATATACAAAGGAGTACGAATATGTCACCTGAATCGCGGTTATTGCCGATACGTGCGGTTGACTGCCTCAAGCTGTGTTATAAATTACACGAACGCGGTGAAAAGATTGCGACTTCGACCATGCGCGAACGATTGCAATCGTTGGAGCCCAACGGACAACTCAGCGATGCCACGGTGACTCAGTTGTTTAAGTGGCTTGCCGAGAAGGGCTATGTGAGTCATACCCCCTACCATGGCGTTGAACTCACGCCAGAGGGTGAAAAAGTCGCGGCAGAACTGACACGCCATCACCGTCTCCTGGAACTCTTTTTAGTGCGTATCATGGGATTTCCTCTGGATGCCGTGGACGCGGAAGCCGATCGGCTAGAGCATGTCATCTCCGAAGCTTTTGAAGAACGTATGGATGTGCTCCTCGATCATCCCACTGAAGACCCCCATGGGGACCCAATTCCGAGCAAGATGGGGCAGGTCGTCGTTACTCCTCCCACTCAACCACTCTCCACGTTGACCGTTGGTCAACAGGCGGTCGTGCGCCGTGTCAGCGATGATGATGCTGATCTCCTGCGCTATCTCACCACACTGGGCCTTGTGCCTGGTGCCGCTATACAAATCGAAGCCATTGCTCCTTACGGTGACGTGTTTACACTGCGCATCGAAGGCATAGCGAATTCTGTCGGTGGCTTGCTGGTCCAGCACGTACTGGTCAGCCCGTTAACCTCTGAGGCTAGCCGCTAGTAAGCCATTGTATAGGATAGATGTTCAGAACGTTTGCTCTTGACAAATGTTCTTTTCCTCATGTATACTCATTTTACATAAGATGTCATTATTTTTCGTGCATTTGTAACGCTAACCTGTTGATAGTCAGAACAAATGTTCTACTTAAATACTAGAAAAGTAGAATTACAGGTGCCGTAGTCCATGGGGACAGACAAAAGCGTCGCTGTAGGCATAGAGCTGTCGGGAAGTGGGGCTATTGTAGCATTGGTGGACCGTCGTGGGCGCGTGCGCCAGCGATGCCTGGCGCGAGTGCTGCGCGGACGTCCAGCCATCGCCACATTGGAACCCACGTTACGGGCCATTGAAACAATCCTGGCCTATGCTGATGCTGAAAGGTTACGGGTGCGTGGCCTGGGTGTTTGTGTCCCTGGCACGCTCGACGATGCTGCCAGTCGCCCATTGCTGATCCCAACGTTACCATCACTAAATGATTTTCCCCTCTGTGAATTCCTCACCGCGCGCTATACTTTGCCCACGCACCTGCACGTCGATGTAGATGCGGCCTTGTTAGGAGAGCATCGTTTTGGGGCGGGTAAAGGCTTTCATCGTCTGCTTTTTTTAACAGTCAATGCGGTAGTTGGTGTTGCCTTGATTGTCGACGGCAAAGTAGAGCGTTCTGCTCCGCAATATGTGGGGCATATCAGCCATATGCTGGTCTCGTCACATGGCCCACGCTGTAGCTGTGGGAAACGTGGTTGCATCAATACGCTGGTCTCCATGGAGGCTATGCAGAAGTTGGTACAGCGGGCCCTGCAACGTGGTGAGGAAACAAGTCTGCGCCAACGGCTACTAAACCGCGAGTATTTTAGCCTACAGTTGCTTGCGGAAGAAGCTGTGCGGGGCGATAGTGTCGCTTTACAAGTCTATGGCGAAGTTGGTCGCTGGCTAGGGACAGCCACTGCTAAATATATTTCGCTCTTTGCCCCCAACATCTTCATTATCGGTGGGGGTATTTTCAGTACCAACGACCTCTTGCTCTCACAGGTGCGTACCGTTCTTAGAACGCAAACGCTGGCAGATAATCCCCAAATTGTCGAGGTCGTATCGGCTCGCCTGGGCAGTGATGCGGCCCTCGTGGGGGCTGTCGTGCCACTTTTTTCGTAGCTACTATGCTATAATGGTAGCCATCTGCTTTCCTAAACGTGTTCAATGTGATTGTGTTTTTTCTGTATAGGATCGTTAGTCTATGCCGCCTCTCGCTTTAGGAATGGTCCTGGTCGCCGCCGTACTGCACGCGGGTTGGAACCTGTTCGTCAAACGCGCACGAGAGAAGCAGATATTTACCCTGTGGGGGCTGATGATTGGCAGTGTCTGTTTCGCGCCTATCCTCCTCTTTAGCCGACCATTTCCGCTCATGATCTGGCCTTATGTTCTTAGTAGTGCCGCGGTCGAGGGTATCTATTACATCGTTCTGACTCGTGCTTATGAAAGTGGCGATTTCTCGCTCGTCTATCCGATGGCTCGCGGAGCGGCTCCGGCCTTTTTAGTGCTCTGGGCGATGCTCTTTCTGGGTGAGCGACCGCGACCATTGGGACTGCTTGGTGTGGCTCTGCTCATCTGTGGTCTTGTTATAGTGGGAGGCAATACATGGTGGTCCATGCGCAAGACAACCACTATGCTTGCTCTGCGTTCCAGTGGTCTTGGCCTGGCTCTCGGCGTAGCCTTCTGTATCTCCATTTATTCGGTGATCGATGGAGCTGCTGTCCACCTGGTTGAGCCTGCACCCTATACTGTCGTAGTGATTGGCCTGAGTACTATCTTTATTTTCCCTTTTATTTTCTTGCGCTCTGGGCGGAAGGCATTTGTGGCTGAGTGGCATACAAATTGGTGGCGTATCATAGTGGTGGGCTTACTCATGCTGGCATCCTATATGCTCGTTTTGCAATCGTATGCTATTGCGCATGTGAGCTACGCCGGAGCTATTCGCGAGATCAGTGTTGTCTTCGCCGCCTTTATGGGTTGGCGATGGCTGGGCGAAAAATTGGGCTTGTTGCGTATGGTTGGGGCCGCTATTCTATTCATAGGTATCCTGGTGATTGCCCTTGGTGGTTAAGTAGCACACACTGTTAGCCTGTTTGCTGTGTAAAGAAAGAAAAAGGATGGAACCTTCTTCATTGACAGAAAAGCCTATTCCAACGATTGTCATTGATGACACGCCCATCAAGCGACGCGGCGTATGTGAGTTCGTGGAGGAAACGCCGCAACTGCGCTTGCACGCACAAACGGGCGATGCGGTCAGCACCATCCGCCTTGTAGAAGCACTCAGCGAGGAGCACGTTGAGAATCCAACGCTCGTGGGCTGGCTCGTGCTTTCTGACTTACGCCTGGGCAATGACAATGGCGTTGAACTGGGACGCGCCCTTTTAGAGATAGCTCCTGACATGCGCGTCGTGGTCTATACGCAAGACCCCAGTTGGACATTGGCAGCTGAGGTTTTTCGGCACGAGTATACCCGGCGCGGCACACCACGCAGTGCCAGTAAACGTTATGGCAAACAGCCGGGCTTGCATGGCTATGCCTTGTTCAACAATATCGAGCCTGCCTATCTTGAGCATATCGCGCACACGGTAATTGATCGCCAAGAGACTTACATTGACCCAGAGGTATTGAATTATCTGCTCAAGAAATTGCGCGGGCAACGTCTCACGCCGCGCCAGGAAGAATGCGCCGCGCTCATTGCTAGCGGACTGAGCAATGATGATGTTGCGTTACGCATGGGCTTTCTCAATAGCAAAGGTGCGCCAAACATGGGGCCACTGGAAAACCTCGTCAGTGAACTCTATACCTTCTTTGCCATTGACGGTTCTCCCAGCGACCCAGGTCGGCGCGTGCTACTAGCGCATGCCTACGAGGCCTACGTCGGTTTGCGCCCAATGTAGTGATGTAATTGCTTTAGATTGGGCCTTTATATAGGGGCAATTCCGGCAGTGGGCTGGAGATAGCTTGTCGCTGAACGTGGGGAATGGGTAGGCGTAAGAGAACCGTTGTGCCATGATCGTCCCGTGGGCGAGGGATCGATTGCACGGAGACTATACCGCCTGCCTCACGGGCTTTCATTTTAGCCTTGAACAAACTCGTTTTCTCTGGAGCAATACTACTGGTATCAAACCCTTGTCCATCATCCGTAATACTGACCTCGATAAAGTTATTTTTGCATACTGTTTGCACGGTAGCATAGCTGGCTTCCGCGTGATTGTAGACGTTCAGCAAGGACTGTGTGACCGTATAGGAAATCGCCTCTGCCATCTTTGTCCCCTCTTCTGTCAGTTCCAGATCGCCGGTAAGTGCATCCAGGGCGCGGAGGTCGGGTTTCACTTTCAACTGTGACTCTGGTTGAAGAGCGGGCAAATCCTCCTTAATCAGTTTTTCCAGGTGCAGTCTCAGACCCAGACTACGCCGCTGGTAGGCATCCTCAACCAGTAGTTGCAGACCGCGCAGATCGCTCTCCATCTCCTCGCTAATCTTGCGCACCTTCTCTAGTGTTTCGATGATCGGTTGAGCCGGAACCTTGCCGGAAGGATCATCTACCGCCTCTCTTTTCAATTTGAGTTGCCAATGACCTAAGATCGTGCGCATGCGTAATGCTTGTTGTTTTGGCTGGTCGTGGATACGTTGTGAAAGTACGGAGCGCAAATGGGCATCGGCAGAGAGCAACAGTGAGGTGGCTTGGGTGAGTTCGGCATTCGTCAGGCGCAAAGCTTCTGCCGTTTTTTGCTGTTCTCGCAAGGCCTCCTCGCGCTGCTCTAGGGTAACTTGTAAGCGATCAATTAAACGCAAGGAGCGGATGGCATAGAGCAGCAAAAATGGGTAGACGATAGCCAGCACGTAGAAGAGTTGTAGCGGCAACAGTGGATGTCCATTCAGGAGGATGGGGAGGACGCCCAGGCAAAAGCCTAAGCCGATGCCACCGAACCACAGCGTTAAGAGATCACCGAGGCGATGGCGCACATTCTCCGGTATCTGCTTCCCTGGCAGAATACGCAGCACGCGCAGCAACGAGATAATGCCAATGCCAAAACTCAACATGCCCCCAAAAGCCGCGTAGCCGAGCGAGATGATGAAATGGGGGCGGGCCGCAACTTTGCCAAAGAGGAGCAGCGAACTCCATTCAAAGGCGATTAGCGCGATCAGTGGCAGATAGGGTAAGCCGTCTGTTAACCAGCGTGGACGATGAGGGGTAAGCAAAACTTCCGGGCGATAGGTCACGCTCAGGTGAATAAAAGCCGCGCCCAATAGCGCAAATGATGGCACCCAGAGCAATTGAAAAACGATATCCGCGGGATAAGCCGTTTGCACGTTGCCCCAATGACTATAGAGTAGAAAGAGCATCGCTGGCGGTAGGAGTGTCATACCCTCGACCGCGCCCGTCCAATCCTTTGCTCTGACAAGGAGGACAGTTCCCACGAGGAGCCAACTGAGACCAGCGAGCAGCGCCAGGCCATAATTTTGTAACCACATTGCAAAGCTGAATGTCAGCGCGGGTAATGCTGTGTAATTCTCTGTAGCATTGCTATGTCTGATGGTATACGTCACTGCATCGCCCACATTGGCGTGCAAATAGGCCTCTTCTAACGGTACTGTTCCTTGTTGCTGCTTATTCTGTTGCCAGTCCCAGCGCACCTGTCCTGTGCTGTCGCTAACCTTCACGCCAACAATCGTAACGGAATTGCTGATAGAACTGGTGGATGCGCCAAATGAAGCCGACTCGGGGAGTGTGGAGACAACAACTACCTGTCCATCCGTGTCGATGGCCCAAAAAAAGCCGCCAAAGGTTTTGCCAACGTCGCCCAGTAAGCGGATGTGCCCACTGACACTCAAAACGAGCAGCGTCAGTGCCACTACTACATAAAGTAGTATCAGTCGAGGGCGTAGCCTTTGCAACCACATGTCGGTTGTTGTCGGTAGTAATGATTGAGACACGCTTAAGTCTAGCATGTGAAAGGGTGAGTTGCAAGGAAGAAGATGCCGATTATATACTACCGAGACTTGTTAATTATGCTTGTTTGGGCTATACTATTAATAGTTGCATACATGTGCAGATATGCAAGAGAAAGAAGATATTGTTATGGCTGCTCGATCTGTAGGTAGGCAATTCATTGCACCCAAAAGCGTTCTTGCCTCTGAAAATGATAGGTGCCAGGAGCGTGTCATTCACGCGGAACATATGCTCGCCGTGCGGCAAAACCATTTAAACCATGGCAGTGCAACACGACTTGCTGCTCTTTTTGCCGTTTTGAGCGATCCTACGCGCTTGCAGATGCTCTATGCATTGCTGCGCGCTCCCAGCGGAGAATTGTGTGTTTGCGACCTGGCTACTGGTCTTGGACGTGACGATACCACCATATCTCATCAATTGCGCGTGATGCGTAATCAAAAGGTGGTGGCAATGCGTAAAGTTGGACGAGTAGTGTACTATCGCCTGGTTGATGAACATATTCGCCAATTGCTTGAGTTGGGGCTCACCCATACCAATGAACCCACGCTGCAAGAGGTGAATAGAGAGGCGCAGGTGCCAGCATGAGTCACGAGCATTCCGGTCATACGCATAATCATACCCATGGCATGGCCAAACAAACGTTGCGCGCTGCTTTCTTCTTGACGCTGATCATCCTTGCCGCTGAACTGCTGGGTGGGATCATGGCCAACTCCTTGGCCTTGCTCTCGGACGCAGGCCATGTAGTGACTGACATCTTCGCCCTTGGCTTGGCCTGGTTTGCCACCGCTCAAGCTGAGCGACCAGCCAACGCTCGCAATACATTTGGCTATCATCGCGTGGGCATTCTGGCTGCCCTCATCAACGCTGTCTCCTTGATAGTGATCGCCATCGCTATAACCTGGGAGGCCATTCAACGTTTTCAGCATCCAGAGCCAGTGCAGCCGCTCATTATGTTCCTTGCCGCGGGTATTGGTATTGCCGTCAACCTCTTTATCGGTTTTGGTTTAAAGAAAGAGGGCCATAACCTCAATGTCCGTGCTGCGAGCTTGCATGTGTTTGGCGATGTTGCTGCCTCTGTCGGTGTTATCGTCGCTGGCATCGTCATTGTGCTGACGAAATGGACGCTGGTAGACCCGCTCCTTTCCGTCGCAATTGCAGTGCTGATTGCCATTGGAGCGTGGCGCATTCTACGTGAGACGACCGATATCCTGCTGGAATCTGTACCCAGAGAGGTCTCGATGGTCGATCTGGTCAAGGATATGAAAAGTATCGAGGGTGTGCGCGATGTCCATGACCTCCATGTTTGGTGCATTGCCAGTGGCATGTATGCCCTTTCGTGCCACACGCTGATTGACGATCTTACCTTTAGGGATAGCTCGCCCATATTACAATCCTTGACGACGATGTTGCACAGCAAGTATCGTATCGGTCACACAACAATCCAATTTGAATGTGGCGAACACCAGGAAACCTGCTGTGATATAGATGGGCTTTACTGCTGTATGGAGACCGTCAATCAGAAATGCAATGCTGATCATGACCGTGTTAATGACCTTGTTCGAGTGGTATCGCTCTCAGAACAGAGAGGGTGATGTTGTGTCTCAGGCCGCATTAGAGTAGGAGCGTTGCGATGGCCCAACAAGTGAAGATAGCGAAGGATACCGTCTCTGGTTTTGCCACAGAGCGTGCGAAACAATTGCGCCTCGGGGTGGCGATTGAATTAGTGACCTTGTTCTGGATGGTAATCGAGGCCAGTATCGCTCTTAGCACAGGTTTTGCTACCCACAGCGTTTCTCTACAAGGCTTTGGCATTGATAGTATTATTGAACTTGTCACCGGTGGCATCCTCTTGTGGCGTTTGCTTGTGGAGCAGCGCGGTGGGACCCTCACGGCTATAGAACAGGCCGAACGCCGGGCCGCGTGGGTAACTGCCATCAGTCTTTTTGTCCTTGCCCTCTATATCGTGGCTGATAGTGCCTTTTCATTGCTGACACAAAGCCGTTCGCAGCCGTCCTGGTGGGGCATTGGTCTTGCTATTGCGGCGGCAATCGTCATGCCGCTCCTCTGGCAGGGCAAGCTGCGTGTGGCGAAACACATTGGCAGTGCCGCTTTAAAAGCTGATGCTATGTGCAGCGTGACCTGCGCCTATATGTCCATCACGCTCCTGCTTGGCCTCCTGCTCAACACCTTCTTTGGTTGGTGGTGGGCCGATCCCCTCGCCGCTCTCGTCCTCGTCTACTTTATTGTCAATGAGGGGCGTGAAGCCCTCCACGAAGCCCGCACCGGCGAAACATGTACATGTGGCGATGAAGAGTGTTCTTAAATCACGATGTTCCGTTAGAACGTAACTTGTAGACTTTGATGGCAACTTGGAGGGTGAGCCAGTTACTGCGTTCTTGCATGTCGATTTCGCAGAGCGACTGAAGGCGGTCGAGGCGTTGGATCAACGTGTTGCGGTGTACGAACAGGCGGTTGGAGGTTTTTGTCAGGTTGCCTGCACATTCTAGATAGGTCTCCAGGGTATCAAGCAGATCAGTGCCTTTACGGTGATCGTAGCTGGCGATTTGGGCCACCTGATCTTGATACATATCGCGTAGATCGTCCATGCGCGCAATTTTGTAGAGGTAGCGATAGACTCCCAGGTCATTAAAGTGGGTCACTCCCCCATCGCTATGCAGGTTTTGTCCCATTTGCAGGGCTTCGCTGGCCTCCGCGAAACCACGGCGATAATCGCCGATCCCTTGACAAGCGTTGCCAACCCCAACGGCCAGGCGAATAGTTTGCTCGCTACGCATCTGTCGCGCCAGATCACGCAACCACGTTTTTAGCCGTGCTGTGGAAGGGTCCTTGCTCAGACAGAGAATGCAGGTCAGCAAGTTCTCTTGTTCGTGCATGATCGAACCAGGGTAGCTATCCTGAATGCGCCGACGCAGCAGCGCACTGTTGCGCTTATAGGCGGACAAGCGTTCCTCATCTGTTTGCAGTGGCGCGGTAACTCCCAGTGGCCCCGTAGATGGGTAGCCATCTTTCTCTTCTTTTGCAGCAGGAAGCTGCGAAAATTCAATCATGGCAACCACCTGAGGTTTAGTCAAGTCACAGCCCAGGAAGTTTGCTCGCTGGCGCAAAGAATCTTCTGTGTCATAAGCGCCATACATCAGATCATCGAAAAATCCCTTCACGATGTTCTTCTGGGCCAGCAGGTCAATGAGGTGACTATTTTTAATCGCCATTGCCGCCTGGTTCGCAATCGTGCTGAGCAATGTGTGGTCCTCGGTTGTGAAGCGACGGGTTTTACTGGAGTAGCAGTTCAGCAAACCGAGGTTTTCCGTCCCAGCAATCAATGGTGCGGAGAGCAATGCTTTGTACTGCGGGTCCTTCAATGGATTCAATCGTTCAAACGCGTGAAGAGGTTTTTCGACCAACGGGTCGCGAGCTTTGTCTACTGGAAAGGACACCTCGTTGATTTCGCGGAGCTTTTCCCAGGAATTGCGATCGACATCTATCGGCTGGAAGTTCAATGCGCGGTCATTGAGATTTGGCGAAGATGCGCGTACGGTCAAGCGACTGCCAGCCTGGTCGACGAGCATGATGACACAGAGATCAACCTCCATAATTTGCATGGTCATTGTTGCCAGGGAGCGTAGCATATCGTCCAGATACAGCCCCGAACTAATGGTCTGGCTCAGGACAGAGAGCGATGTCAATATGCTGAGCTTGTGCTGTGTATTTTCGTACAGTTGAGCATTTTCAATAGCCGAGGCGGCTAGCGTTGCGGTATTGCTCACAAAGGCCTGATGATTGGCAGTGAATTCGTAAGGTGCGACGGTATGCATGGTAATAATGCCAATCAGGTGCCGATCTTTACCGAGGATGGGCACGGTCATTGTCGATTGAAATTTCTCTTCTTCCAGTTCTGGGAAGTAGCGGAAGCGTGGGTCTTCCATCGCCTCGTCTTTTAATATCACTGGTTTTAGCGTCAATGCAACCCAGCCCGTGATCCCTTCGCCGAGTGCCATCTCGATCTTGCCAACAAGGTGTTGGTACTGTTCGCTGGTACTGGCCAGCACAAGACGATCTTTCTCTTTGTTATAGAGATAGATGAACGCGGCGTGGCACGATACGGCCCGTACAAGGATATCCACCAGGTGACGCAGCACTTCGTCGAGGTTCAGCGTCGAGCCAATCGTGGAAATAACCTCATTCAGCAGTTCATTCTCTGCTCGACTGGTCGCGAGAGCATGACGCAGCACGTCTTCATTTTCTTTACCTGATGGCTCAGATGCATCCGTAGCGGCTGTATTGCCGTCATTTGCAGTGGGAAAGATGCCGTGGGGGCTGTGGGAATGTGTAGAAGACATGCGAACCTCCTAAAGATACTAAGAATGGTGCCGAAAAATCGTTGTCAGGGCTAACAGAAATGTGAACGCTGTGTGTGTTGTCAGCCCCAATGTATGTACGATATGTATATATGTCCCATTGTACATATTTAGAACGGTATAGTCTAGTGTTTAGCCACATGGTTGCTAATTCAGTAGCTTTTTCGCGCTAAATGATACGATTTGCTAGAATTCAATAAATTTTCATGGGTTATTCGTAATTTATCTGCCTGATTTTTACGCTTTTCACTATTGCTCTGACCGCCTTCATTTGCAATGCCGCCTGCGGCGGCAGGGGAATGGGGAGAACTAGGGCTGCGCCCTAGAACCCGGTCAAGGGGCGCGGCCCCTTGCATCCCCGCTTGCATATTAAGTTTGATAAAGCTCTAGCAAGTTTGCGGTGATTCTGGTATACTTGACGTAACTTGAAGATGTTTGTATATTTTGATCAACCAGAGTTGCCATTCTCTGCATTCTTAGCTAAGCAAGAGATGTCCATCTCCATTTGATAAGTAGAGCAGAGATAGGGTATGATATAGTAGAGCGTCTTTTATCGGTCAATTTAGACAGTATGCAGAAGGGAGGACTTCGCAGTTTCAGCTACTCCATCGGGTAGAGTTCAACTGACATTTGCACCTCATGTAAGCAAATGTTCATTAGTTTTTTCAGAAAGGGCAAAGAATGGCTACTGATGTCGTCACTATTCCCGAAGAAACAGGTCTTGAGACACACGGTATTGAACGTGTCTCGCCTACTACACGCACTCATGTACGTATTTTCGACAACTTCACCATGTGGCTCTCCGCCAATTTAGTTATCTCCACCGTTGCACTGGGCGCATTAGCCATTCCAATCTTTGGACTCGGCTTCTGGGATGCCTTCGGTGTGATCGTCGTCTTCAACATACTGGGTATCTTGCCCGTAGCTTTTTTCTCCACGCTTGGCCCGAAACTGGGGTTACGTCAGATGACGATCTCTCGTTTCTCCTTTGGCTGGGTTGGTGCTATCATTATGGCCATCTTTAACGTCGCAGCCTGTATTGGCTGGTCTGCCGTAAACGTTATTGTCGGGGGCCAGTTGGTGGCAAACATAACCAATGGGGCCGTTCCGCGCTGGGCCGGTATTATCATCATTGCCATACTCACGACCGTGGTCAGCATTTATGGCTACAGGTATGTGCATCGCTATGAGCGCATTGCCTGGATCCCCATGGCTATCATTTTTGTCATCATGACTATTGTGGCCGCTCCACACTTTTCTATTGTGGCATCATCAGCAACATCGGGAGTGATAGAAGTGGCTTCATTGCTCAGCTTTGGTGGCGCAGTCTTTGGCTTTGCCACTGGTTGGAGTTCATACGCTGCTGACTACAACGTCAACCAACCAGAGAATACGTCATCGAGTCGGGTCTTCTGGCTCACTTTCCTGGGTGTCATCATTCCCTGTGTTCTGCTGGAAACGTTGGGCCTGCTCTTCACTACGGTGACGGCTGCGTCTAAAGCGACGGCGTTTCTTGGTGGCGGCGATCTGCTGGCTTACATTCTCAAACCGCTGGGCGGTTTTAGCAACATCCTTCTACTGTTGCTGGCCTTGAGCGTCATCGCCAACAACATTCCCAACGATTATAGCCTTGGCCTCTCCATGCAAGTGCTTGGCAAAGCGTTCCAACGGGTCAATCGTGCCATCTGGACGCTGATTGGGGCTATTGTCTACATCGCCATTGCTATTCCCGCTGCTTCCAACTTTAATGAGACACTTTCTAATTTTCTGCTGCTCATTGCGTACTGGCTTGGCCCTTGGTCCATCATCCTGATCCTGGAACATTTTGTCTTCAGACGTGGTCAGTACAATGTCAATGATTGGAATACGCCCTCTCGACTGCCAATAGGTTGGGCCGCCATCGTTTCTTTGGCTATAGGGCTGGTTGGCGTGTACCTGGGCGCAGCGCAGGTCTACTTTGTTGGCCCTATTGCTGGTCTGTTCAATCCTCCTTATGGTATGGATATTGGCTTTGAGCTTGGCGTCATCTTTGCCGCTATCTCTTACTTCATCTTGCGACGTATCGAACTGAATTCGGGGCGTGAGCGAGAAAAAGTAGCAGCCTGATAAAAGCTGGGATTTAGAAAGTATCCAAGGCAATTTTTGCGATCACTACATTTCAAGAATGTGGCATCCATCGCGAATGCATGTAGGGGCTAGTTTACCACGGACGGGCCGATTATTACCTGCCTCCCAGGCAGGGTGCGGCAGTGGGCGCGGTAAACCGGCCCCTACAGTGTATTTGCGATGTAGTGATCCTTGAGGTTGCCTCGGTAGAAGGAATATTGTATGCAGTATGATCTCATTATCCGCCATGCTCAACTGCATAGGCGTGAGGGACTGGTCGATATCGCGGTACAGGATGGACATTTTGTCAGTGTAGCCTCTGACCTTTCTGCTCATAGTGCGCAACGAGTGTTAGATGTGGCTGGTCGGCTCGTCGTGCCGCCGTTTATTGATGCCCATGTCCATCTGGATGCCGTTCTCACCGTCGGTCAACCGCGCTACAATACGACTGGCACGTTGCTGGAAGGTATCCAGATTTGGAGCGAGCGCAAGCCCAGCTTGAGTCGCGAGGATGTCAAGCGGCGTGTTTTAGAAGAGATACGGTGGGAGGTGGCCCAGGGGACATTATTTATTCGCAGCCATGTAGATGTGTGCGATCCCAGCCTGACGGCCCTTCGTGCGCTGATCGAAGTGCGCGAAGAGGTGCGCGATATCTGTGACCTGCAACTGGTTGCCTTTCCCCAGGATGGTATCCTTTCGTTCCCCCATGGGCGCGAACTGTTGCGCGAAGCGATGCAATTGGGTTGTGATATTGTTGGTGGCATCCCGCACTACGAGATGACACGCGACATGGGTGTCGAAAGTGTTCACTATACCTTTGACCTCGCCAAAGAGTTTAACCGTGACATAGACTGTCACTGCGATGAAACCGATGATCCGCTTTCACGCTTTACCGAGGTAATGGCGGCTGATACGATTGAACAGAGCTGGCAGGGACGCGTCACGGCGAGCCATTGTACGGCAATGCACTCGTATGATAATGCGTATGCCTTCAAACTCATTCGTCTGTTGGCTCGTGCGCAGATGAACGTTATTGCCAATCCGTTTGATAACGTGGTTTTGCAGGGCCGCTTCGATACGTATCCCAAACGGCGTGGTATTACCCGTGTGAAGGAACTCCTGGCGGCTGGGGTGAACGTGGCCCTGGGTCACGACTCCATCATGGACCCCTGGTTTCCGCTGGGCAAGGGCGATATGCTGGCTGCCGCGCAATTAGCCCTCTTCCTCTGCCATATGAGCGGCTACGAAGAGATCAACGACGTGCTGGATTTGATTACTGGCAACGCGGCAAAAGCCTTGCGCATCCAGGACAGCTATGGCATCGAAGAGGGCAAGTCCGCGAATTTCCTGGTACTCGATGCGCCCTCGGCTTTCGAGGCCCTGCGCCTCGTGCCTGCCCGTCTGCATGTTTTTAAGAATGGACGTGAGGTGGCAACCACTATTCCAGAGAAAAGCATGCTCAAGAGAAGTGGGGAAAATGAGGGGACAGAAGTCACCTATCGGCTGTGAAGACAAATGTTAGCCTGAACAAGGAAAAGGTGAGCATGTTAGAGCCAACCCTTCTGCTCGGCGATGTGTGCGGCCTCGATGCGGTTGTGTACGCCCATTTTCTGGATGGCTACCGAGAGGTAGTTGCGGACGGTGCCTTCGGAGAGAAAGAGTGATGTAGCGATCTCCGCGATACTGGCCCCACGGGTAGCGGCTGCCAATACGGCACGTTCCCGCTCGGTGAGGGGGTTATTGCCTTCGCTGAGCGCGGACATAGCAAGCGTCGGATCGACGACGCGCTCGCCGGCGACAGCACGCCGAATGGCGGTTGCAAGCTGGGTCGCGGGAGCATCTTTGAGGAGGAAACCGACAACGCCACTCTCCATCGCCTTGCGCAAATAGCCCGGACGACCAAAGGTGGTCAGAATAAGGATGCGGCACGACGGAAGTTTTTCGTGGAGGGCAGCAGCAGCGGTGATGCCATCGCAGCCGGGCATTTCTATATCCAATAATGCCACGTCTGGATGCGTCGAAAGTGCGGTTGGAACCACCGCGTCCCCGCTGCCAACTTCAGCGATAACCTCGATATCGCCTTCTAAGGTGAGCAAGGCTGCCAGTGCGCCTCGTACCATGGCCTGGTCCTCTGCCAACAATACTCGAATCATGGCTGTGTACTCCTCTGTCCGTTGCTATCAGCACGCTCTAACGTGGTCGGTTGCTGTAATGGGACTATCTGTGAAGCTCTATTGGGCTGCTCCGCGTCGTTGTTTCGCTGTATATGAGGTACGGAAACGGAGAGGCGGAAACCTCCTTTGGCTGGGCGCGTTGTCTTGCATCTTCCCCCCAGGGCTTCTACGCGTTCGCTAAGCCCACGCAGTCCATTGCCGCCATTGTCAGTGTTGGGCAAAGTGTTCATGCTGCCATTACCATCGTCAATAACTTCGACCCAGGTATCATGCGTGTTCTGCCCCACTCGTATTGTACATTCATGCGCACGACTGTGCCGAATAACATTGGTGACGCCCTCGCGCACAGCCCACGCGAGTACAGACTCGACGGTGGTGGGCAATGTATCTATGACGCTATCTTCGCTGTTGTGGTGATAGGCGATACCTGCCGCGACTAATATTTCTTGTGCTGCGTGCAGTTCGCTCAAGAGAGTAGGTCGGCGGTAGTTACTCACGGCTTCTCGTACCTCCTGGAGCGTGGTGCGTGCCACTTTCTCAACGTCGCCGATCTCGATAGCCGCTCGTTCTGGCGCAGGACCTATCAGGCGTCCGGCAAGCTCGCTTTTGAGCGCGATAAGTGAAAGATTGTGTCCCAGCAGGTCATGCAGGTCGCGTGCAATGCGCAGCCGTTCTGTCATTACCGCTAAGCGCGCAATCTCTTCACGTGCGGCCCGCAGTTCCCAATTTGTCTTAATCGACCATAACACACTTTGTGTAATGAAAACAATGGCTGGGATGAAAACAGCCGATTGCACAATAGCGAACCAGCCGAGACCGGAGAGCAAACCAAGTAAGCCGGAAATCAGTGTGAGCACGACGGCGGCCAGGATTGAGCGGCGGATGGTGAGGCTTCCTCCCACGTAGCCACTGATATAGTAGAACAATCCGAACCATTCATTGCCTCCCAGTAGCATGATGATAATATTTATCGCCAGCAAGGCAGCGATCAGCAACCATACCGTTATATCCGCGTATTTTGGTGGTGACCCAGCAACAATTCCTCGTGCGCGACGCAATGCTGCCCAGAGGTAGATACCGAAGAAAAGGGCAACAAAGGTCATCGTAGCAATGAGACGCGGTAAAGTGGGATGCATCTGTAAGAATTGTACGAGGGTAGGAATAGAAAGGGGTAGCCATACCACCCAAATTGACCACACGAGGTAAGGGGTGCGGCCTTTGGCGGGCAAGGTTGCGCTTGCTACATGTGCATCTCTCATCGATGGTATCCTCGTTTCCGCTTTTGGCTCCATTCTACAATGGTGGTGCATCTTTAAGCCAGCAACCTGGCAGATTGCAAAGGGCTTGTGAATGATTACCAGGGCGACCGCAAGGGTGCGCCCCTACTATACACGAATAACGTGCATAACAGGTAGTGTAGTATAGTAGGGGCGATCCTTGCGGTCGCCCTGGTCGTCTCACTTCTTATGTGCTAAGTATACAGTCGAAGCTGACTGCGCGGTAGTGAAAACTCTCATGAGATAGGAATGACATTTGTCATATGAGCTGTGCTATAAACAGTGCTAAAAGCTGCACTCATCAGCCAAGGATATTGACCGCACGTGCGGCCAGAAGCACGATGATAATCAGCGAGAAGATGGCTTCAATCATCATCAGCATTTTCGCTTGCTGCGTTAACGGATAGGTATCAGTAGGGCTGAGGGCCGTTGCGCCGGTAAAGGCAACAAAGAGATAATCAATAAAAGTCGCGACCCATCCAGTTGTATTGCCATCCACCTGCTGGGGAAACATCAGGTCAGCCGCTTTGTGGCCTGATAAGCGCCGTTTGTGAGGACCACCACCATCGATTTCCCAATACCACAAAGCAAAGACCAGTATATTGCTACCCCAGAGCAAACCAGCGGAACGCAGTAAGATGCTGGCCTGTTTATTTCCTGGAAGAGTATAAATGAGCAGTGCAATACTACCTGCCAGACCCAACGTGACTACGCCAAGTATGATAAGCGTTAAAATACGCGTAGTGATATGTTGCAAAGGACGTTGTGTTGTCCACGAGTAGATCAATGGCAAGAGTAGCACAATTTCGAGGGCCAAGAGCAACCAGCTTGGGCCGAAGGTGAGTTGTTGCGGCAAGGCAAGATAAAGAAAACCGATGGCTAATGTTCCGATAGCGGCGGCCCAACGTGGAACCATATCGTTGTGACGCTCATGAGCAGGTAGAGCTTTGTGGGAAATATTTGCTCTATCTGGGGAAGGCTCTTGTGGTTTATTGGTAGGTTGCATCCGGGTTGCACCTCTCTTTTTGTGTGTAGTAGTGGAGCGAGGATAAGTCGCTCTCCAATTATTGTAGTGTATTATGTTCTTCCGCACAAATGCATCATTGTTGAGCATAGACGTTTGCATGAGCCTTTAGTGCATCCAATATGACAATTTTTTCATATACCTCCACTTTACGTGCAAAACACTGTGTGATCTGCTATAGTACACGGCAGAGATAGAATGCTTAGATTTTGCTGGTGTGGGGGGATATGCGTGATGGATGTGGAGCAATTGAAAGTACCTCCTGTATTGGATACCTCAGCAGTGATTAGCACCATTTTAGACGAATGGAGCGCAATTACTGATTATCGTACCCTACGCGATAGTCTTCCGCGGCGCTTAGCCCATCTGTTAGGATGCCGTTGTGTGCTGCTCTATCAGCGTATTGGCGAAACTTTGCAGTTTTCCTCTGGTTCATTTGACGATATCCCCGGCTGGTCTGCCGCTTTGCTTTCCGTTGCTCATATTAACCCTATTGATCTCAATGGCACAATGCCAGAGGCCGTTGCCTGGCGCGAACGCCGTGCTACGTTCAAAATTACCGAACACGCTGCTCCATTGCTGGTTGCCGTGCCATTACTCTACCGCCAACGGGCTATAGGCGTCCTAGTCGCTTTTCGTAATGCGGAAGAAGCTCACGTGCAGCGGAGACACCCGATAACTGATACTTTGCAACAAACGGTGGGCATAAAATCAGCCAGAGCGGCTAGTTGGACGGAAGCTGATCTACCCACTCTGGAGGCCGTAGCGAGCGTCGTCGCGCTCCTGCTTGAGAATACACGCCTGTTGGAGCGAGATCGGCAACGCATTCATGAACTAGCATTGCTCAATAGTATCGCCGACCAATTGCACTGTGTAGGCTATGAGCCAGAACGAATTTACGGTATCGTTGCTCAACGCACAAAAGAAATAACCGCGGTCGATCTTTGCGCATTGATTACTTCCACTGCACCCACTACTCCTGTTCCTTGGATTTCTCCCGTTTTGCAGGAAATGTTGCTGGCTCATTTTAGCCAACAACGTGAGTCTCATGCCATCCCCGACAGGGTGCAGACAGGGAGTGGACAGGGTTCCCCGCTTATCATCGAACGTCCAGGTGATGCCCTGGCGATGGAGTATTTTCCTCATCTTCCAGACAACATCAAAACTTTCTTCGCTATTCCTCTCGTTATGAACGAATCAAGTTTACATAATCGCAGCTATGGATTGCATAAAACGCGTACATCTGACGAGAAGCGGGGGATACAGACCTCGAAAGTGCTCGGCATCGTCGTAGGTGCCTATCATAAGGCGCGGAAATTGCGTCGTGAGGAACTTGTCTTAGTGCAGGTATTGGTGAGCCAGGCCAGCGCGGCTCTCGAAAATATACATTTGATGGCTGAGGTGGTTGAGGCGCGGAATGAAGCGCGGAAATTATTGCGCCAGGTCTTGGATGATGTCAACGTCATGCAACAACTGGAAGAGGAGAAACGCCGTCTAGATCGTCTGGCATCATTGGGCGAAATGGCAGCCAGCGTTGCCCATGAAGTGCGTAACCCATTGGCGTCCATCAAAACCTCGATGCAATTGTTGAAGGACGACTTAGCGGATGAAAGCAGTGGTCAGTACGCGCAAGAAGCTGGGAAGCCCTCGGTCAATGATGAAGCGCAAGAATCGGTAACAGTGGTATTGAAGGAAGTTGAACGACTTGACGCGATCGTGCGTGATCTGCTGCTTTTCGCCAAGCCGCGCCAGTTACATTGCGTCGATTGTAATCTGAGAGAATTAAGTGAGCATGTCTTAAAGGTGATGAAGCCACGATGCGCTGAATTAGGCGTGACGATTCAGCGGTTCTATCAGGATGTTCCTTCAGTTTTTGTAGACATCGCACAGATGGAGCAGGTACTCTTTAATCTCTTTACGAACGCTCTCCAGGCGATGACAGAAGGTGGTGTGCTTTCCGTGTCTTGCCAGATTGTAAACACGGAAAAAGAAATGCACCTGCCTATAAGCCATGCAAAAGAGGTAACCATTGAATTTGGTGCTCCCATTGGAATTTATCGAGGCCAGCAACGTTGGCTGGAATTAGTGGTAAGTGACACGGGTGTAGGGATTACCGCAGAGCAGTTGAAACGTATTTTTCAACCATTTTTTACCACCAAAGCCCATGGTATCGGTCTCGGTTTGCCGATCACCCGTCGCTTGGTGGAGGATCACCACGGCCATTTGCTGGTGCAGAGCCAGTCCGGTCATGGGGCCACTTTCTCGGTGAGATTACCAATAGTTGAATAGGAGCGTAGTAGTCTGCTCTGGCAATGGAAGAGGGGAAAATACAGGGTCTGTGAATGATTGCCAGCAATGCAACAGTAGCTACCAGGGCGACCGCAAGGGTCGCCCCTACTATACTACGATGCTTGTCCTACTTGAATTGCGTGTATAGTAGGGGCGACCCTTGCGGTCGCCCTGGCACTCATTCACAGACCTGGGAAAAATAAAAATATGAGTTTAAGTATTCTCATCATCGATGACGAGCCGCATCTTCCTCATCAGTTTGCACGCTATCTCAGGAAACATGGGTACGAGGTGGCAACTGTAGCAGATGGCGAGGCAGGTTTGCAAGTGCTCCAAAAAGACACTATTGACCTCGTTCTGCTTGATCTGCGCTTACCGAAAATGAGCGGTCTGGAAGTCCTGGAGCGTATCCGTGAAACTGACCAGGAATTGCCGGTAGTGATGCTCACAGCCTATGGCGACGTACAAACTGCCGTGGCGGCTATGAAACTGGGAGCAGTGGATTATCTTTTGAAAGGCTTCGATCTGGACGAGTTATTACTGGTGGTGCGGCGTGGGCTAGAGACGAGCGCGATGTACCGTGAATTGCGTCAATTGCGCCATGAGCGGAGTGATAATTACCACTTTAATCACATCGTGGGACATAGCGAGCGCATGCGTGAGGTATTTGACCTGGTGGCCCGCGTGGCACGGAGCGACACCGCCGCTGTCTTGATTACTGGCGAAAGTGGTACGGGCAAAGAAGTTGTTGCGCGAGCCATACACGACCAGAGTCTTCGTGCCTCTGGTCCTTTCCACCCTCTCAATTGTGCTGCTATTGCCAATAATTTGCTGGAGAGTGAACTCTTTGGTTTTGAACAATATGCCTTTACCGATGCAAAAAAATCGAAGCGCGGTCTCTTAGAACTGGCAGAAGGGGGAACGCTCTTCCTTGATGAAGTGGGCGAGATGCCACTTGATATGCAAGTGAAACTATTGCGTGTGTTAGAGACAAAATCGTTCTTTCGACTTGGTGGTAACAAGGAGGTTAAGATCAATGTGCGGGTGCTAGCGGCTACGAATCGCGATCTTGAACAGGCGATGAAAGATGGCACCTTTCGTTCAGATTTGTTTTACCGCCTGGCCGTATTGCAAATTCCCTTGCCACCGCTACGCGAGAGGCCGAGCGATATTTTGCTCTTTGCCTCACGTTTTGTAGAGGATTTTAATAAGTCGCTTGTTCGAAATGTGCGCCGCATTTCGCCAGAAGCGCAGCACCTCTTGCTGGCCTACAGTTGGCCGGGCAATGTGCGCGAAGTAAAAAACGTCATCGAACGTGCTATGATTCTTAGCAATAGCGATGAACTGTTGCCGATCCACTTGCCACATGAAATAGCTGGACAGATGGACAACAAAGGCACCAGTGTGCAAGACCCCTGGGAGCAATGGTTACACGCTCGTCCAGTCGGGCCTTTCTCTTTAGAAGAGGTTACAGGTCACGTCGAGCAGTACTTGGTGCGCTGGGCCTTACAAAAGGCCAAATATAATCGCAATCAGGCTATCGAACTCCTTGGTCTGGCAAAAGTAGATCAGTTGCGTTATTTGATGCGCAAATATAGCATTGAATAACAAATCAAACGCATGACTATTGTGCATTCGTGGCTAGTGATCATACGCTTCGTCTGGGAGCGTGAGCAGTACATCTTCGATTTCGCTCCAGGCGATTTTCTCGGCTTCTTGATTGGTCATACGAATGCGCTGATGCGTGGCAGTGGTTAAGATGCGTGAAACTCGTTGTCGGAACCCATCAAGAATGGGGCGTTGAAAATCGGGTTTAGGCATAACGCGCAACTGAATCAGTTTCGGATCGTAGAAATCATCATTATTGAAAGCCAGCGAAGCGAGATTACTGAAGGCAATCAGCAATGATTGTCGCTGCTGCGTGAAATACCCTACCTGTGTGCTGGACGCGGAAAGGCAACCGGCAATGCGTCCACCGAACATAATAGGGTGAGCTGCCGCGCTGATTTCATATTCGTACTGATAGGCCGGGAGGAGTTTGTCCTTGGTCAGATCGTCGATATTGACGATATGGCGCACTTCTGAGGCGTAACCACCAAGTGATTCCATACCAAGAAAAAGTGCGATGTGTTCGAGGTCAGCCGTCCAGGGCAATGTCCCCTTGCCAGTTCTTTCGCGCAACGAACGAATTTTATTGCCATGCTTTGGTGATGGCGGCATGCACTGTACAATACCAATCGACATTCCAAGCTGATTGGGATCCAATTGGGTAAGGAATTGTTTTAAGACCATATCACTGATACGCCAGAAGCGCAATGACTCGATGGTCGTTGTACGCGTACTGAGTAACTCCGCGAAAAAATCAGCGGGGATATGGTCTTGCGTCTCTTCTTTCAGTAAGGAATGAATCTCTGGATAGACCTTTTCAAGAGCTTCGATGAGTTCATCGCGGTATTGCGGTTGGACTATCTGCACTAAACGAACCATGTGCGGTCGTTGCGGATTAGATTCTCCACTGGCCCAGCGTGTGAGCGTCATGGGGGAAAGCCCAAGGGCCGTGGACATACGCTGGCGTTCTCCGTTCGTTTTGAGCACTTGCTGTAAAATACTCTGCCATGTCTGAGCTGCGGCCATTTCATGTCACCTCAATTTCGCTGTTTTACTTTTCCGCACGACTGAATTTGCCAATGTTTCTGTACTTCAGGTAACGATTTTCCAGCAGTTCATCCAGGGGGTATTGTTTTAACTCTGCTAACTGCTCTAGCAACGCTGCTTTAATATTATCAGCAGTTAAGCGATAGTTGCGATGGGCACCGCCCAACGGTTCGGGTATGAGTGCATCTACCAGGTTACTTTCTTTGAGTTCTCGTGCGCTGATGCGCATAGCTTCAGCCGCCTGGGGTGCAAAGGCCGTGTCACGCCACATGATATTCGCCGCCGCCTCAGGGGGGGCGACCGAATAAATACTGAACTCAAGCATCAAAATACGGTCGGCGACGCTAATGGCTAAGGCCCCCCCACTTCCTCCCTCGCCGATGACCACGGCAATCGTTGGTACGCGTAAACGTGGCATGACATACAGATTCGCGGCAATGGCTTCGCCCTGACCGCGCTCTTCCGCGTCTAAACCAGGAAATGCTGCTGGTGTATCGATCAAACAAATGATGGGAAAGCCAAATTGCTCGGCCTGGCGCATGGCACGAACGGCTTTGCGATACCCTTCTGGGTGCGGCATACCCAGGTTACGAAGCTGTTTTTCCTTGTTGTCGCGACCCTTCTGGTGGCAAATAAGCATGACGGTATTGCCATCGAGCTCTGCTGGTCCGGCGACAATAGCGCGGTCATCACCAAAGGCGCGGTCTCCATGCAATTCAAAGAAATCATTGCACATCATTTTGATCAAGTCTAAAGAGTATGGTCGATCTTTATGACGAGCTACCAGTACAGTCTGCCACGCGGTCAGATTGCTGTAGATTTCCTGGGTACGGCGGCGCAGGTCGCGCTCGGCTTCTTGCAATTGAGCATGCTCATCGGGCTTGAGACGCTCACCTTTCCGTTGCAGTCCGCTGATCTTTTTTTCCAAATCCGCCAGCGGCTTTTCAAATTCCAGGTCGTAAGCCATAGCCCTATCCTCCCCTTTTAATTCATCACGTCGGCCTGTGCATTGTCCGTTTCAACCTCTGACGGGCTGAAAACGGGTGCTTTGCTATAGAGGTGGAGCAGCCGTGACAGTGTCGATCGTAATTCGCGTCGATGGATTACGGCATCAATCATACCATGCTGTAGCACAAATTCAGATGAGACTGAACCTTCGGGCAGTTTGATGTGCATGGAGCCTTCGATAACACGCGGTCCCGCGAAGCAGATCAAAGCTCCAGGTTCGGCGATAATCACGTCGCCAAGCATCGCAAAACTCGCTGTTACGCCACCGGTTGTAGGATCGGTTATCAGGCTAAAAAATGGCAGCCGTGCTTCGCCTAGTTTCGCCAGGGCCGCTGAAGTCTTCGCCATCTGCATCAAGGAATACATGCCCTCTTGCATACGAGCACCGCCTGAGGCCGAGGCGATCAATACCGGTATGCGTTTCTCGATGGCCAGCTCTATGGCGCGGGTAATTTTTTCGCCGACCACCGAGCCCATACTGCCACCGATAAAACGAAAGTCCATGATAGCTAGTGCGAGCGGTTGCTCCTCAATGGTGGCATGACCGATGACCACGGCCTCATTCATGTTGACGCTCTCACGTTCCTCAGCAAGTTTTTTCTTGTAGGATTGTGAACGGGTCACGAAATTGAGCGGGTCAACCGAGATGATGTCGGCGTCCACTTCGACGAAGCTCTCAGCATCGACCAATAAGTCGATACGTTCATACGCGGAAAGTTTGAAGTGAAAGCCACAGCGCGAACACACCTTGAGATTCTTTTCCCAATCACGGCCTACCAGCATCTCTCTGCACTTCGGGCATTTGACCGCTAAATTTTCCATCAGAGGGCGGTTGGGCTTGGTCTGGTTACGCGAGGATGTCTGCCCTGTAGGGGGAACTGCAGCTTCTTTGGCCATAGGTTACCTCCTCGTCAGTCTTGCGCAAAGAGCGCAGCCACAAAACTCTGCGGATCAAAAGGTGCCAGATTCTCGACTTTTTCTCCCGTGCCGATAAACTTGATGGGGACTCTTAAATCATCGGCGACGGCGAAGGCAAAACCACCTTTGGCTGTGCTATCTAGTTTGGTGATAATCACTCCGCTCAAGCCGATATCGAGGGCGAATTGACGCGCTTGGAGCAGCGCATTCTGTCCGGTGGTCGCATCCATCACGATCAATAGCTCGTGGGGGCCATTGGGAATGAACTTCTGAATGACTTTGTTGATTTTCTTCAACTCTTCCATCAGATTGTATTTCGTATGGAGACGCCCTGCCGTATCTACGATCAAGATATCGCACCCTCTGGTCATGGCGGCTTGAATGGCATCATAGACTACCGCACCGGGATCAGAGTTGGGGCTCTGGCTGATCACAGGGACGCCAATACGTTCTCCCCACACTTTGAGTTGGTCGATGGCGGCGGCACGGAAAGTATCGGCGGCGGCGAGGATAACTTTATGGTTTTCCTTCGTAAGGCGATAGGCCATTTTGGCTATGCTCGTTGTTTTCCCCGACCCATTGACGCCAATGACCAGGATAACAGTGAGCGGAGAGTCTGTGGCAATGTTTAAAGAGGATGGTTTTCCGAGCAATTTGGCCAGTTCTTCGCGGAGCGCACGCTGCACTTGTGCTCCCGTTTTCATATGCTCATCCGTCGCACGCTGACGCAAACGGCTAATCAACCATTCACTGGTACTGGGGCCAACATCAGCACCAAGGAGAGCTTCTTCTAGCTCGTCCCACAGGTCGTCAGTGATATCATTTTGTTTGAACGTATCACCCATACGGCTGAAGATCTGCCGGGTGCGGCTCAAACTGCTCTTAAATGGATTAAAGCGTTGCTCGGACACGGAATCGCTCTCTACGCGCTCCTGAGCAGCTACTGAATCCTTTTTGGGTTCTTCTTGAGGTTTCTGCCCAAAGAATCGATTGAGCACGTTAGCATTGACTCCTTTATGTGAACAGGTGGCGGGAATAGTGATGAGCAGCTAGCTGCCCTGCAAAATCCTCACACTTGCTCAATTACTACTTGCAGACATTGTAAAAAGAGGGCAATGCACCACTCTCACATCAGTGATGATTTTCCCTCTTTGTAAGACGAAAGGCAAAAGGAACAAGTTCTTGCCTTTTGCCTCCTCGTTCCAATCGTCGTTGCTGACAAATTTGTAATTTACTGCACAGATGATTACAAACTTACTGGCGCCCGCTACGATACGAATGAAGTGACCCGTCACTAATGGGTTCGTTAATAATGATATCGCCGTTACGGATCTTTATATTGTACAGGCAAGAGGGATTTGTGCAGACCCAGGCCTTGTACTCAATGGAAGCTCCCTGGCTACCGAAATCCGAAAGCGGAACCAGATCACCTTCGCCACATTTGCGACACCGAGGAAATGCGTTTTCCACGAAATCGCCTCCTTCCTTATCCTTGGAGGATAGTATTCACTCATCTTACACATCGGCAAGAATAGGTGAAGAAGTAAGCCGAGGGGGAGCCTCCGCCGCTGCATCCGCATCCCCACAGCAGGTAATTATCCATGCTGTCGCTATCATACCACACATGGTGTCTGGTGTCAGCATATTCATGAAGAAGTTTTCATTTTCTGTCTCTTGAACAGCTAAGCCCTATTGTTGCCAAAGCTTCAGAAGGAGTGTTCCTGTCAAGATACCTGCTCACACATTTCAGCACCGTATGCTCTTAGCATAACAGGTGGCACAAATTACGTCAAGCATTTAGCTTCATAATTCAGGGTCTGTGAATTATTGCTGAGAGACAAAGGCCCCTCCATCTGCTAAGATAGAACTGTCCAGTTTTGATCATCGCAGAAAAAGGAGCCTTCCTCATGCATTCTACCGCACAGTCTCTCTCGTTGCCGGAGCTATCTG
>JBBQXY010000027.1:0-44660 GCA_038209195.1 Ktedonobacterales bacterium | reverse complement strand
TCTTCCCGTCTCCATCGTGAGACCAAGATCCCAGGAAGACGACCTGGTAGATAGACCAGAAGTGGACGCCTGGTAACAGGTGAGCTAACTGGCCCTAATGATCGTACGGCTTGTTTCTTTTGCCCATGCTCGCGCGACATGCGTGGTTTGGCAAGGGAGGAAGTCCGTGAAGGGTGGGTGTGATCGCACCCCTCCGCTGTTTCTCTTCGTGGTCTCGGCAAAATTGAGGATATCCTTTTCATCGGTCGGCAGTTCAAGCCAACAGACGCACCCCGTGCGTCTGTTTTGCGTTTTGGCTCCATGTTACAGGGAAAGCCAAGGAGACAAGGGGCGGTCGCCCCTTGTCTCCTTGGCTTTCCCTGTCATGCGAGCAGAGATGCAAGGGGTTGCACCCCTTGTCTGGGTTCTAGGGCACAGCCCTAGTTCTCTCTCTCTCCTTGGCCGCCGTAGGCGGTCGGTCAAATAAAGATAAACAGACTTTTAGCTCTGTCGCCGCTTGCGCAGCAACAGCAGTCCAGCCAACACTCCAATACTAATACCGATCCCACCGAGCAGCAAACGTTGTTGTCGCAACCCTCTTGCTTTATCTGGTAGCGGTATTTGATAGAGTCCACCTGCACGATACGCCTCGTCGATTAACTGCACTGGGTGAACAACATCCAATTCCAGGCCGCGCTCACGTACTCCAAGGGCGATCTGCATCATACAGCCAGGATTGCCCGTGGCGATAACACTGGCACCTGAGGCAATAATGTTGTCCATCTTGCGCTGTAAAAGAGTCGAGGCCATTTCCTGGTTCGTGATGTTATAAATACCGGCACTCCCGCAACACCAATCGGCTTCTTTAAGATTGACCAGCGTGATACCTGGAATGGCCTGGAGCAGTTGGCGTGGCTGCTGTCGAATCTTCTGTCCGTGGGCAAGGTGGCAGGCATCGTGATAGGCGACGGTCCGAGTTACTTCACCCAACTCTTTGTTCCATGCAATGCTGGTCAAGAATTCAGTGATATCCTTTACTTTCGCACTGAATGCTTGCGCCCGTTGTGCGTAGGTAGGATCGTCTCGCAAAAGGTGCCCATATTCTTTGAGGTTTGATCCGCAGCCCGCCGAGTTAATAATGATGGCATCGCACGCATATGGCTCGAATACGTCGATATTGCGCTGAGCCAATTGCCGCCCACGATCAGCTTCCCCTGCATGAACATGCAGTGCGCCACAACACTGCTGCTGTGCTGGAGTGATGACTTCGCAGCCATTGGCGACCAACACGCGGATCGTTGCTTCGTTGATAGCGCGGAAAACTTGATCCATGATGCAGCCACTGATAAAACCAACGCGATAGCGTTTCTTTCCCAACGCAGGCGTGATTTCTGGCAACGGATGCGGCAATAAATCACCACCAACATCAGGCATGAGTTCTTCAGGAGTTTTGATTTTGCCCTGTAATGGCGTGGGCAGGGCATTGGCAAAATCTAATAAGCCTGTGCGTTGTACGAATCCCTGTAAGCCCGTGCGCTGATAAAGCTTTAAACCCGCGAAGACGAGTGATGTAACAGGGCGCGAGGGCAACATGAAATCAAAAAAGAACCGACGCAGTACCCTTTCAGTAAAAGACTCGAGGAAAGGAGATGTTGGTAGATGCGTATGAAGCGGGTAATCGCTATCGCCTTTAGCAATCGGCTTTTCCAACTCCCTGCTTTCCTCATCAGCTTGAGCAAGAAGATAGGGGAGTGAATGTACCTCTATTTGTATCTGTTCGCGGGCTGCTTCGATGAGCTTGCCAAATTGCACTCCCGAAGGGCAGGCGGTTTCACAGGCACGACAACCGAGACAGCAATTCATATGCTCAATAAAATCGGATGAAATTTCTAACCGTCCTTCGGCAACGGCCTGCATCTGGTAAATACGTCCACGCGGAGAGTCCATTTCGACACCCAGTACAGCATAAGTAGGGCAGGTAGGCAGGCAAAAGCCACAATGGATACATTGCCGCATTAAGTCATAAGTATGCGTTTGGCGGCGTAATGGCCCTGTACTGGGCGGCGTAATTTTCCGTGTTGCTGGCCTTGCATCTGGTGTTTCAAGCGACATACATACCTTCCTTACTAGCGATACACAGCCTCACCCACGCATTGGATGGGGCTTCGCGGTGATAACGGTGACTTCCTGGCGATTATGAAAAAGCTGCCGCGCCTGCACGATGCCATAATTCTTCTCCAGGAGGCTCAGCGCGTGCTGCAAAGTCGTCAGCGGGTTAATATCGCGTGTGGCGTGTGGCAACTTGAAAACGCTAATCACAAAGCCATCGCTTTGTAAACAGCGAGAGGCCAGACCCAGCAAACGAGCCGCATCTCGTGCATCCATGCGCATATCGTTAACGATGACAGCAAAGCGTTGGCGTGCTTTGACTGCGTCTTCCAGATAGAATTCTGCATAACCTCGGAAATGTTCCAGGCCGGGCAACTGCTTGACGCGTGGATCGAGATTGGCCGGGTCTACCGCGACCACCTGCAATCCAGCTTCTACCAGTAGACGCGCCCAACCACCGGGAGCCGCGCCCAGGTCTAGCACACGCCCGTGTGCTGGTAGTTCTACGCCAAATACCTCTAGAGCTTCCAGGAGTTTAAATTCCGCACGGCTGATCTGTTCAGGTGTCTGCGCGTAATGGCGTGCTCCTCCGGGCCAGGCACTCAAATTCTCTTTGGCGAGCGAAATGCCCAGATACGCTTTGTCGCCTGCACAGAGTAATGAAACAACAATTTGCGGTTTTTTGATGGCTTCGACTGCCCCAGTTTCCTCGACAATGGCTGACGCGAGTGCTTGGTTGAGCATTCCACTACTGTATGGTCGTTTGACCGCGCTCCCCTCGGCTTGTATGATGCGCGTTTGCACGGCGAAGCGTTGGCCTCGTTCAAGATAGTCAAAGCTGGGGAGGCTAGCAACAGTTACTGCCAGTTCACTCACATCCTGCTCGGTATTTTGCAGTGGCACAATAGCTTGCACTGGGGCCAAGTGCCGTACAAAAATAGGATGCTGCTCGGCAGTTAAGCGCATCAGCGCGGTAACATCAGGTGTCGTACACAATGCAATGCCGGGAGCCAGCAACTCGCCCTGTGTCAGTCGTTTATCAAGCCGTTTGAGTTCAAATAAACTTGCTTCCAAGAATTCAGGGTGCGCCGTAACAATCAAGTAATTTTGTATCACAATCCCCCCACAAAACGCCCTTTCACGAACGTTCCCTTTGGATCAAATTGATTTTTCAGTCGTTGCATCAGGTAAAAATCGGAACCTGGTTCGCCCCATATATTGACCTGCCGTTTGAGTTCAATAGGGCAACGTTCTACCACCAGACTACCGCGCGCCTCGCTGGCATGCTGACGGAGTGCCTTAATCGCTGCGACAAGGCGAACTGTTGCATCGCTGGGGCGTAGTTCTATAAAGAGGATACCGTTCCCCGCGTGCGCTACAATCGCCGCTTCAAGGTCATGCTGGCGGCAGACATGGGTCACTTTCTCCAGATAGGGCGCAACCTGCGATACCAGGATCGCCACTTTACAGGTTACTGAACCTTGCATATGTTCGCGCACGGCCTCCCAAAAGAGCGTTTGCGCTTCTCCTTCTAGATCATCACCCATCAGCACACCATGTTTGCGAGCCAACAAGCGCGTTTCATCGATTTGTCGATCAATGGTTGTTGGGCTGCCTTCAAAATTAATGGCGAGTGTGTAGCCGTTAGTAGGCAAGGAGATACCGAAAAAGTCACTCATATCACTGGCAGCTCCTGCGTCGATAAGTTCCATGGCACTGGGCGTCATTAAGGAGCCGAGAACCCCAATCACCGTCTCCATGGCGTCTGTCGCATTGGTGTAGGTGAGCAATAGTGTACGTTCGGCCTGCGGTAGGGGTTGCAGTTTGAAATTTGCTTCGACAATGACGCCAAGCGTGCCAAGCGAACCAATATACAGCTTATTCAGGTCGTAGCCAGCCACATTTTTCACAACACGTCCACCACTTTGTGCCACTTCGCCATTGGCTTGCACAACCTTTAGGCCGATGACCATGTCACGGGCAGAGCCGTAGCGCAATCTTTTGGGGCCACTAGCATTTGATGCCAGGAGACCACCTAATGTGGCCTGTTGTGCATCTGGTGGGTCGAGGGCTAACCATTGGCCTTTGCTGGCGAGCTGAGCTTGGAGCCCGACCAGAGTTAGCCCAGCCTCGATGTGACAGGTGAGATCAGGGGCTTCGTGCTCTAACAATCGTGTTAACTGTGCTGTTTCCAGTAGCACATCAATGCGTTCAGGTAGGCCACCAACACTCATGCGTGATCCACCACCTCTGGTGAGCAGAGAGAAGCCACTTTGACTGGCTAAAGCCACAATCTGCGCCACCTGCTCCACAGTGGTAGGCGTTGCAACAACACGAGGTAATAGACCATCAACTGCGTAATTGCGCAAATCGTCGGCTACGTTCGTTATCTGGAGCTTTGGCATATATTGTTGTAGAGCCGTGCTAAAAGTTTCGATCTCATCCATGATGGTCTCACTATCTCTGCTGCTGACAATGTTACAATTGTTTCATATCGGCACAACGTCCAGGCATCGGAAAGAGTTTGCCAGGATTGAAAAGTTGGAGGGGATTCCAGGCCTCACGCACTTTTTGCATCACCCGCAGATCGACCTCGTTGAAGATCAGTGCCATCTCCTCTTGTTTCTCTATCCCAACGCCATGTTCGCCTGTAATAGTTCCCCCTACCTCAGCGCAGACCGCCAGGATTTCGTGCCCCGCCTTGCGTACCCGGTCAACTTCTCCGGGCTTTTGTGAATCGAACAGGATTAAGGGGTGCAAGTTGCCATCTCCCGCATGGAAGACGTTTCCTACCCGCAAGCCATAGCTCGCGCAGATTTCACTGACGCGTCCTAGCACATATGGGAGGCGTGTGCGCGGTACGACACCATCTTGCACATAAAATTCAGGGCTAATGCGCCCAACGGCACCAAAGGCGTTCTTACGACCAGCCCAAAATAATTGGCGTTCCGTCTCGTTAGCAGCGATGCGTACAGCACGAGCATGGTGCTTGTGGCAGACTGCCTCAATTTGCGCGACCTGTTCGGCGACGCTGTCATGTACTCCTTCGGTCTCCATCAGCAGCACCGCGGCTGCATCCATGGGATAGCCAGCGTGTGTATCCGCTTCGACTGCCTGCAAAATGAGCTGATCCATCATTTCGATAGCGGCAGGAATAACGCCACTGGCAATAATCTCAGAGACAGTATTTGAAGCATCATCCATGGTGTCAAAGACCGCGACCATTGTCTTCACAGCTTCAGGTAAATGGACAATACGGGCGATAATTTTTGTCACGATACACAACGTGCCTTCAGAACCGATTAAGAGGCCAGTGAGATCGTAACCAGGGGTATCAACGGTCCAACCTCCGACCTGTATAATCTCGCCCTCTACTGTGACGATTTCCAGGCCCAGCACATGATTAGTCGTGACGCCATAGAGTAGCGTATGAGGCCCGCCAGCATTTTCACCGACGTTGCCGCCGATAGTGCATGAACGTTGGCTACTGGGGTCTGGTACATAGTAAAATCCTTGTGGGTTTAAAGCGTTGCTCAGGTGCAGGTTGACCAGTCCAGGCTGAACTACCGCACGGAGATTGTCATAATCGATCTCCAGAATACGGTTCATACGTGTAAAGACGATGATAATACCACCGTAAATGGGGATGGCCCCACCGCTCAGGCCTGTGCCAGCACCACGCGGCACCACTGGTACATGGTGGCGAGCAGCAATTTTGACAATGGCGGCGACATCTTCTGTTGATGCTGGTAATACAACAACATCTGGCATACTACGATCAATGGAGGCATCATATTCGTAGAGCATCAAATCATAGGGAGAATGCAGAACGTAACGGCTTCCAAGTAACGCACTCAGTTCTTGTACCACTTCCGCTTTTTTGGACGGTGTTATACGCTCGTAGAGAGCGGTTGTAGAGGGTGGAGGTAGTTCTGTGATGCTCATGGATTGATCCTTCTGCAATGGCTACACAGTTGGCTGTGAAAAATACACACTTCTGTTTACTGCATACTATGATAATACCATGCATATTAATCAATGGGAAGATGCTTACTGCTTACTTTATGTCTTTCAACTACCATCAAGACCAGAGAGCGTCAAGTTGATCGATAGAGCCACCAGCACCAGAACAGTGTTAGTGCGAGGGCGATCACGAGGATGGTGAGTAGGATGCGCCGCGTGGTATCCAGTCCGACATTACCCATTGACGAAGGAGTGGGCGATGACTGTAAAAGGGTAGCGGTAGGCAACGTAGCTATAGCGGTGGGGAGCTGCATATTGCCCCATTGCGGCTGTCTCCCACTGACATATACCTTAGATGTAGTGCTAGTCGGCGTAATAAAGCTTCCTCTCCCGGTTCCGGTTCCACTCTTACTTCCATTAGCCGAGGATGTAGGTGATAATGAGGTCGTAGCAGTGGGTGTTAGTAATGAAGTATTGCTGGCATCAATAGTTGGGAGAGTTCTTATTTGCCAGGTAGAAGACCCATCGGCTGTGCGCGCGTAGGACTGGTCGGGGCCAAGTAAAGGAACAGCAACCTGGTCGACGACCACGTTAGAAACAACCAGTTTCAGCGTAGGCGTGCTCGTTTCTTTGAAAAAAGAGTCCAGATAGGGGAAAAGCACGAGATAGCCATGTGCAGCTATTGATGCTCCAAAGGGCAGATAATCAACAGCAGTATTCGTGTTGTCTGCGATAGAAGCGTGAGCGGCATAGAGATTGTAGGGCTGGTTCTGTGTATTGTAGAGTTCAACCCAGGAGTCGGTAGTGCTAAAGTAGGTACCTTGCTCAGAACAATTCCAGGTCGAGTGCGGATTTAGTAGGACTTCGTTGATGACAATAATGCCTGAGGCGGCAGGTGCAGGTGCAGGATTACCGGGGATACCTGGTGGGACAGGTTGAGCACAACCGTGACCAGTCGCATAGGAGGTGGTGATAAGGGGCGCAGTGATACACGCGAGCAAGAAAGCGGCAAGTGCAGCTACTAGATATTGCACAAGATTGCGCACAATATCACCTCTATATATTTTTGCGTTTTATAATAACCAGGCTAAAACGCTGTTAGCCTGGTGTGATTATCTAGCTCGGTGTAGTTAATATAGGTATTTGTATTCGACCCCACGTTTACGTGAGAATCGTTGATCGACTATACGACGCAAAGCTCCAACACTGCTTTCGCCGAGGGTGAAAGCAATGATTGAGCCGATGATAATACCGCAGACACCGCCGATGGCGATCCCTTCAAGAAACATACGATTACGAAAAAATGTCATCGTCGCCACCTTTTCCTGTGAGATTGAGTTATTGCAGGTACACAACCGTTTTAGCTTCACTCCAAAGGCGTTCTAAGCGGTAATATTCCCGTTCTTTGGCTCCAAAGATGTGTACGATGACATCGCCAAAATCTATTAGTAGCCAACCAGACTCTGCAACTCCTTCTCGATGAAGCACATGGGCTCCTTGTTTTTCTAATTCCTCGTCAATTGCAGATGCTATAGCCTCTATCTGAGGCCGATTGTTTCCACTACAGATGACAAAGTAGTCAGCAATAGTAGTTACGTCCCGGATATCCAATAAGATGATGTCCGAGGCTTTTTTGTCAGATGCGGCATCTACTGCCACCTTTGCTAACTGAGCAGCGTCTAACAGAACTCCCTCCACAAAAACTCCCTTATGCTCTATTTAATAAGAACAGCTTCTACCACATGCACTTTGCATATGACGATTCTTTACATGTCGTTGTACCCGCATTATAGCATGGTATAACGCCTTTTGTTAAGAGGGTAACAGATGAAAAACGCGCTATCCTCTAAAGTGATTACGGTCCAACTGCACTATTGGTTGGAAGATTCGCTTAGGCCTAGCCATATTTCCTTAGTAGTATGACGTTCAAGCTCGGCATTATGTAATATTTCGGCACGTAATTCGCCGAGAGTACCCCATCCTTCAGCTTCAACATCATATTTATGGATCGTTTCTTCATTGCGTTGCCGCACCCATACAAAAGAGTCATCAGAGAGGTTGGTATATTTGTCAACGACGGCTCGCAAAATCTCACGCGCCACATCTTCAACGAAGCGGGGATGGCTATGTGCTTTATTGACGATATAGAGCTCATCGGGTCGTTTGAGCAAAGCATAATTCTCTGAACTCATCGCATTCTCTACCATGGCGATCAAGTCTTTCGCCTCGATACTCTGCTCAGTGCCAATCAGCAGCATTGCTTTACCACGCTGGTTATGGGTTGCTAGCGGTGTCACGTCCAACATCTTTTCGATCACGTCCGCGGGAAAACCCTCTTCCTGTAGACGCAGACGGGCAAATGAATGCACCATATCCTGGGCGCATGGACAGGCAACCATACCTTCGACCTCGACACCGATCAAATGTTTGCTGCTATCTTGAGTGGCGACAGCCTGGGCTAATAACCCATAGACTTCCTGCGTACGTCGGCCCGAGACCGGTGTCCACTTCTGTAGAGGCAGTGATGTGCGAATATAAACCTCAGCACGAGATACATGCTGTTTCTCGATAATGGTCTGTGCGAGATGTTCTGCCAGCAATTCTATCTTGGGCCATGTATTCGAGGCCACCTGCTCGATGACCTCTTCCAGCGCATCGCTGAAGCGCGACATGTGTGCGCCCGCTTGCCGCGGATTGAGGTCGGCAAACAGATCAAATGTTGCATCAAACCATTGTTGCTGCTCATCATCCCCAATCAACAAGGCTTTTCGCACTCCGACAACACCAGTGCGACCAAGACGAACATGAACCGTTGGTTTGCCGCTTTGAATATCTCTATCTAATGCAATACGTAAGTTCGCCGCTATCTTTTTCACATCATGCTGTGAAATGCTTGCTAGCAGCTCTTTTACTGTTTGCCCGCTCACTGGGTCAATGAGATCAGGAGCAATTTCAGCTAATGGCACGAGCACGAAGGCACGCTCCGCCATACGCGGATGGGGAATGGTGAGATTGTCTTCCCGCAAGCGCAAATCATCAAAAAGAATGATATCTATGTCAATAGGCCGTGGGCCATTACGAACGGTAGTTTGACGGCCAAGGGTTGCTTCTATGCCCTTCGCGTATTTTAATAGTTCCTGCACGGAAAGTTGTGTCTTACCACTGCACACCATATTGAGAAAACGTGGCTGCTCAAGATATCCGACCGGTTCCGTTTCGTACACGGATGAAACAGCGGAAAGTTCCATGATCTCACGCAATTGTTGTATTGCGGCAGAAAGATGCCCGCGTCGGTCGCCGAGATTGGAACCTAGAGCCAGGTATATAGTATGTGTTGCGGTAGTCGTATGGCTACTGGCAGGAAACAGTGGTGAAACAGTGGTATCAAGACTCATATAAAATGTAACCTCTCTAAAATGTGTTAATAGCTATCATATGTCATAACAATGGAGAGGTTCAGAATCCTTCCCATGTATATATAATACGTGCTAATGTGCTAGTAAAATGACGAGTCGGTAAGAGAAAATGAGGCATTACTTCTGGAATACCCATATATTACTGAAAATGGCCTCGGTGCCGCTATGGCTATCGCCCCCAACCAAAAAGCCGACTAGGCCAGAGACATAGAGCGAATCGGTAAAGTCGGTGACGATGAGTTGCTTGTTGATATAAAAGCGGTAATGTGAACCTGTTGCCAGGATTAAAAAGGTATTGATGCGTCCATAGCCACTGAGAATGGCGTTAGAATGTGTCCAGTCAATGAGTGTCAACCATGCTACGGGATCATTGCTCAACGCTCGTACAAAGCGGTATTCGCCATTGTTTTTGATTTCTAGCACATAGAATTCACTACTGTGGGGGCTTAGGCGAAAGATAAGGCCACAGAAGTCGCCGTGCAGCAATTGCACTTGGGCCGTAATCACCACATTGGAGAACTGTTGCTGATTGGAATAACACCACGCGGCACCAGGCGCGGAAAAACTGCGCACATGGTAACCTTGAGGAGAGAAATAGCATTGATAGCCATCATCCACCCAACCGCCACTTTGAGTGGTCAAATCATCTTCGTAGAGCACAGTACCCGCTCCAATAGCGGCGGTGATGCCGGCAGTAGCCTGAACGCGGGATTGGGCCGCCAAAATTGCTTGCATTCTGGCCTGTGCGATAGTGGTTGCTGAGATAGCAGTAGCCGTTTGCTGGATACCTAATGCCTGTGTTTGTGTGGGCTGCCCTGCTTTCGCTTTGGGGGATGGATGTGTTAGCCATGAGATGCCCATGGGTGTGACAAGCGACAGGATGAGTAGGCAGATCAAGGCGGCAATAAAGGGACGTAAGTGTCCGTTTGGACGGAGACTCGCTGTGACGGAACCGTTGATTTCATCAGAAGGATGTGATTTGCCGATTAAGGGATAGAATAAGCGAACGGCACGGGGGAGTATAGTCTCTCGTTCAGCTTCTGGCAGAATGCGGGTAATAACCGAGTGTGTGTTCGTTTTCTGCTGACCGTCGTGAACGGGAATATTCCCCTGTGCGCCATCGGTGGGAGTGTCTGTTTCGGCAATGGTGGGTTGTGCTTGTTCGTTTTGCAGAGCTTTCCAATAGGCTGTGGATAACGCCTGCGCTTCTTGGTAACGTTCGTTGGGGTCTTTCGCCATCGCTTTCATGATGACCTCTTCAACGCTCAGAGGTATCTCTTCGTTGAGCTCACGCGGGGGAGTTGGCTGTGTCTGAATGTGTTTGAGTGAGATGGCAACAGGCGATTCAGCCATAAAGGGAACGCGCCCGGTTAGCATTTGATAGAGGATGACGCCCAAGGAATAGATATCACTGCGATAATCGTTCTGCCCATTCGATTGTTCTGGAGCCATGTATTCGGGCGTACCAACCATGGCACCCGCGCTGGTGAGGGATTCTGCACCCATCATGGCCTTTGCCAAACCAAAGTCAACCAGATAGGCATAGCCATCGCGACGCAGCAAGATATTGGAAGGCTTTACATCGCGGTGTACAACACCATGGTCGTGGGCATACTGGAGAGATGAGGCTATTTGATCGAGAAAACTGGCGGCCTCTTCTAGCGAAAGTCGCTTGCGTTTGAGCAGATATTCGCGGAGCGTGCCACCTTCAACATAGGGCATCACCAGATAGTACCAGGGACGTTGTTCACCAAAATCGTACAGGGGAAGAATATGATCGTGAGAGAGTGTACCAACGGCGAGAGCTTCGCGCTCGAAGCGTCGCACAAAAAATTCATCGCGCCCATATAGCACTTTAATGGCAACTTGCCTACGCACTTTGCGGTCATAGCCTAAATAAACCTCCGCCATGCCTCCTTGAGCCAAGCGGTGACGCAATTCGTAGCGCCCCAATGTTAAACCTTCTATTCCCTTCATCACTCCACACTCCTACCTATCCGCACCGGGTCTATACAACGTTGAATTTTATTTCTAGTGATATTTTTTTACGACTGTTATGTAGCGTAGTCATTTATTGAGAATACTTATTGCTTGTACTATCATACCATAGTTGTAAACGAAGCAGAATAGATGTTTGTTCTGCCTCTTGCCACCAACCACCAACAACGGTGCTTTAGCCCGGTATCCAGTAGCGTTCTAGATGGACGGTCTGCACTGGTCGTATGCTGTGGGTATAATCTTCCATCGTTTTACGCAAGTGGTTGCGATCGTGAAAGTTTAATTGCACTTGTGATGAGTACATCTCTGCAGCTTGTAGACGCAGTGGTAGCATTTCGGACATCTCCACATATGCTGGCTCAAAGGCTCCTCCAATAGTACGCATACGCTCTTCCAGCGTACCTTCGCGCAGGACATAAGGGAAATCCTCGTACATTTTGACCGTGGCTCCACGCTGGATCAGTCGATCGACGGCGGACGTAACAATCTGGTGGTCAACATGCCCACCAATACCGAGCGGGGCATACCAGACGGCGTCAGGAAGGCGGTCAGATAGCTCAACCAGGTCTTGGGCTAATTGTTGGTCAATGTCGATATCGGCAGGATGAACTTCGCTACCAATAAGCTGGCTATTTGAGGTATAGTAGGGTGGATTGCCACGATAGATCGCGTCGAGGTAGTCGAGCCAGAGATAATTCGCGTTGAGGAAATCCAGCGCTGCGGCATCTTCTTTGCGCAGATTCTCCATCATAGCTGTAGGAGTGATGTTGCTCGCTCCCATGCCTTTTTGTACTCCGAAGGCGAACGGGCTGACCGTCAATCCCTGGGTGGGTATACCACCGAAAACAGTAATCACTAACGGGCGTAATCCATTGCTGACCTGTACGGCTAAAGTACCGCCGCAGGAATACACAACATCATCAAAATGAGGTGAGAGGAAAATATGCCGAGAACTCGTGGTTATTTCTTTGAAACTTGTGAGTTGCAACGGTGTGCTCCTTTATAAAAAATAGCAACGTGTAAGGATTATTCAGCGCAATAATAGCTTCAGTATACACGATGAAGGTCATCACGCGAAATGGCTTCCCTTGCCTAAGGAGATAAATGACTTCACCCATACTGTAGCACAAAGGCGTTCATTCATCAAATATGACAGCCATTTTATGCAAGTGTGTTATGGTAGGCGAACACCCTCCACTGTGCAATCAACCAAGCCATCTTTTGCCAGACCATCAATGAGTTTTTGTAGCCAGGGCAGGTCTTCTTCAGAATAGGATGGTTTGATTTGCAGTCCTACGGCACTCAATTGCATACGTGTATCTGTGGGCAGTGAACGTAGCAAAGAGACGATGCGTCCACGAAAATACCGATTCGTGCTCGTAAACGGCTGCGTCTGATAGGTCGCCTTTTTCTCAGCAACTTTGCGCAACTGACGTATGACCGTACCCGATGGAAAAAGGCTATGTTGGCTCATCTCGCTATAGGCGAGACAATTTTCCTGTAGCGGGCAACGAACACATTGCGGATTGCCGCTGCTACAAATAGTAGCTCCCAGGTCCATCAGGGCTTGGTTCCAATTGTAGGCTTCGCCAGCAGGCAGAACCTGCTCCGCCATCGATAGCATGTGCGCATCGTTGAGTCGCGGTGCTGGCTGTTCTAAGCCGAGAAAGACGCGGTGCAGTACGCGCCGAATGTTGGTATCAATGGTGGCAACTTGCTTGTGATAGGCAAAACAAGCGATAGCTCCCGCGGTATAGCGACCAATGCCTTTGAGTGTGAGCAGTTCTTCAACGGTATCAGGTATGCGTCCATTGTATTGGGCTAGCACCTGGCGCGCGATAGCTTGTAGATTGACTGCGCGCCGATTATAGCCAAGGGGAACCCATACCGAGATAACTTCAGCCGTGGTAGCAGAGGCCAGGTCAGAGAGCGTTGGAAACGTCGCTAAAAACTGGAAATATTTGGGAAGTACGCGCTCGACTTGAGTTTGTTGGAGCATGACCTCTGAAATAAGGACGGCATATGGGTCATGTGTCGAACGCCATGGAAGGTCGCGTTGCTCCGCCCTATACCACTGCAACAATAACTGATGTACCCGCGCAATATGATCGGGCGCTGGTAGAAAAGAAATAGATGATGAAGCTTGCCTGCTCATGTAACCTCAGTTCAAGGTCTTGTACGCTGAGGAGTCGCAGTGCTGGCATCTTCCGGCTGCTTTGGTTCAGCCATACTATCACCTCGTTTGCGACGTTGCAAAGAAAAGATTGTGTCACCACCCTCTTGCCAACATTTGGCATCCGGTGCTGGTAGGTTCTCGCAGAGATACCAGTCATCGGCGGAGCGCAGTACATGGCCTTTAATGCACTTGGCATACATCACACTGTCATTGAAATCAGGGTCATCTGGCTTGACATGAGGCGAGGCAATTTTTGGAATAAAAAACTTACACCACGGCACTGTTCTGTACCATCCTTGTTCTCAATTGGTAGACCTTGCAGAGCAGGGTCTTAGCTCACTTGTTCCTTTTCGGCGTATTGCATGTTGAAACAGTGAAGCCATCACCATTATAGCGCATTATGTTCTTGTGAGTCTATAGGTGGCAAGCAGCCGATGATTACCTTGCTATAGCCATGTTATCAAAGCGTCTAGCACTTCGATGTTTGAACCATGCAGTAGGAGTGGGTTAATTTCCAATGCCTCTAGACGTCCTTCTAATCCCATGGCCACCTGACTGATGCGAAAGATACAATCTGCGACGTGCTCAATATCGACTGCTGCTTGCCCTCGTCCCCCATGTCCCCCGTGTAAGAGCGAGGCTCCGCGCAATTCGGATAGCATGATTTTGATGTCCTCGCGTTGAACAGGCATCATACGCATACTGGTATCATTAAATAGCTCTGTCCAAATGCCCCCTAAACCGATGACGAGTGTCTGCCCCCACGAAGCGTCGTTGATGATGCCAACCAGCAGCTCTATACCGGCGGGACGCATAGGACTGATCAATATACCGTCAATAGTACTACTTTGTGTATATTCATGTACTCTGTGCATGATCGAGTGAAAACCTTGCCGCACTTCCGCTTTGCTTGCCACATTGAGCATCACGCCACCGACATCGCTTTTGTGCAGAATGTCGCTTGCCGAAATTTTCATTGCTACGGGCAATCCGTACGTTTGGGCGGCACGAACCGCGTCCTCCGCGTTAGTTGCCAACATTCCTGGTGCTACAGCGATGCCTTGTGTTTGTAGGAAGGCGCGTGTGGTATATTCGGACCAGTTTCCCTTCGGTAGTGTTGGTAAATCTATGGGTGGTATGGCAGGTGGCTTTACTTGTGGATGAGTGGTGCTTTGTTGTGCTGTTTCATACCACCACAAGGCATTGCCAACTGCTCTCATGCCATGTTCCATCCCTCCCACAAAGTGAATGCCAGCCTCGTCAGAGATAGTACGTCCGAATGGTGGCAGGTCAATACTCGTTTTGGTGAGCACGATAATCGGAAGCCGAGATTGATGGATTAGCTTGCCGAGAGCGTTAAAATGTTCCATGGTTGGTGCCAGTTGCAGTGGTGGCGGTTCAACTCGCGGTGGATCAAATAGGTACACAATGAAGTCGAGGCCGGGGTCTTTCATGACTACCTGCAATGCCTGTCGTTGTAAGGTGCGCTCTATCACGATATAACCTGTGACATCGAGGGGATTGTGGACAGTTGAGAATTGCGGTAATAACTGTTGTAGGTCACGCACTGTTTCTGGGGCAAAATCTGGAAACTGGATGTTTTCCTTGTGTGCGTTATCGGCGATAATATCGCATATACCGCCAGAGGATGCGACCAGTCCCATCCGTCGCCCGGTAAGAGGTGGGCTATAACCCAGTACTTCGGAAGTAATCAGCAAATCTTCTAATGAGTCCACGCGAATGATGCCGAGTTGCTTGAACACAGCATCGTTCAAGGCATCGTTGCCGACCAGTGCTCCAGTATGAGCCATGGCGGCCATCGCTGTGATCGCGCTTTTGCCAACCTTAAGTGCCACTATTGGCTTATTGTGTGCGAGTGCTTTCCGCGCCACACGTTCAAAGAGGGCGGGATGGCGGATTGTTTCCAGGAAGACGGCGATAACGCGTGTCTCTTCATCTTCGATGAGGTAGTCTATGACGTCGGTAGCAGAGATCATCGCTTCATTGCCCATCGAAACCAGAAAACTTAAACCAATATGGTGAGCCTGGGCCAGTGGGATTACGGCACTCGCCAATGCCCCACTTTGCAAGACTACTCCCACTGGCCCTTTCATGAGTGGAGGTTGGATCGACAACCCAAAGGGTATAATCTGGCTCACGACATTGACGAAACCATTCCCGTTTGGCCCCAGCACAATCATGTCGTGTTCTTGAGCAAAATCCAGTAGCTTTTGCTCTAATTCCTGACCGCGTTCGCCCATTTCACTAAAGCCAGAAGCCAATATAACGACATTACGAATATCCATCTCTGCGGCTTCCTGGAGGATTGTATACACCAGATTAGTGGCTACCATAACAAAGGCAAGGTCTACAGATTGCGGTAGTTCGCTGAGTCGTTTGAATGCAGGCTCCCCGTGAATGATTTCGTAATTGGGATTGACGCAGTAGATAGGACCAGCAAAGCCGAATATCTTCAAATTCTGGAAAGTAGTATCAGACCAAGGTGAGGAATCAGTAGCTCCAACGAGGGCTATACTGCGCGGATGAAAGAATGCTTGCAAACGTTCGGGTGTAAGAGATTGAGCGTGCTTCACCGATGCGCCTCCAACTGAGCAATTAGGGTAATAGACAAGCCGGTTTGATTTAACTTTAGCTTAACATAGTATACTGCTATCGGACCTTTTTGCTATAGGTACCAAGAGAGTGCCTTCAATCACCCTTGATGAGAAAGCCTAAAATATGCTATAATAGTAATAGATAAATGTTTCTTATAGTATTAAACTCGTTACCACTTACATACTGTTGGTATACAGAATGTGGGGCGGAGGACGTGGTGATGTATCGAAAGGATCCCTTGTATGTTAGCCCGTTCATGGCACTGGTTAACCCGGTGGACGGATGGCAGAGTGATGTATTGTTCTAAATGTAACAAAAATATGCCCTTTCAGCGATCAATTTTAGATGGGGCGTGGGTTTGTCAGAGATGCAGTCATCGTGCTTGAAAAAGCTGTGAACTCTTTTAGTAATCGTTAATGTATAGAACTAATACCTCTGATAGGTGAACAGAATTGCTGTTCACCTTTTTTATTTTTCTGACCCTGCCTGGTCACTTTCCTACATCGTAGATTGCAGATGCTAGCAAGGAAGCTCTGAGTGACATATACTATACGAGATAGCGAAATAGCTGAAGCAAGGTGAAATGAATGGCCGATAAGGCTGAAGATAGCAAAAGATAACAGGAAAGGATTATTTCATGGTAGCACCGAATACACGTATGCAGGGGAAAATCTGTTTGGTAACTGGAGCCAACTCCGGCATTGGGAAGGAGACAGCCCTCGGCCTAGCCCAGATGGGAGCGACTGTCGTCATGGTTTGTCGTGACCGGACCAGAGGCGAGGAGGCAAGAGAAGAAATCAAGGCAAAAAGCGGCAATGATGCTGTCGATTTAATGCTAGCCGACTTGTCTTCTCAGCAATCTATACGAGCACTCGCAGAGGAATTTAAGCAACGCTACACACAATTGCATTGTCTCATCAATAACGCGGGTGTCTTTATGTTGAGCAGGCAAGAGACGGTCGATGGACTGGAAAAGACCTTCGCTGTGAACTGTCTTGCACCATTTTTGCTTACCAATCTGATGCTTGACATAATTAAAGCGAGTGCGCTTGCCCGAATTATCAATGTCAGTTCGGCAGCGCAAGCAGCAGGATACATCAAGCTAGACGATTTGCAGTCAAAGTCAGGGTATCGTCCCATGCGCGTCTATTCGCAGTCGAAACTTGCCTTGGTGTTGACCACCTATGAACTGGCACGTAGACTTGAGGGAACAGGGGTGACGGTCAATTGTCTTCATCCCGGTTTTGTGGCAACGAATATCGCGCAACGCGATCTCTTTCCGCCCTTGCGCTTAGTGGTAAAACTCATCTTCTCTAGGCTTGGTATTCGTGCGGAAGAGGGAGCCAAAACCTCGCTCTACCTGGCTTCTTCACCTGATATCGAGCATGTCACTGGTCGCTATTTTGAGAGAAGTGGGCCTAAAAAGTCAACACCCATTTCCTATGATCAGTCTCTCCAGCAACAATTGTGGGAGGTGTGCAATAAGCTGGTGGAACAGCCAGTGGTGGTGTAAAGGTGGTCAGGCTCTTCGGTTGATGACACAGCGTAGCCACCAAGTGCCAGTTTTGAGTGCGGCCAAAAGGTAGACCAACGCCAAGATTTCACCTAAGACACCATAACTGGCGGCCATAGCCAGAAAGAAGAAGCTAGCAATAGCTGAGAGTTGTAGCAGTCGCCAATTGCGTAAATGCCAGCGAAAACTCCATTGGCGACTGCCGCGATACAACCACATGACCCTGACCGCGAAGATCATTAACACGGCGGTTCCTAGAATACCCAGCACTCCCAGATAAGTTGTAAGTACAGCAGTATACATTGTGCGGTATCCTCAAAGCGGACAGTCGAAAAAAGCAAACCTTTAGTTTGACGACCCGACTATACAGAACCTTTTCTTGCATTATAACATGGTGATGCCCGTTGTTGTATGTCCTTTTAGCTGCTTAAATTTTGTGGTATATAATGGCATTAAATACTCATCTCTGTGGTACGTTTCATCGTCTTCTTTGTCTTCTATTGAAAGGTTCTTAGTGTGTTAGCGGAAGAACTTGTCGTCATAGATGGAGATTCACCTTTGTGGACAGCGGCGCGCCCGTTTTTAGACGCTGCTTTACGGCTTGAGCAGAACAGCGACGCTTATATCTGGCATGGTTGGAATAAACAGCAAATTGTTGCCTTTCTTCTAACGTTGCCACCGCACTGTAGTTTTGTAGTGGGAGTGTGGGAAATACTGGCTGATGTGGTTACTACCAAGGAAAAGGAGCTATTGTCGCTAGGCGTTGTCTGTGAGATTGTTGCTGGAGAAGTGTGCTCGATACGTACCTTTGATGCTTTGACCTCGTCAGGTCTCCAGCCAACACATGAGTTAGAGCCAGGGTTTGAAGATGCGCTGGCGATTATGCGTGCTGCGCGAACACAGGTTGCGCCCGTTGCCTGGGCACTATTTACCGATAAAATGACATGGAATGAATGGGCATTTGCTGCGGCTGATGAAGATGGTGTGGTCAACGGGGTAGTCGATGGCGTGATTGATAAAGGAGAATTACTGGCGGCATTTGCACGCCAAGGACGGTGCGTTCTTATGGGTAGCCAGACCGCGCATCATTAACCAACGAGGAAAAATGGTAAACGTGTTCTTCGTCAGAGTATTGTTCTCGTTTTGAGGGGGGAACTACATGGCAACGCCTTTAATCTGGAACCCGATATTGCGCCAATATCTTGTGAATGCGCCACACCGCATGAATCGGCGGGAGGGTACCAATACTTGCCCTTTTTGTGCTGATATTACGGATGGAAAAGTCGGTGCTGAAACGCAGGTTTGGCTGCATCCAAACGACTTTCCGCCTTTGGAAGCACCGATTGGCGAGGCATATGTCGTCATCTACAATCGTGATCATCACCGTACCTTTACTCAACTCACTGTCGATGAAGTGACAGCAGTTACCCATATATGGCGTGATCTCTATCGCGATCTGGCGACTCGCTATCCAGTGGTGATGATCTTTGAGAACAGCGGCGAAGCAATCGGGCAGACGCAGCAGCATCCTCATGGGCAGGCCTTTGGGGTCTCAGCTATTCCCCCCATTCTAGAGCGAGAGATGGAAACCATCTTGCTGGAAGAAGCTGCCGGTCACGGCTGCCCTTTCTGCCAGTTACGGACAGAACTCACCGGAGGCGTCTATGAGGTGGCGGCCAATAACACATGGCAAGCCTTCCTTCCCCCTTTTGTGCGCTACCCTTACGAAACTCACCTGTATCCACGCCGTCATTGCCCCAATCTCTCGAGTATGGAGGATGTCGAGCTACGCGACTTGGCCGAGCTACTTTTGCACGTCGTGAAGGGGTATAATGCCTTGAACGATGGTGCCATGGCTCCGATGCCCTACCTCCTGGGTATCCATCAACTGGCGGACGAGGGCTTTCACTTGCATGTGGAAATACTAGCCATTGGACGTGCGCCCGGCAAGCTCAAGTTTGCCGCCTCATCCGAGACTATTTGGGGGCTTTGGACCAATGACTCATCACCAGATCAAAAGGCACAGGAACTCCGCGAAGCTATAGCAAGGACAGCATCATGAGGAATGAATCCACATTGCCTCAACCAGCACAAGGGGCTCTGTCTCAATTTCCTATAGCCTTTTGGGATGGCGTAAATTATAGCGGAGCGTTTGGTGCTGCCTGGGCGCCGGGACGGATTAATTTGATCGGAGAACATACCGACTATAACGATGGTTATGTGTTGCCGATAGCGGTCGATCGCGTGGCGGCGTTCGCTGGACGGGCCAGGAGTGATGGAATTATACGGCTCTGGTCGGCGCATTTCCAGGCTATGGCGCAGTTTTCCTTGGTAGGATTGCCGACCACATTTGAGCAACAACGCGCGGAATTGCCAGGATGGGCTCGCTATGTGCTGGGAGTAGTCTCTGCATTGAGCGGGAAGGCAATACCGCTGAGTGGGTTTGACGCTGTGATAGATGGCGATGTGCCACTTGGTGGCGGGATGAGTTCTTCGGCGGCACTGGAAGTGGCAACGGCTTTTGCCTGCGCGTTCTTTTCCGCTGATCAGTTTACTATTGGCGCGGAAGGGGCTACACTCACCCCTATGCAAGTGGCGGCTGTCTGTCAACATGCTGAACAAATTGCTTCAGGTGTGCAGTGCGGCATCCTTGACCAAGCTGCGTCCTGTCTGGGGCAGCCAGAAAAAGCTGTGCTACTGGATTGCCGTTCATTAGACTATCGTTACCTGCCCTTTAATGCTCCGGGTTTATCCCTGATGGTGATTGATACAGGAGTACGACGTGAATTAGCCGCCTCGGCCTATAATGAACGTCGTCAGCAATGTGAAGAAGCTGTCAGCATGCTGCGTGAAATTATTGTGCAGCATGAGCCGAATACTGCTGCTATTGCTGCGCTGCGGGATATTTCCCAGGCACAATTTGAGCGCTATGGTGGGGAACTGCCTGCTCTTTTGCGCAAACGGGCAGGTTATGTGATTGCTGAAGACGCGCGTGTGTTAACGACTGTTGAACTGTTGGCAGACAATGCATTCGAGGAGATTGGGGCATTGCTCTGGCAGTCCCATGCTGGTTTGCGTGATGAGTACGAGGTGAGCAGTGTTGAGCTTAATGCACTGGTAGAGATTGCTCGACAGGTGCAAGGTGTGTTGGGTGCTCGCATGCTGGGTGGTGGTTTTGGTGGATGTACTATGAACTTGCTGCGCGATAGTGCGGTCGAGCCGCTACGTCAAGTTGTTGAGGAACAGTATACAGCGCAAACGGGACGTCAAGCGACGATTGATATTTGCCGCGCCGCCGGTGGACCAGGTTTTGCCAGAGTGAGGTAGCAGATGAGAAGGAGCAGCCATTTGTTGCCACGGGCAACAAATGGCTGCTCCTTCTCATCTGCTAGGTGCTTCTAAACAAGCGTGTTTTCGGATGATACGTGTGTTTGTTCCTCTTCATCGACATTATCGAGGTCGATGTCATCACTCTGCATACTCTCAAGATGGTTTACAATCTCGGTCAGAATGCTGAGGCGCTCCTCAAGCTGTGAAGCTTGCTGATGTAACGAGCGAATCTCGATAGCAAGTTCGTGGAACTGTCCATTCAGAACTGGCAGCTTCTGCGTTCCTTCAAGTGTCGTAAGCGAATTCAGGCCAGTTGAAGAATGGTTAGGGCTGGTGACAGTCGAGTCTGTTAACTGCTTGGACGGCACTACTGCTTTTGGCTCCGCTGGAGATGTAGGCTGGGCAGGAATGGCCGGAGCAGATGCTTTTACCTCAGGCACCTGTTTCGGCGTCGGAAGTTGGGTTGCCTCTTTGCGTTGGTCGCTGAAGCCGATGAGAACGACTCCTATGATCGCGGCGATTCCAACCAAGAGGAGACCCACGACAATTAAGATATTCACTATATACTCCTTTCAAGACGTAGAGAGGGATCGTCCCGATTTGACCGAACCGTGAACTTTCCCTCTTACGCTAGCTAGTGAATGTGGATACTGACTTCAGCACTCATTCCAGGTACGATGTCGTTACCTCCGTTGCCATCCAGGGTAATCAAGACAGGAATACGTTGCCCCACTTTGGTAAAGTTGCCACTGGCATTATCCTGCGTGGGGATAAGCGAGAATTCGCTGGCCGCTGCCTGGACAATTTGTTGCACATGGCCCGTGAAGCTAGTACCTTTATAGGCATCAATAGTGATATCAACGGACTGGCCTGTTTTGATATTGTTGAGCGCATTCTCATCAACATAAGCGACGATGTTCAACGAACTCAAGTTAGTGACCTGGAGGATAGTCAAGCCGGGCGCAACGCCTTGCCCTTGTACAGCGGCTAACTGTAAGATTGTACCACTGATTGGACTGTTTATGTCGATTGAAGCAGGGGTACCCTGGGTGCCATTGGCGCTTACCGTCGGGGCACCCGTGACTGTGCCAATAGTTTGACCTGCGCTGACAGCGTCCCCTTGTTTCACTGTAAGGGTAGACAATGTTCCGGTCATTGGCGCACTGACATTAACTATGGTGCCATTCACCTGGGCATCATCGGTTTGATAGAAATTGTAACTGTTGTAAACCCAGTACCCTACGCCACCGATGATCGCAATTAAGGCAACGAAAATGAGTACGGGTACTAAAATGAGGCGACGCATACGTGTTGTTCTCCTTTAATGAATAAAATCCTCTAATCTAATTACTAAGGATGCATGGTATAACGTACTACCATGAGTACAGACCTACGCTTAACCGGCAAACATCGCTTCCGCTCGTGCAGACTCCGTCTCATCGCTTTCTGGCTCATTCACGGGACTCAGCGATGGAACGTTAATCTGTGCTGGCTTACGGCTTCCTCGCACAAACACGGTAGCGATGATAGCCAGGACAATAACAAACAGCGTCAATGTAAAAGCGTCCTGGAGTGATAGGGTAAAAGCTTGCTGCAACAGTAACCCATTAATGGCTTGAAGTGCCGCTGATTGCGCCGAGGTTATGCTGGTGCCATGTGCCACGAAGAGTGCCGCTAGACGCGGCAACAATTGACCAAGCTGTGAACTGGCCGTCACCCGCTCAGCAAGGTGAGCGTAATGGACCTGTGATTGTGTCTGCACCAGTGTTGCCAGTACCGCGATGCCCAGTGAGCTTGAGACCGCGCGTATGACAGTACTAAGCGATGATGCCTGCGCTAGTTGACGTGGCCCTATTTCTGAAAGGCTGGCAACCGTCAATTGTTGGACCGTCAGACCGAGAGCTAATCCACGCAAAACGAGCATTGTTTGTATCCACCAATAGGGGGAATACACTGTGATAAAGGTGAGTTGCCATGTCGCCACGATTAATATGAGCAATCCTGGAAGCATGATCGCTCGCACTCCCAGACGGTCTACCAATCGCCCACCAATAATGACCGTCACCATGGAAGCTAGAGCTTGTGGCAACAGGATCAGTCCCGCCTGGAAGGCACTGAGTCCGCGTATATTTTGTAGGTAGATGGGAAACAGAAAAAGACCACCAAACAAGGCGAAGATGACGAATACGTTGGCGATCATGCCCGACCTGAATGGCCCATTGGCAAAGAGACGCAGATCGAGTAGTGGTTGACCGCCACGATTCGCTAGCATAATATCATAAACGATGAAGGCTGCTAACGAAATGCTGCCGATGAGGAGAGTACTCAGGACAGGGGTTGAACTCCAGCCATCAGTACTGGCATCGGATAGGGCGTAGAGTAGCGTAGCCAAGCCTACGGTGGCGAGGAGGAAGCCTAAAAAGTCAAAACGCGTGGTCCGATCTGGCTGGGAGTTTTCCAGCAGGATCAAGGACAGGATAATGGCAATGATGCCAATCGGCAAATTGATATAGAAGATTAGTTGCCAACCAGCATACGTGACAATATATCCACCAAGCGTTGGACCAAGGGCTGGTGCCAGCAGGGCAGGTATGCCAAAGAAGCCCATTGCCATGCCGCGTTCCTGGGGCGGAAAGGCACGGAAGAGCAGGGTAATAGAGAGGGGGAATAAGGCAGCACCTCCGGCTCCCTGAATAACACGGAAAAAATGAGGACGGGCAGACTCCAGGCTATGCCACAAAGGGCCGAGCCGATGGTAAAAGCGGCTAATGAAAAGATGTAGAAACGTTTAATGCCAAACGTCTCTGAGAAATAAGCGGCGGTGGGAGTTATCACGCCCTGGGTGAGGATGTATGCTGTCAGCACCCATTGCACGCTATGAATATCTGCCCCAAATGCGGTTTGCAGACGTGGAATAGCGATATTGACAATGGTCTGATCCAGAATGCTCATAAACACTCCAATAACCACAACCATGGCGACAATCCATTTGTATCCCACTCTACCAGGTGACCGCACGACCTGCGTGTTGACTTGCATATGGAGAAACTCCTTTTACATGGCAAAAAACAGGAATAGAAATGCCAAAGAGAAGCACCGCACAACGGCGTTTTAAGAGGAAACTCTTGCCTCTCCCTTTGGTGCTTGCTCATGTTGCACCATGCCATACAACAGTAAAGAAACCAACTGGTCGATGGTTTCTTCACGCGAAAGATGTGCGTATGGTAAAAGGTTTTCCAACCCTCGTCCAATAGAACGCATCGCAAAGGTGACAGCCATCACCTGTAGGAATAATCCTGCCTCGATGTCCTTGCGGAAATAGCCTTCTTCTTGTCGACGCTGTACATACTCCGCGATGCGCTTGCGCCCTTTGACGATCTTATCAGCGAGAATATGCGCGGCTTCAGGATGGGTATAAATTAATAAAATGGCCAGACGCGCGAAATCACCTTGGACCTGGAATGCATCATAAAACCCCTCTGCTAGGCGGCGAACAATGGTTTCATCGTCAAGTGCGATTCCACTCTGTAGGTCTTGTTCAATCTGATCAACGATTGGGGCTAAGATGGAATGAGGCCCATAGTGTTTGATAATAGCCGCCAGCAAATCATCTTTACTACGGAAATGCCAGCACAGTGCTCCACGCGTAACGCCAGCATCGCTCGCAATGTCGTCCAACGTGGCCGCCGATATCCCTGAGCGTGCGAAGATACGTACAGCGGCCTCGAGAATAGCCAGACGAGTATCGTGAGTTGGTACTTCACCGAGCAGTCCTCGCTGTATCAACTCGGTTCGTAACTCTTCCTTGCCACCCGAGAAATGATAATAGAAAGCTGGTCGTGAAAGTGTCGCTGACTTGATAATATCTTCAATAGTTATATCATCAAAGGGGTGTTCTTGCGCTAGATTTTTTGCTGCCTGAATCAGACGTTCGCGTCCGCTACATTTCCCTTTATCGGCGTGGTATTCAGCCATCTAACGGTAACCTCGATGTTTGGTTTGTACTATGCAGTTTGAAATACTATACTATACTATACAGTAGGTTATGTAGAGTATAGTATTGAATTTGGGAAAAGTCAAGAGTTGTATTCTGACATTCTGACATCCACTCATAATACGCCGCCGAAGCCGACGTGCTATGAGTGGATGCTCGTTAATACTTCTTGCGCAATTACAGGGGTGGGTTGGTGGAAGACAAGCTCATGATTACCGATGCTGATCGAGTTACCATCGTTTAGCTTAAAGCCCTGCTCTACGAACAGTTGTTGCCCGTTGACAAAAACACCGCTGGCACTACGCAAGTCGTAGAGTACATAGTGATTGCCTTCGTGTCTTAATAGAGCGTGATGTCTCGATGCCAATCCATCTTCTTCTAGCAATATATCGCTATCGCCAGCCCGTCCAATCGTAATTTCTTCACGTTCGAGTAAGAATGTATAGGCATTTTCTGAAGTTGGCAGGTGGACGATGACGTGGGGTTGTGGCATAGGTTGTTGCTCAGTTGGCTGCTCTGATTGCGTGGGAATGACTATTTCGTTGCTGGATTCTGTTTGTGGTGTAGGTAACGGCATAGGGTCAGTTTCAGGCATAGGGGTAAAGACGTCAGGAGCCGGTTGCGGCAGGGGCTCCGGCTCCGGCACCAGCAAAGGATCGGGAGTCGGTAGTGGTAAAGGCTCTGGCTCCGGTAGTGGCAAGGGCTCTGGTGCAGGTTGTGGTAAAGGCTCCGGGTTCGGTATCTGATCAAGATGTAACATAGGATCAGTAGCAGGAATGCTCTCAAACTCTTGGGTGAATACAGGTGGCTCTGTTGCTGGGATGGCAGCAAACACTGAAGTGGTCTGTGCTGTTGATGGTGTGTCAAGCTCAAGAGCGGATAAGCCAGCGAGTTCCTCAAGTGCGTTTGGATGCAGTGTTGCCGCGAGCGCATCCGCAAAAGCTGTCATTGAGGGATACCGTTCCTCCGGGTAGACAGCAAGGGCACGACGAAGTACGTGTTCTTGTTCAATGGTGATGGCAGTGTTAAGTGCGGAGAGTGAGATTATCGTCTCTGTTAGTTTCAAGTGCTCAATTTCTGTAGGGCTGCCGACAAAAGCGGGGCGACCTGAAAGCCAGAAATAGATAATGATAGCCAGGGCATATTGATCGCTGGCGGGTGTGACTCGTTTGCCCAACTGTTCTGGCGCGGCTGACAACGGCAAGTACGTATGGGTAGGTTGACCAAAGCGGCGCACGAAGTTAGTCAAGCCTATATCGGCAATCAGGAAAGGAGCAAAGTCCGCTTCAGGGTCGCTTCTGCTATTACGCAGGACGAGCAGGTTGGAAAAGCTCAGCGAGCCATGTAAATATCCCTGCTGATGTATATAGGCTAGTGCCTGAGCCAGTTGTATGCCATAGTGAATAGCATCCGCTACTTGCAGGGGTGGTTGGTACCATAGCCTGCCCTCAGCGCTTAAAAGAGAGCCATTGCCAATATAGCGACGTACAACATAGAGCATATTGTCGAGTTCATCATAGTCGAGAACGGAGGCTAGGTAGGGATGATGGATTTGGCTAATACCCTGCATTTCGCGAAAGAATTGCCGCCGGGCGGATTCAGGTAGTGAGGCCCATGGATGGATCAGTTTTAGCGTTACTTTGCGCTGAAGTTTCATATCTGTTGCTTCGTAACTCTCGCCGGATACACTATTCCCCAGCCATCGATCTATAAGATACCGCTCAAATTGTTGATTCTCTTGTAACGTTGGCATACAACAACCTCACTTCTATGTTTGGACGATAGTTACCTCTTAGCTGAATGCTATTGTAGCATATAGGTTATTGCGGAGGTAGAAAAACAGGAGATAAATACTAGTGCCGCATTTTACAATTTGCTATTTTTGCCTGCTGCTGTGGTGCGCAAGCGCCGTGCGCGACGAATGCGAAAAATGAGATAGATTATTACCACTACCGCAGCAATAATTGCTGCTCCAATCCAACTTGTCGTGCTAGCAAATGACTCAACCTGGGCAAAGTTATCCTTGAAGTAGTACCCAGCAAAATAGCCAATCAAGCCATAAACGATAGCCCAGACAATTCCACCTGCAGCATTATAGAATAAGAATGTCCGCCAGCGCATGTGGTTAACTCCAGCAAGAAAGGCAGACCACGTGCGAAGTATGGAGAAGAAGCGGCCAAAGAACACGGTTTTATCGCCATGTTTCACAAAAAACTTTTCAGCGTAGTCAAGATGGCTTGGTTTTATAAAGAAGAAGCGTCCGAACTTCAGTACGAACGCTCGCCCTCCTGTGCGCCCAACATAAAATCCCAGGTTGTCGCCTACAATAGCTCCCAGTGCCGCACAGGCAATAATAATAGGCAGTTGTAGTTGAGGGTCAAAAGTCGCTGCGGCAAAAGAGGCCAGGAGTAGCATGGTTTCGCCGGGGAAAGGAATGCCAGAACTTTCGACCATGATAAAAAGCGTAACCGCTGGATACCCTAATACATGCAGGGCATCTTTCAGCGTTTGTAGTGAAATGAGGGAGGCCAGTGTTTCACCATGCCAGTAGAGTACAAGTCCCCTCAAGATTGGTAGCCAGCGCATTTCGTTACCTTGTTATGCGCATTGGCACTTGTTTTTGTTTGTCCTTCATAGTTTAATTGTATCAGCATCTGCTAGTAAACGTTCGTGTCTTATATTTTTCCTCGTCAGGAAAACCAGGAAAGCTAGCATTGGTGGACCAGCCATTGCTAACCACTCAAAGTTGTTCCAACCTTTAATGCTTGCTGAATACGTGACGAATGCACCCGCGGAGAAGATGAGTGCAAAAGCAATCAAGGCGCGACCCAGCCGATCAATTGAGGTCGGCAAACAGACAACGGCGAGAGCAACAAGCCAGATGCCATACCAGGCGAAAAACCAGGGTGTAACCAAGAGCAGCACACCAAGCGATAGGAGTGCGGCTAGAACCATGGTACGTGTAGTTGGCACGAGCCATAACCAGCCAGCACCTATCATGGTTGTGACAGCCACGAAAACATAGCTGATTCTGTCCCAAACGATGCGCTGGTTAAAGAATGTAAGTGCTGTATTGGCCCAGGCTGGTTGAGCCGGTAGACCATGTGCATTAATCCACTCATGCACAGCCCGCATAATGGAATTTTCTGAATTGCGTGCGGATGGAGGTGCGGAAAAACTTTGTGTAATGTCGTGAACACTATGTCCAAGCCAGAAAGGTGCGTAACAAATGGCTGCGATAAGGCCGCTCACCAGACCAGCCAAAAGTACTCTTTGCAAAGCTGATTTCCAATTCAGTGAGCGAAAATATGCTGCTTGTAAAGAAGGGGTGCTGGCGAAGGATAGCATAGCTCTACGAGCCAAGAGGACCAGAAACAACGCGATGAGTGGTAGCGCGGTGATCTTCACCAACGTCGCCAGCGTAAAGGCAATGATAGGGAGTAAATAACGCGCCGGGCGCGCAAAGTTCTGCTGCTCCGCACGTAAACTCAACCATATCCCTAGTAACATGAGGCTAACCATGATGGTGTCGTTGTGACCACCAAGGCAACTTTCTTCTATTACCAGAGGATTCCAAGCGTAAAGGAGTGTACCAAGGGTAATAGTGCGTGGTGATCTGCCCATTTTCTTCAAGATCAGCGAGACCAGCCAGATATTGAACAGGTAGGAAGCGAAACTCAAGAGGCGGAAGGCTATCAGGTAGCGCAGTGGTGAATTGCCTGGCACTAATGCCATTACTGCGCAGATCGCGAGCCAGAATGGCCCATAGGCAGCAGTAGCATATTGCCAATCATCATAGACAGTCAATGGGTCATTGGGAAAGGCCGCTGGTGCGACAAAATAAGGATTGGCATGGTGCAGCGCGATGGTGCGCCCATAACCAACATAGACAAAAATATCGCGTGAGAGCATGGCGGGTGTGAGGACATAGATCAACCCACCCACTATCGCGACAATCCATAGGATACGCGTGACGTTAGTGAAACGCGAGTCTGCTGGCTCTCGCTGCAAAAACATGGCGCACAGCGCATATATACCAAAAGAAAGGGCGATCAGTATGAGAAACTCGATGGTATTGGTGGCGATCATCGAGGCACGTTGTGGCTGTGCAAGATGGAGGTCGTAAGGCAACCAGGAACCCCAGATAAGAAGAAAGCGGTTGGTGCGCAGCGTCAAAAGAAATGTTTTACCTACCAGGTGAAAAATAGGGCTAACACTGACCAGAATGCAAAGCAGTATACCCATACCGCCGAGCACTATTAGGCGTACAGGCGCTTGCTGCTGGGCGGTAACTACTGCCGCGACGGAATTTTCTATGGGTGGAGATACATCGATATTTTTTTTGCTCATGCGTATTTTTCTATCCTCTCATCCGCTCATCCATTAATCCTCTAAACCATCCAACGATTCATAATAAAAAGTATGCTCAGTGTAGCCAATAAGGTGGGAAACACGATCATGAAAGCCTGGTGCAGACGTGGATGCTTAATTCCGAGCATGGCCATAGTAATAAATGCCGGGAACATTTCGAGTACAAAGCGTTGATTGGATAAAAGGACATCTGTTTTATCGGTGCCAGGACTCAAAAGAATGTAGATGAGCAAGACCGCCACCCAGACACTATAACTTAAACGCAGTTTGCGCCAGCCAATAATGTTCAGCGCGATAAAACTCAAGGTTGCAGTCAGGTCAAGGATGATATGTGCCTCATTGAATGAGCCAAAGGGTTGATTCCAGAACAGGTCCACAAAGGCCTGGTAGATGCCTCGCCAGGGCCAGGATGTATGGCGACCCCAGTGACTCTGCACATTCACAAAGTCAAGAAAGTTGCCAGATATATGCCAACAATAGAGGGCATAGAGCAAGGTGCCAAGAGGCATCAGGACGATCGGTACGATTCTAAGCAGCAGCCTCTGTCGGGAAGCCATGATGCTCTCGCGAGACTGCCACAATTCGATAATGTAAGGTATGACGAGTAAGACACCCGCTGAGCGTGCCAGGGAAGCCAGTAGTCCCAGCATACCAGCCAGCCACCAGTGCTGACGGCGCATAGCGAGAAACGCTCCAGCAGAAAGTAAGATGAAGAGTGACTCGTTGTACACCGCGAAGAAGTAAAATGCTGTCGGGAAGAGACACAGGTAAAGGAGGGTGCGTCGTGCAACCTTTTCCCCACCAGCATCGACAGCGATCTGATAGAGCACAAAGAGCGCACCGAGTAAGACTGCATTGCTGATTACTGTTCCCACCGTCAAATAGCTCCAACTGCCCAGGACATAGGCGCAGCCAGCAATCATCAAAGGGAGCAATGGAAAAAACGCCACATCAAAAGGTGTTTGATAGCCATATTGCGCAATTCTAACATAATTAGCGGCATCCCAATGATTCCAGGAAGTCAAGAGAGCCGCAGTATCGACCGGAGTGCTAGAATATTTTGGCGCGGTCAGCAAAATGTACGCAAAATACGTCACCATCACCAGGATGAGACGGGTGCCTGTAAATAGCCAGAGAATATCACGAACGGGAGCGCGTTTCATAATTTAGATCACCTGCCAGACTGAATCGCTACCAAACACGGCGACACGGCGTAGACCAGCATTGGACTTTGCCTGTGCCAGCATGGTAGCTGCTATTGCTGGATTGTAGTATTGAAGGTGTAATACAACATAAACAATATGATATTGTTTTAAAAAAGCCAGGCTACTTGCCGATGGAAAGTTCAAGAGCTGGGCAGCCATATTGTTGGTTAGGGTTGGGCGATAGCCGCTCCAACCATCGGCAATGGGGTGTGTATGATAGATGGCATAGTAATCATACCATGCCTCTTGTTTGAATGAAAATTCCTCGTTCAAATAAGCCATTGGCAGCTCGACGATCGGCTCCTGACCGCCATGGGTTGCGAGCCAGTGGTAGACGGCGGGAATGGCATTACCCGTCGGTACCTGTGTCACTGGAATATAGGCTGGCACCGCCTCCATCAGGATTGCCAACGGGATTAGCACCAGTAGGATGCGCAAAGCAACTGTGCGCAATGGAGGAAGGCGGGTAAAATGTCTCGTAGCCACTGTGCCCGGCTCCGTGTTCAATCGTTTTTCAGCATAGTCACTGGCTCTATTTTGCAGCCATGCCACCGCAAAGGCGGCCAGAAGAGCGAGCATAATCAACAGTACACCAATGAGGCGCGCGGGAACACGCAATCCTGAGAAGCCAGGGAGTACGAAATAGGCTAGTGCCCAGGGCATAACAATATTTGGTGGAATGGCGGGTAGCGCAATTCTGCCCAGGAAACTGGAGGCGGTCGCGACAAAAGGGCCTCCGTTAGGGGTTGAGTATTGCAAGAAAGGGCCGAAGGCAAAGAGCAATACGATAAGAGCCGTCCAGGTGTAGGCACGCAACACAGTTGATCGCTTCCGCCAGGCGAGAATGATGCCGCATACGGCGAGTGCCATGGTGGTCAAGCCCAGAAAAAGATAGTGTTCACTATCGTAGGGCAGGACGAAGCCGTTGTAATAGCTGGTACCATAAAGCCAGTTAAAGGGTTCAGCGAAGAGGAAATCGCGTACAAATGCGGCGTACCCCGTGGATTGTCCCAACGAGCGGGAGAGGCCCCCTTGCAGAGAAACCAGGTACGGTGCCATCAAGATGCCTAAGAAGTTAAACATGATGGCGAAAACAATAACTGGCTTAAGTGTACGGCGCAAAAGATAGATGACATAATGACCTTTGCCTGAGCGTAGGTGACTGATGAAGGGTAGTGTGTAGCGAATGAGCACGAAGGCGAGCAGCGAATAACTTAAAAAGATACCGTAATAAATGCTGCTGAGGAGTTGCAGGAAAAAGAACAGTGCAAAGAGAATCCAGTTGCGCCAGCGCCCCTGTTCTAACGAAAGATCGAGATAGAGAAAAGCTAAAGGCATCCACTCACCAGCGATGATGTGAATGTGGTCGAGTTGCGCTAGCCGATAAGGGGCAAAAGCGAAAATCAAGGCGGCGACAAACGCTGCTAACGGTCTGCCAGTATAGTGGCGGGCCATAATATACATATTCGTGCCACAGAGGAGAAAAGAGATATAGAACGTCATGTTATAGGCAAATACAGGGTTATGGCTGAGCAGGAAAAAAGGGGTGTAGATGATAGCTTCGCCCAGCAGATTTTCCGAATATGATAATGAGAGGTTATTCGGGTAAAGCAACTGCGCCTGCCACAAGTGTGTTGGGGCATGTAATAGCGTAGTGGTATCCCAGGAGAGCGTCCACATATTGAGGAGTGGGTCCCACCATTCACCAGCTACTTCCCCGGTGAAATTGGGGGTAAAACGATATGCCATAACAACCACCAGTCCCACCAACAGCAGCAAATAGAGGATATCTTGCCAGTCCCATCTACGTTGTAATCGCGGGTTTGTCTTCTCATCTGGGGTTACTTTGTGTTTGTTATGTTGTATTGAAATCTTTGTCGGTATAATGATAGAGTTAGCCGGTTCGGTACTCACAGTATAGTTTGGCAGCCTCCATTAGGTAATTGTAGCAGGATTGCTCGCTATTATGTAACAGTAAACGGTGTTTCCGCCCATGATTATATGGACAATGTGAGATTGCCATGCCAGGGGAATGGTATACCCACGTTGGACAAGATGCATAGGCCACACCAAGTAGTTATAAGCACCGCTGCTGGCATCAGGATGGGCTTCGGAAAATTTGAGTCTTCCTTCCAATGCTTGGTTATAGCCAAACCATGAGCTAGCATAGTCCCCGTGATTTAACGTTCCTTGTAGCGCAACGAGTCCTACAGTACCAGACGTATGAGTATGGGCGATTAGCCACAAACCTGCTTCACGATATCCAGGATAGGCCACTTGAAGTACGGCGTTTTCACTTTGAAAAAGTTCGCTTGTGTATCCTTCAGCGGCATAATTCGTTGTTAAGCCGATCAGGTGTGGACCTACGAGGAGGAGGGCCAGTGCTGTACAAATGATTGCCGCACGTCCGTTCAGGCGTATTTTGTTCGGTTTTGCAGGGCTCGTTTGAACAGGGAGCTCAATGTTGGCAGTGCTGTCAGTGCCGTTAGATGGCTGTAACAATGCACCACGGCGATAACGCAGTAGTATTGCCAATCCGAAGGCACCTGCTAAAGCCACTGCCGGAGCCAGTGGTAAGTGGTAATGGGTGCCAACGACGATGTTCAGCAGGCTGAACATGCCCACTATAGAGACGAGCCAGATAAACAAAAAAGCGATGCTGGTGATTTCAGCGACTTGTAGCTTTGATTTGTGCAGATGGAACAGAACCAATTGTACTACGGCAAAGAGCGCAAAGAAAATAGCGGGAAAAGTGAAAAAAATACTCAACTTGGCAAGCAGAATGTACAGCACGGCCCAATGGGGAACGTGTCCGCTGTATTGGCCTGCAATAAATGTCAGATGGCCGTTAATAGAGTGATCCCACTCAAACAGGATACTATGGATGAGCAAATTATAGGGATTGCGCCAGATAGCCGGATCAGCGATGAAAAATACCACCGGAATCAGCAGTAACGCGCCAATCCACCAACGCCATGGCACAGATGGTCTTTGCTCAAGCGGTAATCTTGGGCGTATCGCGACAAAATAATACAACGTGAAAAGAATCATGCCAGGGAGAGCAAGCGAGGCGGTATATTTGCCAGCTGCTGCCAAGCCAACGAGGGCGGCGGAGAGCAAGTAATAACGCGGTTGGCGTATGGCATACCACAACACAAGATAGGCTAGCGTAATCAACATGGTCATGGTCATGTCGAGGTAAGCTAGGGCACTAAAATAGACGAGCCAGGGGCTAAATGCCAGTGCCAGGGCAGCCAGAATGGCAACAACACGTCCAAAGGGCTTGCGTCCAAGCCAATAGATAGCAATAATGAGTATGGTTCCGCTGAGAATACTGGGTATACGTGCTACGAATAATTCGTTCAGATGGTGATGAAATTGGCTGTTGATATAGATGGATAAACCAATCAGTAGCTTGACTACTGGTGGATGCTCATAGTTAAATACCCACAACACTGAAGTGAAATCGTGATGAAGTACCAGTGGCAGATCGGTTTTCCCCCCCATAATGTAGATGATCTCATCGGTCACGAGGTCAAGCTGCCGTGCTAGTATGATACGTGGAATAATGGCGATGAGTGCGAGTATAGGCACAATAAACCACTCGATGCCCGGACGCAAGCTACGGTGCAGGTGGTGTGTGCTTGCGGGATGAGCTGAATCTGCTTTTTCTTCCTGGGATTGCCTATTTTTTGTCAGTGGTTTCAATGGTGGTGCCCCCCACTCTCTGTCTGTTATTATTATCGCTGTAGTTTTTGGTAGTGGATTGTACAAGAAACCGAGGACTAGTATAGCATACCTGTTCTGAAGCAGTCGAGCTAAGTAGTACTACCTATGGTTGTCGTGGCTGCAAAGCCTACAAACATAGGTGGCAGTGCATAGTTACACATGGGCTACTCTTTAGCCTACTCAGTCAATAGCTTTTCGATGGTTGCCTCTATCGTTTTGGTTGTGGGATAGAAGGCGATCTCCTCAGGAGCATTGTAAGGCGCGGGGGGAGCTGGTAGCGCGGAGATGAACGCGGGCGTGCTATCCAGATCGTAAAAGCAATGCTGGACAATCCACGAGTGGATATGCCGTCCGAAAGTCGTTAGGTCTGCCTCCTCGGTGACGACCAGTACACGATTGGCTTCGCGCACAGCAGCGATTACGGCATCTTCGTCAAATGGTGCCAGGGTGCGCAAGTCAACAATATCTATTGCCATCCCTTTCCTGTTGACAATATCGGCTGCCGCTGTGCAGGCTTCCAAGACCATTGTGCCCCAACAAATGATGGCTAGTCTGGATGGTCCTTCGCCGATGCGGAAACGACGTGCTTTCCCCAGTGGCAGTGTATAGTAGCCATCGGGAACATTCCATAATTCTGCCATAGCCGCGATGAGCTTCCCATCGCTATCCTTTGGCGGCTCGGAGCGATAGAGACGCCCCCGCTCCAGGAAGGTAACGGGTGATTGCGAACGGGCGGCTTGAAGTAGCAAGCCCTTGGCATCGAAAGGTGTAGACGGGCAAACAGTGATCATACCGGGGATAGAAGTAAACCATTGCTCGCCCGTATTAGAGTGACCAAATGCGCCGCCACCTACTGTGCTACTAGAGATAGGACCCCCGCCACCGCTGCCAGACTTGGTGCGGATCAAGAGCGGTACAGTCCAATCGCCATAATTTTGATATAAGATACGCGCCGCCAGACGAATCGTTTGGGCGGCTGATTGATGGTAATCTACAAACTGGATTTCAGCACAACGGGCTTTCCCATCGGCCATGCTTGCCCCTGCCGCAATGCCGATGATGACTTGTTCATTTAACGGACTGCTGATAGCGCGTCCAGGAAATTTAGTGACGAGGGAAGCGGTCGCTCCGAAGACACCGCCTTTGGGGCTACCAACATCTTGCCCATAGACGAAGAAATCGGGGTCGCGCTGTGCCAGTTCTACCAGTGCCTCATTAATAGCACCCAGCATGGTTGATTGCCGCATCTTCCCGCGTGGCGTATTCTCCTGCCATTGCGGTAAGTGAAAGATGTGATGCATCACGCGCTCACCGGTCGGCTCTGGCTCCGTGAGAATCTGGTTCTCGGCTTGCTCCAATTCAGCACGCGCCTCTTTACGCATGCGCTCAATATCCTCTTCTTGTAGGTACTCGTTTTCGACCAGCCAGCGACCAAAGTTTTTCACCGGGTCTTTTGTTGCGGCGGTGAGCTCGATTTCCTCTTTCTTACGGTATGATTTAATATCGGTACTGCTGGAATGTGCATCGAGAAGACCTAGGCGCAGATGCATCAAGACTGGCCCGTGGCCTGAGCGGATATGTTGTACAAAACGGGATGCTGCTTTATATGTCGCGATAGTATCCGCACCATCGACTTCTTCGGCATAGATGTTGGCACCGTTAGCAAAAGCAACAAGACTGCCGCCCCATTGGATGGAAGAAGTAGCGGTGATTGCCCAGCCATTATCCTCAACCACTATCAAAATGGGGAGTTGATGCACAGACGCCTGACGCAGCAAAGCATTGAAGTCATTGGTAGCAGCACCGCCATCTCCTGTCGTGAACAGGATGATATCGTTACTATAGTGTCGTTGTAATGAGAATGCGACTCCACCCGCGAAAGGTGCCAGTGCGCCCACCTCGCTAAAGGAGGGCAAAATTCGATGACGCTTGCTACTGTAATGTGATGGCATGTTGCGCCCCGCGCCCATTGGTCCGGTTGTGCGTGCATATGCCTCGCGCAAGGGGCCATACATATCGCCAGTGCGTTGTAACCATGCTCCCAGATCACGGTAATAGAGCGAGAGCCAGTCGGTTGGTCCGAGTGCCGCGACAACAGCAGCAATACTTTCATGCCCGGCACATCCTATATAAAAGGGGAATTTTCCCTGTGTTTTACGCGTTTTTAGTAAGTCATTGGTGGCACGCGCCATAACCATTGTGCGATACAGGGCAAGGACATCCACCGGTTCAGTTGTAGCATCTGTTTCAGTGGCGCGAGTGTTAATTGTCATGCTGCCTCCGTGTGTCATCGCTGACAGTTCCGGTTTTAAGTCTACGCTGACTTTCCCGGCTTTGGACTTTTAGCTTTTGCGAGTTTATTATAGAATCTAAGGTTACTAAATGCAACGTATACCAGTACTTTGCAGCCATGCTTGCGCTCGCCAGTCTTTTCATCCCCCAGTTTTCTCCTCAAGTAGTTGCCTATGTTCAGCACTCAGCATATAATAGCAAAGGTTGTTGTAAGAGTAGCATTGATGTTATATTTCATGTTCCTGAGATTAAGAGCTTATCCGGAAACCTGAATACCCGTCGGTTTCAAAATGTAGTGATGCCCCTTGTGGGCATCAGGGGCGTGGGGCATCAGGTCGATTTTCGGGTAACCTCTAAAGGGCCATCGGTGAAGAAGTGTTGGAGATAAGCACCCCTTCTCTATCTAGCGCATTTGGGCGAGACCTCTATGCTCGTATGCTTTTAACACGGGTAGTAGATGAATATGCCTTGCGATTACAAGGTGAAGAGGCCTCTACTGTGGTTTTTTCCTGTCGTGGTCACGAGGCGGCCCAGGTAGCCAGTGCCATATGTATAGAGGTGGGCAAAGACTTCACCTTGCCCTATTATCGCGATCTGGGCGTCGTTTTGACGATTGGTATGACGCCATACGAAGTTCTACGCACGTATGTATTGGCGCGGCAACACGCGCAAGAACCAAGTGAGCAGAGCAAAGTTGATGACAAAGTTCTACCAGCGATGATGCATTGGGGCTATCATAAACATAATACCGTCACTGACTCTGTTCCTGTTGCGACACAGATGCTCCACGCGGCTGGCATTGCCTTTTCGTGTAAGCTGCGTAAGGCTGCCGTCGTCACTGTGGCATACTGCGGCGATGGTGCTACCATGGATGCAGATTTCCTTGCCGGACTTCTGTTTGCGGCGCAACATCAGCTCCCTGCTATTTTTATCTGCGAACAGGATGATAGTTGTGCATCGGTACAAGATTTACCACTCCCCACGAACTTGCTCTATCACTCGATTGATGGTATGGACGCTCTCACCGTTTACGCCACTATGCTGGCGGCTATGCAACATGCACGCGAAGGGAACGGCCCTGTATTGCTAGAGATGAAAGTTTCTCGTCCCACGACCAGTCGTGAAATGTATGTTGAAGCATGGCTAAACGACCCACTTTTACGTTTCCAACACTATCTCAAGGCGCAAGGAATGTGGGATAATGAATGGGCCACTCAATTACAAACGCGCCTTGAGGCCGAGGTTGAGCGCGCCTGGCAAGATGCTCTACAAAGTATTGAATAGAAAAGTTTTCTCTGGTGAGTGGGAGCGAAGCAATGCAGCAGCAATTTCTGACTCGATTGTTCTATGGTGCTGATTATAATCCTGAACAGTGGTCTGAAGATATCTGGTTAAATGATATGCGTTTGATGAAATTAGCGCATGTCAACATGGTCTCGATCAATATCTTTTCCTGGGCCGCCCTTGAGCCACAGCCCGGTGCCTATCAGTTTGCCACACTTGATCGCATCATGGATATGTTGTCCGAACATGGTATTGCTGCCGATCTTGCTACCGCTACTGCTTCACCTCCCACCTGGATGAGCCGACACTATCCCGCCATGTTGCCTGTCACCTTCGAGGGTATACGCCTCAGTCATGGGTCACGCCAACACTACTGTCCCAATAGTGTTGATTATCGTCGTGAGTCCGCACAGTTAGTGCGACAACTTGCCAGTCGGTATCGCACCCATACTGCGCTGCGTATGTGGCATGTGAACAACGAATTTGGCTGCCATGTGTCACGTTGCTACTGTGATACCTGCGCTGCCACTTTCCGCCTCTGGCTACAAGAGCGCTATCAGACACTGAATGCTTTGAACGATGCTTGGGGGACAAGTTTTTGGAGTCAACGCTACATGGCTTGGGAGGATATATTGCCTCCTCGCATCTCTTCAGCGCAGAATAATCCTGGGCAGAGCCTTGATTATGCCCGGTTCATGTCAGATTCGTTACTCGGCTGCTATAAAATAGAGGCAGACATTTTACGCGAGATTACACCGCACATCCCCATTACCACGAACCTGATGGCTGCTTTTAAACCCGCCGATTATTTCGCGTGGGCACCACACATGGATATCATTTCTTTCGATAACTATCCAACGCCTACAGCTCCTGCCTGGGTGGCCGCGCTCACGCATGACTTGATGCGTTCGCTCAAGGGTGGGCAACCCTATCTGGTGATGGAGCAGACACCAAGTCAGTTAAATTGGATGCCACAAAATCCGCACAAGCGGCCAGGAAATATACGTCTGCAAAGTCTGCAAGCGGTAGCCCATGGGGCCGATGGCATTCTGTACTTTCAATGGCGCCAATCTCAGGCGGGAGCCGAAAAATTCCATAGTGCGATGGTAACGCATGAAGGCAATGAGCACAACCGTATCTTTCGGCAAGCGGCACAGATTGGGGCAGAACTAGCACTCTTGACGCCCAACGTGGTAGGTTCCCGTGTCAAGGCGCAGGTCGCTCTGCTCATGGATTGGCAGAACTGGTGGGTCGTTGAATATTTGCCGGGACCAAGTGACCGTCTGCACTATTGGGAACAGCTCAAAGACTATTATCATGCCTTGCACCGGCTCAACGTGGCAATTGATGTGGTATCCCCCACTAGCGATCTCAGTAGTTATCGCCTGGTAGTGGCTCCTCTCTTACACATGGTGCGCCCTGGTGTGGCCCAAAACCTGGAGCAGTATGTGAACAGCGGCGGAACTCTACTCACCACATTTTTCAGCGGTATTGTCGATCAGAACGATCATGTAGGATTGGGCGGTTATCCGGCTGCTTTGCGAAAACTCCTGGGCATCCATATTGAAGAGTTCGATCCCTGGACGGAGACGATGACGAACGAGATTGTGATCCGCGAAGGGGCAATGCAAGGTACCTATTCCTGCACATTGTGGGGCGAATTGCTCCAACTCGAAGGGGCAGAAGCCATGGGTGTCTTTGCCCATGACTACTATGCCGATGGTCCGGCCCTTACCGTCCATCAGTTTGGACAAGGGAAGGCTTATTACCTGGCAACACAGGGCAACGAGGCACTGCTCAATGGACTGCTACAACTACTCTGTTATGAGGCAGCCATTGCAGCCATTTTGGTTGCTCCTGAAGGCGTGGAAGTGACCTGTAGAGTCAGAACTGATGGACGGAAGGTGTACTTTCTGCTCAATCACACCGAGCGTGCTGTGCGGATTAGCTTACCCGCTGGCTCATTCATTGCATTGCTGCAAAAAGATCGTAGCGTTGAGGGTCAAATCGAAGTTGCCGCGCGGGATGCCGCGGTACTTTTATCACAGTAGTGGTTAGACCTATTCGTTGCGAGAATGCTTACATGTGCCGAAATTGATCGGTAGTTTATCATCCTGCACAGAACATATTCCTCCTGCGTTTCCTCATCAGCTTTTTAACTAGTCTTAGTTCCTCTGCCAGCCGTGGTCTTGCACAACTTACTTACAATTATTTTACAATTATGTGCGTGTTTCATGAGAAGTCTCTGCTAGGATAGTTGCAGAGCATGACAAGCGCGTCTATAGAAAAAAACGTTGCGAAAAATATTTTGGAGGGTATCCTCAGTGTTCAATTCAAAAGGACAAATTACCTCAGATATTCATAGAGTAGAAGAACAATTCGCATCAGCCAGTAATACAGAGGAAAAACTGACGCGCTCCTATGGTGGTCATACGCTTGCGTTCTTTGGCCTGGCTCCAGAGAATTTGCATTTCGTGGTCACTGATGGAGAGGGACTTGTGAACTATCGTTTGACGCGCAATGTTGCCGTTGTACTCGGTGATCCGGTGTGTGCGCCACAAGCATTTGAGCGCGTGACAGGTAGCTTCCTTGAATTTTGCGCACGACACAAGTGGCATGTGGCTTTCTATCAAGTCTACCCACAGCACTTGGATACCTATCGCGCCTTCAAAATGCACGCATTTAAGATGGGTGAAGAAGCAATACTCAACCCCCAATCTTTTAGTCTGCACGGCTCGGCTCTTGCTAATGCACGTACCAGTAGCCGACGTGCCGAACGCGAAGGGGTAACTATTCGCTGGTACGAAGGTGTTCCTCCACCAGAAGTGATGAACCAACTCGAGCACGTCTCTCATGCCTGGTTGGAGCACAAAGGGGGCAAGCGCGTCAAAGAAACAGATTTTAGTGTGGGGCGATTCGAAGAATTGACCACTATTGCTGAACGAGCTGATACTATTGCCTCCCATTCCACGCTCTCAACACATGATCGACCGAAAAAGCAGGAAATTGTTCGCCAGTCAGTCACGGATTCAGATTCAGCCACTATCCCAGTCTCTCTAATAGGAGATCATGCTCATCACCATAGGGAGAGTGAGCGAAATCCGTAGTATGTGATTATAGTCTCTGATCTTCCTCGGTGCTGCTGCTCTGGGCGCGAAGGATTGCGCTCGACTGTTCGAGGAGCGCATCCTCGATGCGTTGGCGGTGTTTCGGTAGCGTATTGGGAGGGAGCTGCGACGGATCAAAATAGCGACATTCGCGCGTTTCTTCGGTCGCGGTCGGAACTCCCGCCAGGGTATGACAACGGAACGTAAAGACGACCTCTTGCTTTTGAGGTTTGGAGTAGACGCCAACTAATTGCGCAACTTCAACCTCTAATCGTGTCTCTTCATAGACCTCGCGCCGTACTGCCTCATCGACTGTTTCACCAACTTCCATGCCGCCGCCCGGAAGATTCCACCAGTCGATGTCGCGCCGAAGGGCTAACAGAATCTTTCCATCTGAAAAAATGAGTGCTGAAACAGCGATGCGAAAACGGGCCGAACTTCCCGTTGAATTTTCAAACATGCCTTGCATCTGCAACGTTCCTTGCTATCTTTTTAGAGCTGATAGACGGTATAGGCGTTATCATGTAACATTTGTTGGGCAAGATCGTAAGCTTGCTCCGCGTCGATTTCATCGGCTTCGATCATTTCAGCCAAAACCTGCCCAATAACACTACGCCCACGTAAAGCACCAACCCAGTGCATTTCAGGAAGGTAAGTGCCGTCGGTGCTGAACATCAGTTTGCTAACCGGGGCGACGCTCATCGCCTGACGCGTAAAGGCCAACATCTCCAGCTTGTCGACAAAAGGGATGGCGTAGGATAGATCAAAATAGACGTGGGGGTAAACTGCCGCGAGATATGCTCCGAGCTGTGTGTATGGATAGCTTTCATGGAGTAGCACGATGGGCATTGTTTGATAGTCGCGCCGCTCTAATACGTCGCGTAATTGTAAGGGATTGCCCAGGCGCATATCAGTATCGCTGTCCCCGTAGCCAGTATGGAATTGGATAGGCAGCCGCTGCACTGAAGCAATCGAAAAAGCACTATGGAGCAGGTAATCGATGAGCGGCTTATGGGCGATTCGGATCTGACCGCGTGTTTCGGCCTCTGTCCTTGCCTCCACAAAGGAAGCTACCGCTTCGTCTTTGCTCCACTCGCTGATCTGTAAGCCTGTGCGATAGGCTACAATGCTTTTGAGGGCGCAGTAGCCGTGTTCTCGTGCCAGACTCACTGTTTCCATATAATGCTCGAGTAACTCGTCAAAGTCTGCATGTTCGAGGATGAGATCTTGCATCAGCGTTTCCAACCGCAGCATTTTTGCCGTGCGACAATGGCCCAACTGACCCATCCGCTCAGGGGTGTAGCATTCGGCACCAGGTGGATAGGCTGGGTCGAGCACTAAGGTGTCAATATTGGCTGCGCGAAAAAGATGTTCGAGCAGATCATCGGATGCCAGGTGGTTACGAGCCGCCAGAATACCTTCTTCTGTGTACTCGCACCCATAAAATTGTGCCATTTGCCGTAACAACCACAGGTAGTATACTGTGTTAGGAATATGCTGTTCGGCAAAACTAGCAGCAGTGGCTTCAGTGCAGTAACCACGAAAATTGACAAGATCCAAGTGTTGGTTTAACAGAACAGGATGGCAGTGATTATCTACAACAGGAATTTTTGTTAAATCAAGCATGCACGCTCCTTTAGCCACACTATCGATTGTGATCTGACCTCTTTTGTTGTTGCCTCATGATTATACTCCATTGCTAAGCTAGAATGAAAGGTAGTATTCGATGGAACAAGCAAAAAGAGGTGGTATACTTTGCACAGGCGTTCATATACCCCATTGAGGATGGTTCCATGCTGGTTGCCTATGGCCCGAATGGGCGTTCTGTTGTCGCAGACGAAACTCCGTTAGAACAGTTGCTATGCTGGTCACGCGAGCGTGCGCTGTATTGCCCGAATTGTCGCGGAATTTTGCATGTGCGAGGTGGGCCAGAGAAACGCACACAACTGCATTTTGCCCATCAAAAGGGTGAATGTGCCTGGAGTACCGAGACCGAATCGGTACGTCATGCCACGGGGAAGATCGTGCTTTCACGCTGGCTGCGCATATTATTTCCCAATGCTCTGGTTACACTGGAAGAAAGACTACCTGAACCAAATCGTATCGCTGATGTCTCGGTAGCACATGGGGATGGTACACGTTGGGCGATTGAATTTCAGTGTGCGCCTTTGGATGTGGCGGAGTGGCGGCATCGCCATATGGCGTATCGTAACGCGCAAATACTCGATATTTGGATTATTGGCAATAATCGCCGCGAGAAACAAGAAGCCTTTATAGAAGCTATCCTTACTTTTTCGCATGAGATACTGTTTTTGGACCCCTTGGTCACTCCTCCACGCATCTGGTTGCGTTGGCCTGTCACGCGTGCTACAACGCAGGCATGGCAGAACAGTGGCGCTGGGACGCCCTCACTGGAAGGTTGGGTTGGACGTCTGGGCAATGGGGCAACACTGAGCGGCCAATTGCAGCAAGTACAACTGGGAGCACAAGGAGAACTGCTCCATCCTTTCCGCTCTGCCCTAGAACAACAAATGCACGTATGGCAAGCAATGGGTAATGCTACTACCATAGATGAAGCGCTACTGGCCTCTTATTTACGTGGGCGAGTGAGCAAAGAAGCTCTAAGTGTTGTTCTGCTGCCACTATTACGTGCCTATCTGCGTGACCCAGATTTATTGCGACGGTACAACTATGGGCGTGGTCGCACGGGCCAGGCTCATAACGCCGAGGATCTGCTTCGCGTGCAGCACGCCCTGCAATGGCTGCTCAGCTTGCAGCAGAAAGGTTTTTCTTTCACAGAACTACAAGAGTTGGCGAAAGTGCTCCCATTTGTAGGGCCATATACAGCCCTGGTTGGCTATATGGAAATGCTTTTAGTGTTATGGGAAACTTCGTCAATATGAAACTCAATGCTATGGTTTTACGTGTCTTTTAGAGTAACAGGTATTAAGTGCAGTTCGGCAAATGTGGAACTCCCTCTTAAAGGGATATAACGCTAAACTGATAGAGATAGGAAAGGATGTAGAAAATGAATAGTTTTGTTAAAGGCGTTCTTGTTGGGGTTGGTATTGGTCTGGTTGTTGCTCCAATGAAAGGCGAAGAGCTGCGCCGCGTATTGGGCGAGCGTTTCCAGGAATTCCGTGGTTATTTGCCAGAGAACGAGCAGATGAACCAATATATGCAACAGGTCTCTGATCGTGTTTCTCAGACCAGCGAAGATCTCAAGGGCTATGCTCAGCAGGCTGCCAATAAGGTGAAGGATACGGGCAATACGCTTGGCGGTTTGGCCCAGCAAGCAAGTACTTCTATGAAACAAACGGGCCAGGTTGTTGCAGACACCACCAAGCAGGCCGCGGTCTCTGCCAAACAGAGTGCGACGAATGCAGTAAAGCAGAACAGCTAAAGCACATTGATGAAATAAACTGGCCATCCGTAGGGCGCGATTTATCGCCGCCATTGCCGATTTATCGGCCCGTCCTGTTCGCAGGATATCCAGAGTAATTTGTTAATCGTCATAAGCTTACTTGATGTGTAATGCAAGCGCGGGCAAGGTCTTTTCCTGGCATGCCAGGAAAAGA
>JBBQXY010000026.1:0-45579 GCA_038209195.1 Ktedonobacterales bacterium | reverse complement strand
CCCCTTGCCTGGTTTCTAGCCCTGCGCCCTCGTTCTCCCACCCTCCCCTGCCGCCGTACTCGTCCTCTCACAAGCCGGGATGCAAGCGGCCGCCGCCCCTTGACTGGGTTCTAGGGCTGCGCCCTGGTTCTCCCTCCCTCTCCTGCCGCCGTAGGCGGCATTTCAAATGAAGATCAACAAAGCATGAGGCAAACAATAAGCATCCCCTAATCCTATTTCATTTGCTGTTTTATCTAACATATATAGATATATGCCTATACATCTAGCATTGGATAGGATATGCTGCAAAGAGAACAGTAGCAAGCAAGCGAGGATAAATAGACGGTGAGTACACCACAAAACAGGAGTATAGCCACACCCACAGCTATACGGCCTGCGCCACCACCACAAGAAACCCAAAAGCGACCATGGCCACTGGTGATTATACCAACGGTCTGCCTTCTCTTTGCCCTCGCGGCAGGGCTATGGAATGCTCCTGGCTTCCTGTCCCATCTCACCTCCCAGTTTACTCGCACCCATTCCATTACACACATGCACATCATCAAAAATGCCCACGCGACCAACTCCGCTAATCCTGTGCCATTGGAATTTCAGAAGAGTACCGAGGCCATCGCTCAGCAATATATGGCGGCCCTGCTCAACCATCAGTACACCACGATGTGGTCGCTACTCCATCCACAGGTACAGGCAGTCTGGCCCGGTGAAGCTGCTTTCATCACCTACTGGGAAAAACATTACCAGGACTATACCCTGCAAAGCTTTACGCTCGGCTCCGTCTCCTGGCTACCAGACTGGGTGAACCCAGAGACGATGATCGAATACAAGCAGGTGCTCACCATCCCTGTCTCGCTACTCCTCTCGCCCAAACCCATTGTGCTAGCGCAATCACCAGTGCCACCAGAGGACCTCCACCCGGAGCAAGTCTTACATAACCTGCCCTTTATTGTGCAAAGGATAGTTGGGAAAATTCCAGGCGCGCCTGTCCACTGGCTCGTCCTCGCTGGTGGCCCCGCCGATTTAGAGACACCTATTTTACCGCCCACACAGCCAATCTATACCTCGGTACAGGTTCCCATCTTGATGTACCACCATATTTCGCATAATGTGCCGCCTACAGCACTCGGCATGAGCCTGACCGTCACGACGAAAATGTTCACGCAGCAGCTTGACTACCTCAAGCAGCAGGGCTATCACACCATCACCTTTAACCAACTCTTTGATGCCATGTACTATGCTGGCCCTTTGCCGTCACACCCCATCATTCTGACCTTTGACGATGGATACGATGATGCCTTTCAATTCGCCTACCCCATTTTAAAGGCGCACGGCTACAGTGGCATGTTCTATATCATCACTGGCAAGGCTGATTGGGCAGGCTATTTGAACTGGCAAGAGATTCGCACGATGTTCACGCAAGGCATGCAAATTGGCTCACACACCATCCACCATGTCGATATCGGCAACCTCTTCCTCTATTCGCGGGCCATGGCACAGCAGGAGCTACAGCTTTCGCAAGCAACCCTGCAAAAACAACTCGGCACGGTCATTCAACAATTCTGCTACCCTTCTGGCGCACCATTCAAAACCGGTAGCCTCTGGTTACAGCAACAGATCATGACCTTGCTGGCAGCCGATGGCTACGTCGGTGCCACCACTGACCCCGGCATGTCCGGCATCTACCAGAGCAGCTTGCGCCCACTGGCCCTCCTACGCGTTCGCATCGATGGTCGCTCAGACCTGCAATTCTTCGAGAATAGCCTGCCACAGTTCAGCATTTGAATGCTGTCCAGATAGTGTTACGTGGCTTCAATTTTACCTTTTCGCGTCCATATCCGTTGTGCTCGGCAAGCCGCGTTCAATCCAGTCGGGGACGCCCCCTTGCACAGCAATAACCTCGCGTCCGGTTGCCGCAATCATACTGGCCGCGATCTCAGCCCGTTAACCTGAACGACAAACCACGGCAATCGGCTGATTACGTGGCACCTCATCGAGGTGTTGCGACAACTCACCAAAACGATCTCCCCAATATCCTATACTTGACCTTTTTTCGCATCTAATGGTAGGATGGGCATGGCTAAAAATTAGAGAGTGCCTTTCCCACTTCCAGCACAAATCAAGGGCTAGGTTACATGAAATATCTTAAAATTGGTGTCTATGAAATTGGCGCACTCGCCATTATCAGTAGTGCAGTCATTTGGCGGCTCGTTCTGATAACACAGGGGTGGCCTCTTACCAACAGCGACGAAGCTACTATTGGCCTAATGGCAAGGCACATCGCCTATAATGGCGAGCACCCAGTCTTTTTTTATGGACAATATTATATGGGTGCGCTAGAAGCGTACATAGGCGCAGCCCTCTTTCCTATTTTTGGTACCTCGCTCTGGACCGTGCGCTTCGGCCTACTCCTCATGTTTATCCTTTTTCTGCTCAGCACCTATCTTCTCACCAATTTGCTCTACTCCAAATCACTTGCACTCGTGACCATACTCTGGCTCAGCTTTAGTTCTAGCTATATCATGGGACGACAATTAAGTGCCATTGGCGGCTATCCTGAAACGCTCCTTTTTGGTTCACTCACCTTTCTGTGCGCTTCTTGGCTCGCTCTTACCTACACTTCAGGTTTACCATGGCGAAAGCAAGGACAGCGTTTTCTAGTCTATGCCTGCTGGGGGCTAGCGGCTGGCTTGGGGCTATGGAGCGATCTGCTGATCCTTCCGTTTGTGCTGCTCTCAGGTTTGTTACTCCTCATCTTTTGTTGGCGCGAATTGCTACACCTCGTCGCGCTCCTCAGCGTTCTTGCAGGACTCATACTTGGTGCAACTCCACTTATACTGTATAACCTTCACGCCCCACGCGGGCAGGATTCCTTCACGACACTCTGGCTCCTCCAACATGGCGGAAGCTCACATATCAACTACACGCTCGCCATTCTCTTAAAAGAGCTTACTGGCACTTTTCAAGTGAGTATTCCCATCATGACTGGCAATCCTTTTTGTCCCGTCACTGAACTCGCTTTTCTCGGCCCATCGAGCCCACATACACTCCAGTGTGTACTCGTCCATAGTAGCTGGAGCATCGCTTATCTGCTACTCTTCGCCATCTCTCTGCTCATGACACTATGGAGTATGTGGAGAGTTTGGCCGCAATTCAAGCCATACGCCAAAGGTATCGATGCACAACCCTTTGTACGATATACCATACGCTTATTCCTCCTCCTGGCAGCTGCTTTAGCATTAGCACTCTACGTTTTTAGCGCAGCACCCATCGACTGGCCCGGCATTCATGCCCGTTATATTATCGGGCTAGTAATTGCCACTCCAGCCATACTCTGGCCTCTGTACTACAGTGTCAGCAAATTCAAGCAACAAGCATCCCTTTCTATCAAAGCTAGTGCTATCTTCAGCGGCATAGTGCTCGTCAGTATCGCCTGTATCGCTCTGATCGGGACGTTTCTTGTCTGGCAAGAGGTTCCAGCAGTTCAGGCCAGTAACCAGCGTGATCAAGATCTCATCAATCATCTTTTACACAGCGGCATTACACATATGTATACTGATTATTGGACCTGTGACAAGATTGCGTTTCTGAGCAATGAGCATATTATTTGCGGCGTTGTTGACGAAAACCTGCAACCCACCCATAACCGTTACTCGCGCTACTATACGATTGTAAGTAACGATCCTCACACCGCGTATGTTTTTCTTCTTGGTAGTAGCCAACTTGCTACCGTAGAAAAGAGGCATAGCGACAAGGCTAGCGTAAGCACTAGCCTTTATATTCCCTACAATCGTCAATTTAGCGTTGATGGCTACGAGGTTTTTCAACCTTAGAGCGTACAGCCCTCGTGTGCTTCACTATGCTCAAATAGACAGGAGAAGATTTCCTTTGAAAAAAGCTTTTCGTTTTGGAGTTGTCACTGCTGGTCATGCATCCCGTACGGCATGGGTTGCGCTAGCACAGCGCGTAGAGGAACTGGGCTATGCAACGCTTCTTCTACCGGATGTCCTGGGTACTCCACTGGCAACCATGACAGCTCTCACTGTGGCCGCTAGCGTCACCACAACACTGCGTGTCGGGAGTTTCGTCCTTGTTAATGATTATCGCAACCCTGCCTTGCTTGCCAGAGAAATAGCGACACTGGATGTACTCTCTGATGGTCGCATAGAACTTGCCCTAGGCGCGGGCAACTAGCCGCACGAGTACCAACAGCTCGGCATTCCCTTTGACAAGGCTGGTGTACGCGTCTCCCGCTTTGAAGAGGGGCTGTCCATCATCAAACAGTTCTTCACCGCCGAAACCGTCAATTTCTCCGGTAAATACTATACGACGACCGCCCTTCGCCCTCTTCCCAGACCGGTGCAGCAACCGCATCCTCCTATCGTAATCGGCAGTTCAGGTCGCCGTATGCTGACTATTGCGGCACGCGAAGCCGATATCATTCTGCCAGTATCCATGACGGGAACCGATTTAGAGGAGAAGATCGGCTGGATACGCGAAGCTGCCGGTGAACGCTTTGAGCATCTGGAACTCGGCAAAGCTGCCTTTGGCATTGAATTAACTGACAGTCCCGTCGCTGCCGCACCCCCTTTCCAGGGAATGCCAGTCGAAGCGCGCCCCATGACCACAGAGCAAGCAGTAACATTCCTTTTGGAGCAGCGCGAACACCTCGGCATCTCATATATCCAACTCCAGGAAAGGCAGCTAGAGAACTTCGCTCCCGTCATTGCTCGCTTGCATGACAAGTAGTCACAAGGAAACCACATCATAAAATAAAAAAGAAGACAGTCGCTTCTAATAGAAAGCAACTGTCTCCCTGACGGCTAAACGAATCAGCTAGTCATTATCTTCGCCAGCGGCGAAAGGAGTTCGATAAACAACATATTTATTGACAGTACTTACTGGCTTGTACGTATAGGTATTGCCAGCCTTCGGACTCAAGTAGCCCTCTGCTGCCAGCACGCCAACCGCATCACCAACAGACTCTACCAATGCTGGCTCAAAGGCAAAGTTGTCAGCATAGGGGAAATTCGCGCTGATTGAGCGTCCCAGAGCACGATGTTCTGACTCGACACCCATAATCTGAGCGGCAATCTGTGCCAGGCCAGGCTGCCCATATTGCGCGAACTCACTGACCGCTGCCAGGTAGGCCGCAATAAAGGCCTCTTCAAGTTGCTGCAATGTATTGACGAACTTCAATTGATCTTTGAACGTGTCAGGACCATACGGGAAACTAAAAGTACCCGTAATTGGCGTCCCACCATTGGCGACCAGGAAGTCGCGGTGAATCTGCTCTTCTACGATTGCCGCGACGAGGTAATCATAGTTAGCCCCAGTAATCATCAGTTTGCCTGCGTTAGCAATGCCCTGCGCATAGAATGTAACGGCCAATTGCTCTGCGGTCGCCGCGATACTCAGAATTTGCGCGATAGAGTCTTCAGGACCTTCACCGCTACCCGATGCATGAGCAGACTTGGAGGAGAGCAAAAGGGAACCAGCCCCAAGTGCTGCCACACCAGCAGCCCCTGCGACTGCGCCTTTGAGCAGTGAGCGACGTGACCGAGGAGCAGAGAATGATGCCATCAGATTAGCCGTTGCCTTTTCTTTAGCCAACTCATCAGGTGTTTTCATGGGTAATAAACATCCTTTGTAATACTCAGCTTTGCGCCGAGCTTGGTACTAGGCCACGCAGAGACATTCCCCCAGTGGCGTATTCACGGACACCACACATAACCCCTCACAAACGTAAGGAGTCAGCGCGCATAAAACAAAGTAGAAATGGCGTATAGTGATCTACGTGTAATGATCTACCAGGCGCAGATCGCGAGTCACCATGTTCCCCCACCATGAACTACGCTAAAGAGATGAACTTGGATTGGTAATCAGGTCATTTAGCAAGCAATCGCTGAAAAATTGGTTTTCCCATCAGTGGCATATACTACAGCAGCACACCTCCCTCGTCACCCTTCCCTATTTCGGTCCCTTCCAGCCGCGTCGTCGCTCCCATTCAGGACTATCTATACCATCTCGACTACTAGCTCCCCACCGTAAAGCCACAATATCGAGTAGTACCAGGAATAGTATTACAATCAGAATCGTTATCATCGTTTTTCTCCCTTTAGAGCTTTTGAACCTTGCCTAAGATGTAGTTTTTAATATAACAAATCGCTATTTACATTAGTTAGACGTTGAGAGTCAGCAATTTTCGCATCTGTATTTTTGCAGATGCAACTTCGCATTCATTTCGAAAACCTATTTACAACCTCGCGCCGATATGATATGATCTTCCCAAGTTCGGGGACGTAGCTCAGCTGGGAGAGCGCGACAATCGCACTGTCGAGGTCAGGGGTTCGATCCCCCTCGTCTCCACCAAACTGTCACAATGGGTATCCCTGGTGGATACCCATTCTATGCAAAAAGTGCCTTGCAAATCGCAAACACTTATGGTATAGTAGAGACAGTTGAGACAGTAGCGGTGAGCAGGAGTAGTAGGTCAACCTTTCGACAGAGAATAGCCGGTTGGTGCAAGGCTAAACAACAACCTGACCGAACTCGCCTGTGAGCAATAAGCGTGAAGTTCCCTTTCCTGGCTATTTGGCCTAAATATTCGTCCCAGTTGAACGAATGCATGCATGCCAATAGTACCAGCAAAGAACCTAGCACTTGTCGGGACGCCCGTTATCGCGTACAATGAGTGACATCAATAAACTCATTCATTCATAGGTACCAGAAACACATTAAGGATCGCGCACGGGCCTGTAGCGCAGCTGGGAGAGCGCCTCCATGGCATGGAGGAGGTCAGGGGTTCGAATCCCCTCAGGTCCACCAATGCTACCTATGCATAAATGTATTGATGAAAAATCAGGGTGGTACCACGAAATAACCTTTCGTCCCTATGTGGATGAAAGGCTTTTTTTATGTTGTTCTATTAGATAGGTCCCATACACTTATTCTTTTTTAGCATTGCAGTAACTTTTCATAGCCGCTTGCACCGGCCAAAAAGTATTTAGTGTGGAGTGTGTTGTGCAGCCTGCGGCTGCACAACACACTCCACACTAAATACTTGCGAACTGCCGTAGTGCTCCGATACACTCCGTTTGCAATTCAGGGATGTTAGGGGGCTGCCGACTGGGTTCTAGGGTTGCGCCCTAGCTTCCCCGCCGGAGCAGGGTTGCAAGGGGCCGCGCCCCTTGACTGGGTTCTAGGGCTGCGCCCTAGTCTCCCTCCCTTCCCTGCCGCCGAAGGCGGCCAGTCAAATGAAGAATGTCAAAGCAGAATGAAAGTTACTAGCGGCCTAAAAAGGGAGAGGAAAATTATTATGATTACACGCACAAAGTACAACCCAAAAGAAATTGAAGGCAAATGGCGCAACCAGTGGGAAGCGGAAGGCCTGAACCACGCCCCCGATAACTCACCAAAACCAAAATTCTATAACTTGGTCATGTTACCCTACCCATCCGGCGACCTGCACATGGGCCACTGGTACAACTTCGCGCCCGCCGACGCCTACGGTCGCTTCAGACGCATGAACGGCTTCAACGTCATGCAACCCATCGGCTTCGATGCCTTTGGACTGCCAGCCGAAAATGCCGCCATCTCGCATGGTGTGCAGGCTCGCACCTGGACACTGCAAAACATCGATACCATGCGCGAGCAACTGCGTGTAATGGGCGCACAGTGGGATTGGGAGCGTGAAGTCATCTCCTGCCTGCCCGATTACTACAAATGGACGCAGTGGCTGTTCCTGCAATTCTACAAACGCGGCCTGGCTTACCGTACCAAAGCACCCGCCAACTGGTGCCCTGGCTGTAATACCACCTTGGCGAACGAGCAAGTCCTGTCCGATGGCACCTGTGAACGCTGCGGCAGCGTCGTAATACGCAAAGAGATCGACCAGTGGCTGCTGCGCATCACCAACTACGCCGAGGAACTGCTGGACTTCTCTCACATCGATTGGCCTGATAAAACAGTCACCATGCAGCACAACTGGATTGGACGCAGCGAAGGCGCGGAAATTCGTTTCTGGACAGAGATCGCCAGCCAGCGTGAAGAGATTCCTGTCTTCACAACGCGACCAGACACCATCTATGGGGCCACCTTCTTTGTCTTGGCTCCAGAGCATCCCTGGGTAGAGAAAATTACCACGCCCGACCACAAGGCCGACGTCGATGCCTACGTTGACCAGGCACGCCGTATGAGCGAGATCGAGCGCATGAGCACGGAAAAAGAGAAATCGGGCGTCTTTACCGGCGGCTATGTCACCAATCCGGTCAACGGCGCACAGGTACCCGTCTGGATCGCCGACTACGTGCTGATGGGCTACGGTGCCGGTGCCATCATGGGCGTTCCAGCCCACGATGAACGTGACTTCGAGTTCGCGCGCAAATTCGGCATTCCTATCCGCGAGGTAATTCGCGGCGCGGACGAGGCTCCGAGCGATCCCGCGACATGGACAGAGGCGCACGAAGCCCTGGGCGTCATGGTCAATTCTGGCCCCTTCGATGGCACACCCGCCACTGAAGCCATTGCCAAAATGATCGCCTACATCGAGGAACAGGGCTTCGGCAAGCGTATGGTCACCTATCGTCTGCGCGACTGGCTGATTAGCCGCCAACGCTATTGGGGTGCGCCCATCCCTATCGTCTACTGCGAGACACATGGCATGGTGCCGGTACCGGAGGAGCAACTGCCCGTCCTGCTGCCAGAGAATGTCCAGTTCAAGCCCGGCGGCGAGTCGCCCCTGCGCTACGAGGCGGACTTCGTCAACACCACCTGCCCGATCTGCGGCGGTCATGCCACGCGCGAGGCCGATACCATGGATACCTTCATGTGCTCCTCGTGGTACTTCCTGCGCTACGCAGACCCGCACAACGATCAGGAAGCGTGGAGCGAAGAGGCCATGCAACGCTGGCTGCCCGTCGATCAATATATCGGTGGCGCGGAACACGCCGTCATGCACCTGCTGTATGCACGCTTCTTTATCAAGGCACTGCGCGATATGGGCTACCTGCATTTTGACGAACCCTTCACGCGCCTGTTCCACCAGGGCATCGTACTGGGGCCTGATGGGCAGAAAATGTCCAAATCACGCGGCAACGTCATCGCACCCGATGACTTTGTCAGAAAATATGGCACCGATACCGTGCGCTGCTACATGATGTTCATGGGGCCCTTCGATGCCGGCGGCACCTTTAAGGCCGACAATTTAGAAGGCGTCTGGCGCTTCATGAACCGCTTCTGGAGCGTTGTCACCGACAACTGGGTCACGGGCAACGTCAGCACACAGGAGACTCCTGAAAGCAAGGCCATCGAGCGACTGCGCAATAAGACCATCAAGCGTGTGACAGAGGACCTGAGCAACTTCCGTTTCAATACGGCCCTGGCCGCACTGATGGAATGTAACAACATACTGGTCAAGCAGCAAAATGAGCCTGTCGCCCACACTGCCGCTTACCGCAATACACTGGAAGCCATGCTGCAACTGCTGGCCCCGATGGCCCCACACATCACCGAAGAACTGTGGCACCAGACGGGACACACGGGCAGCATTCACCTGTCGGATTGGCCCAACTACGATGAAGCCCTGACCCATGACGAAACCTTCACCCTGGTCATGCAAGTCAACGGCAAAGTGCGCGAGCGTATCGAAGTTCCCGCCACCATCAGCGAAAGCGAAGCACGCATGCTGGCCCTGAACAACCCACGCGTCGTCTCATTCATCGGCGAATCCACCGTGCAGAAAATCATCTATATCCCAGGCAAACTGGTCAATATCGTCGTCCGTCATTCGTAAACCTACCATTAGCTAAGGACCAAACGGCAAATCTCTTCCAAGCCTGGAAGAGATTTGCCGTTTGGTCCTTAAAACCCCTCCTCTTTTTTTGTAACCTGCCGACGTTACTATATAGAGCACATCAAAGCACTGCTACTCTGTTGCTCTTAATTTGGAAAGCAGGGATGCAAGGGGCGCAGCCCCTTGACGGGGTTCTAGGGCTGCGCCCTAGTCCTCCCTCTCTCTTGCCGCCGTAGGCGGCAGGACAAATGAAGAGCACATCAAAGCACTACTTTCGTAACATCGGCAAACCTGAATATATACCGCGAAAAATTGGCCTTATTTAATAGAACCAACCAGCAGATTCGCACGTATATACTTCAGATAGCCCGTACAAGCAAGCCCTTTTCCCTCACACGGAAAACTTGCCCGATACAGGATGTGACATATTTCACAAGTTACATGTCGTGTAGTAGATAGCTATTTCGCCACATTCCGTTTATGCTAGGTACATCAGGAATAGGTAGAGGAGGGGACATGAGAGGAAGAAAACTGATATTTGAAAAAGTATACTGTCGAACGTCTAGTAAAGAGAACGAATCCATCTCTGTTAATAGCCAGACAGCAAACAATATATACCATGAGCATAAACGGAATAAACATTTTAGCGGAAAGCCTGCTACAGGCGGAAGGAAACGAATATGAATCCGCAAATCAATTCTGAAGAACACTTAATAACCGAAACAAACCTTGAAACTACTACTACCGATATGGATATGCTCGCCCAGGCAGGCTTCACCTCCGATGAAGTGCTATCTCTCCTCTGGCTCCGCCAATGGTACCAGAACGGCGGCAGTGACCGCACGGATATTATTCGCCACCTGGAGTTCCTCAAACTCATGGTTCTCTCTGGCAAAATAGCCTTGTAATCCGTACATAGTTGACTATGGCATCTTCCTTCGATGCCGTTTGACATACCCAGTTCGCAACTGGCAAAGAGCAGGACACCCAATGGCGGGCGTCCTGCTCTTTTCATTGCATAACATCTTTGAACTCCGTCAAGTGCGTAACGGCTCCTTCGCCCTCATCTCTAATTGTTGCATAAACCAGTATTGAGGTACCGCCGCTAGTTTCGTCTGCAAGGGAACGCTGGCGCGTTTCGTGAAAACATTGAAGTTATTCAGCCGAATACGATCAAGGATATGGCGATAAAGCGTACTACTCAGCCGTACCGCCATGCGACAATCGGCACTCAACATAGCAATCCCTGGTTGCCCACGCTGATAATACTCGTCCGCACGGCTCATCTGGAAGTGTACCAACTCGCGAAACGCCTCATTGATCACACCGGACATCAACTCGGCCTCGCTATAGCCGAAGTGTCTCATCTCATCTTGTGGCAGGTAGATACGCCCACGTCGTGCATCCTCGCCCACATCGCGCAAAATATTGGTGAGTTGTAATGCCACGCCCAGATCAGCCGCGTGTGCTAAAGCAGCTTCGTTATGATAGCCAAAAATAGGACTGGTCAGTAAGCCAACCGTACCAGCTACGCGATAACAGTACAGGTGCAGGTCTGCGAAGGTCTCGTAGCGCTGGAGCGTCAGGTCCATCTTTACGCCTTGTACTAGCTCAAGCAGAGGCGACAGCGGGACAGGATATCGTGCAATCATATCGCTCCACGCAAGCTGTATTGGTCCATCACCTGTACCACCGCTCTGGTAAACACGCTCTATAGCACTGCGCCAATAGTCCAACGCTTCCTCTGGCTGTTGAGCTCCGCGCAGATGCCCCCGACGCGTCACCGCCGTTTCATATTCCTCATCCACGATATCATCGACCACGCGACAGAAGGCGTAAACCGCCCAAATTGCTCGTCGCTTGGGCGGAGGCAGAAATAGCGACCCCCAGTAAAAGGTCTTCGAAGCCCTCTGCACCACGCGACGACAATAGTCGTAAGCTTCATCTATTTGCTCCTGTCCCATTCAGTCCCTCCTCTTTCTCACGCACAAATGTTGCAGCACCATGCTACACTTGTGCTAGTGTTCTGTTGATCTTCATGCGACAAACGGGGATGCAAGGGGGGCAACCCCTTGACTGGGTTCTAGGGCTGCGCCCTAGTTCTCCCTCCCTTTCCCGCCGCAGGCGGCGGAAGTTCACATGAATTATTTTCTTTCAAAAGGGACGCACCGCAAAGCAAATAATGGTAATAATTCCTATGAGATCATCGGAATACATCTGTTCCTACGTAATACATCGCAGTTTAGATGTGTACCAATACAGCCATCAGTACCCCTTTTTATAAGCATAACCATAAGGTCTAACCGAACAGGGGCAAACTACGTAGATAAAGATAACAAGCTTATGCGATCTCCCCACTTCATGGAGATCGCTGCAAGATAGATTTCATCAGAAAAACATTGAAAGCAAGGACTACTCACTATGCGCATTATACTTTACCTCGGAAAAGGGGGCGTCGGGAAAACCACAGTTTCCGCCGCTACGGCAGTACGCTCCGCCATGATGGGCAAACGTACCCTCGTCGTCAGCACCGACCTGGCCCATAGTCTGGCGGATTGCTTGAACACACCTCTCACCTCTGAACCCAAAGAACTAGCTCCTAACCTCTGGGCACAAGAGGTTAACGCCCTCGATGAGATGCGGCGCGGCTGGGGCAAACTACAGGATTCGATGAGCAAAATACTGCGTAAACGCGGTATCGACTCCGTCATGGCGGAAGAACTGGCCCTCATCCCCGGTATGGACGAGATCGTCAGCCTGATTAACATTTATCGCAACGCTCGTGAAGGCAACTTCGACGTCGTCGTAATCGATGCTGCACCAACCGGTGAGACCGTGCGCCTCCTCAGCATGCCCGACACCTTCCAATGGTATGCCGGTCGTCTCATGAACCTGCAAAGCGGCACCCTTAATCTGGCACGTCCACTGATCAAAGCCTTCCTGCCCTCCGCCGAAATCCTGGATTCCGTACAAGCCCTCAGTGAGCGCGTCAAGGTATTGCGCGAGGCCCTGACTGATCCGACCATCAGTTCCTATCGACCAGTCGTCAACCCTGAACGCATGGTAATTAAAGAGGCTCTGCGCGCCGAAACCTACCTTGCTCTCTTCGGCTATCCCATTGATGCTGTCATCTGTAACCGCGTCCTCGCCCCCGGCAATTATCAAGATACCTTTATGCAAGAGATGTATACCAACCAGGAAAAGTTACGCCAACAAATTCACGCCACCTTCGCGCCTCTACCCATCTTTGAAGCCCCTTACTACTCGCGCGAAATTCTTGGCATCGAACAGCTTGGTAAGTTAGGCGATATCATCTTCGGCGCGCAAGACCCCACGCAAGTCTTTTATAAAGGGCAAATACAGGAAATCATCCATATTGGCAATACCTACATCTTGCGTCTCCCACTCCCCCACGTCGAGATGGACAAAGTGCTCATGACCAAAAAAGGCGATGAGATGATCGTCGAAATCGGCAATTTCAAACGCGACATCACCCTGCCTGCCATTCTAGCCAATCACGAGGCAACCGTAGCTCGCTTCGTCAACAAATCCTTAGAAATTCACTTTACTGTCCCTGGTGAAGTGCAAGAGAAATCAGCCTAACAGCCTTTCTTTTTCTGGTACACGACACGAAGCACCCGCAACCTATCAGGTTGCGGGTGCTTCGTGTCGTGTACCCTTCTTTATCCTTGTGCCTTTTTTGCAGTTCCACTTTTTTTTACACGCTAAAAAACAAAAAAGTTACATATTGCTAGACACCCTAGGGTGAAAGATATAGATTCATCCTAGTAGACACACAATATACTTTGCCCTATAGTCTAAGAGTGTAGCGTACATCCAATACTGGCTCAACACAGAGGAAGCTTAAGCTCCATTGAAAGGATACAACCTTCGTATGTTACTTTCGCGCAAAGCACTACAACGGGTCCTGGGCCTTTTGTGGCTCATCGATGGACTCTTACAGTTGCAGCCACAAATGTTCAGTATGAATATGGTCAATGGCATCATGAAGCCAATGCTGCAAGGCCAGCCCAGCTTGGTCGAACCCAGCCTCCAGTTTGTCGTCACCCAGACCACGCTTCACCTCATTGAGGTCAACCTACTCATCGCCTTCATACAAATTCTGCTCGGTCTTGGCTTCCTCTTTCTCTCCGACCGCTGGATTATAGATCTCGTGCTCGTCTCCATTGTATGGTCATTCGTAGTCTGGTTCGCCGGCGAGGGCATGAGTATGCTGTTCACAGGAACAAGCAGCATCCTCTCAGGGGCACCAGGTGCGGTGCTCCTCTATCCTTTACTGGGCCTGGCTGTCTGGCCACGCAAGCAGTCCAAAGCACCTACGAAAGGCACAACCAGCAAGGCGGGCGGCGATGGCCTCCTCTCGCGGCAACTCCTGCGCTGGCTTCTCTCCGCATTCTGGTTCTTCGCGGCACTCCTCCAACTGCAACCCTACTGGTGGCAGTCAGGCAACATATCCCAGTCCATCGGCGCTATGGTTGGTCAGGGCGGACTGAATACCGTATTGGTCGATCCCGTGCTCACGCAACTCGCCAACGCCAGTACCAACATCGAGGTCCCACTCAATATCGCGCTGATCGTAGTATTCCTTGCACTCGGCATTGGCCTGGCTGTCGCCAAAGAGCAGCAGTTGCGCCCATTCTTGATCGCCTCTATTGTCGCCAGCGTCCTCTTCTGGTACATCTCTCAAGCCTTCGGCATGATCCTGACCGGCATGGCCACCGATTTCAATTCAGGCTTATTGCTCGTCGTCCTCGCACTAGCTATTTGGCCCAAGGTCAGCGCCCTCCGTACCGCACGCGCACAAGTCACCAAAGACCTGCGACAAATGCAAGCCGACGAAACAGCACGAAAAGCCTAACATAATGGCTTTTCCCATGGAATGCACTGTGGGGGCCGCTTATGAACCTTAACTTACTATTCCGGCACTCCGTAGGGCGCGCACCCTGTCCGGGGGACAGGTAATAATCGCCGCCACTGCCGATTTATCGGCCCGTGTATGGACTACTCACATCGTAGCCACCTCTGCTTGCCAGGACGCAAGGATCGCACCCTTCCCTCGGCTACGATGTCCTGGCACTGTCGGGGGTCACGATGTGAGTAGTCCATACACGCCGCTTTGTCATTCTGAGCGAAGCGAAGAATCTCCGTGCCACGCCAGATGCTTCGCCGCCCTCAGCATGACAGGGCTGAACCTTGCCGAACAACATCCTTCACCCAAATCACCCCTTGCTTGCCACCAAAAAATATGGTACAATATTCCTAGGCTAACACAAGGCTACACCTTGTCAGAACCTGCATCCGTCTCTTTCGACAACCAACCTATTCATCCTCTGTACCATCAAAAAAAGATGTCCCATTTGTCCCATGTCCCATTTGTCCTAATCTTTTCTGGACCCATGAAGTGAACTGCATTGAACCCCTGAGAACTAAGCCATGAAAGATGTCCCATCTGTCCCATGTCCCAATTGTCCTACTCACCACAATCGTTTCAAACCGAGGAGACGCTTCTTGACACTTCCCCTTCCAAACACCTGTCACAACCGTCACAAGTGTCCACGCGAAGCCGCAGAGCATACCAACTTGACACTTGTTCCACAAACCCTCTATAGTACAAGAGCAAAAAGTACCAATACCTTGAATGGCGAAATAGAACTTATGTCAAATACAATCCAGAACGCCCTATCCATGTACGTAGAGCGTGCGCGTAAAGTCTTACAGCACGAGCAGCGCACCAATCACCAGGACCAGGCCATCAAACCGGGCGGACTAGAACTCTTTGTCTCACGTTGGGCCGAGGAAACCAGTGCTGCCTGCAAACAGGCCGGGCTTGACCTGCGACCCATCCATCACTTTGCCGAACACCTGGAAGGGTATCGCCGCCAGGACCCCATGCAGCGCGCTGCCAGCTTGCGTGCCGCCCTTGCCATCCTGCACGAATTAGAAAATGATGCCAATGGGCAACCTTCACCTAGTTCGCCTGAAAAAACTACTTCCCCCGCACGAGATACTGCGTCAGCACAACATAGTACCATTCCTCCCGTTGTCAAAAACACAGCCAACACAGCACCAGCGCCCACCAGCGCAAAACCACCTGTAAAGCCCGAAGTTAAGGCCGAAGGAAAAACCCCATCTCCCGCCACGATACAGCACAATACCATCCGTCTCGAAGCCGGCATGACCGCCGGTCACACCGTACTGACGCTACTCAGTGCCGATATCACCGCCGTTCCTGGCGTGGGTGCAACCGTCGCGGCCCGCCTACACAACTTGAACATACGGACAGTGCGCGACCTGCTCTTTTATTTTCCTCGTGAACACCGCGACTATAGCAAACTGACCAAAATCGCCAATATTCCCTTCAATGAAGTCACCACCACCATGGGCCTGATCTGGGAAGTGAAAACATCCCCCACGGGCAGTGGGCGTACTCGCACCATTGCCACCATCTCCGATGAAACCGGCAAAATCAGCATCTCCTGGTTTAATCAACCCTATCTGCAAAAACAATTGAAGGCTGCCCAGGGTTCCTACCTCGTAGTAACAGGTGTCAAGCAACGCTTCGGCAACAAGATCGAATTTTCCGCCCGTAGCCACGAACTACCAGAGCAGGGCGATTTGTTAAATACTGGTCGCTTAGTACCCATGTACCCCTTGACCGAGGGATTACACGCCAAAACACTGCGGCGGTTCACTAAATGGGTGGTTGACCGTTACGCCGCCATGATTCCAGACCACCTTCCAGCCTGGATCCGTAGCGAAGGCAAATTAATGCCTTTACCCGACGCCGTCTCGCACATTCACTATCCCGAAAGCGATATCGCCCTGATCTCCGCCCGTCGCCGCCTGGCCTTTGACGAACTCTTCTTCATCCAACTCGGCATGCAAGAGCGGCGCAGTCGTTGGCAACGCGAAGCTCCCCAAGGCAACGCCTTCAAAATCGACCCCACAAAAGTATTTGTTGCCGCCGAAGTCTCCCCTGCCTCCCCTGAACAGACCCAAACAGCACCAGACGAAGCAGAGGAAACCTCCAACGCCCTCGTTACGACACTCTGGTCGGAGGTATCGGTCGTCACGACACAACCATTTGAGGCCACCCTACCATTCCGCTTTACCAATGCCCAACGACACGTCATCAACGAAATATTGCGTGATCTCGGTCAGAGCAAACCAATGTGCCGCCTGCTCCAGGGTGATGTCGGAGCCGGTAAAACTGCGGTAGCCGCCGCCGCCTTATTCGTCGCAGTACAGAATGGCTACCAAGGAGCCATCATGGCTCCCACCGAACTCCTGGCGGAACAGCACGCCCGTAGCATCAGCGTCATGCTGGAACCCTTTGGCATCCGTACCGTCCTTTTAACAGGCAGCTTGAAACAGCGCGAACGCACTATGGGACGCGCTGCCATCGAAAGCGGCGAGGCCATGGTCGCCATCGGCACACACGCGCTCATCCAGGAAGATGTCCATTTCCAACGGCTCGGACTGGTAATTGTCGATGAGCAACACCGCTTTGGCGTGGAGCAACGCGACCTACTACGCCAGAAGGGCTATCATCCGCACATGCTGGTCATGACGGCAACGCCCATACCGCGCACACTCGCCCTCACCCTCTACGGCGATCTGGATGTCTCGACCATCGACCAGCTCCCCCCCGGTCGGCAGACCATCATCTCGCGCTGGCGCACCGGAGCACGTCGGACAGAAGCCAACACCCTCATCGCCCACGAGGTCGCCGATGGACATCAGGCCTTCATCATCTGCCCCCTCATCGAAGAATCTGAAACGCTGACCGTCAAAGCCGCCACCAGTGAGTACGAACGCCTGAGCCGCGACGTCTTCCCCCATCAACGCATGGGCCTCCTCCACGGCGCCATGAAACCCGCCGAGAAAGACCAGACCATGCGCCGTTTCCGCGACCACGAACTGGACATCCTGGTTGCCACCTCGGTCATTGAAGTCGGTATCGACATACCCAATGCTACCGTCATGGTCATCGAAGATGCCGACCGCTTTGGCCTCTCCCAACTCCACCAGTTCCGTGGTCGCGTTGGGCGCGGCAAGGCACAATCCTACTGCTACGTCCTCAGCGCCGATGCCAGCGTGACCGCCCAGGAACGCCTGGACGTCTTCCAAAAAACCAACGATGGTTTCCGTCTCTCCGAAGAAGACCTGCGCCTGCGTGGCCCCGGTGACTTCATCGGCGTCCGCCAGAGCGGCATGCCCGAACTGCGCATGGCCGACCTCAGCGACACAAAACTCATCGAACTGTCGCGCTCGCTAGCCACCAAACTCTGGCAACTCGACCCCTACCTGCGCAAACCAGAGCACGCCCCCCTACGCGAACGCATGCACCTCTTCTGGCAAAACTTCATGGCCCACTAACCCACGGGGTTGCAAGGGGCCGCCGCCCCTTGACTGGGTTCTAGGGCTGCGCCCTAGTTCTTCCTCCTCTTTCCCTTGCCGCCGCAGGCGGCATTTCACATAAAGGCAAACAAAGTACCCGCCAAGCTACTTGCACAAAGCAAAGTTTTATGAGACCCTCATAATACATACAGAAACAACAAACGCTTGATAGACACGAAAGTATCTATCAAGCTCACATCCTTTAGAAGGTACCACCATGGACTTTGACACCGAAAGCCGACAACGCATCATGGACCTGGAACGCAAAGTAGCATTTCTACTCAAAGAACTCAAACTCGAAGAAAAAGAAAAAGCCTACGTACCAGACATTAGCCCGCTCATGCTCGAAGCCCTGGCATTAGTCCGAAAAGGCAGAAAAATAGAAGCCATCAAACTTTACCGTGAGAAAACTGGCACCAGCCTGGCAGAAGCTAAAGCGATCATCGACAGACTGGGATAACTACCAAACACCCGCCCACAACAGTACCACTCGCGACAAATCTGCGTTAGAATATACAGAGTGCTCTGCTCCACTTCATGTGACGAGCAGGGATGCAAGGGACAGCCGCCCCTTGACTGCACCCTGTCCGCACCCTGTCCGGGGGACAGGTAATACAGGTAATTAGGGCTGCGCCCTAGTCTTCCTCTCTTCCCCGCCGCCGTAGGCGGCACGTCACATGAAGTGAAACAGAGCAAGAGGAAACTTTCATTTTTATTGGAGGATCGAAACAACATGCGAGTCATTACCATTTCTGCCTGGATTTTGCGCGTCGGTGTGCTACTGGCAGTGATACTGGGCATCCTACTCTGGACGGGAAATTTTGACACTCTCAAACCCATTCATATGCTTGTCGGCATTATTGTCGTCCTTGCCCTCTGGGTCATTGGGCTAGTGCAGGGTTTTCAAAAGGGCGGCAGTTTCGCCCTAGCAGTCGCAACATTCGTCGTCGGCTTAATCCTCGTAATCGTCGGCCTGTACCAAGATCAATGGGCTCTTGGTTCTTTCCACTGGATTATCCAGGTCATTCACCTGCTACTCGGCCTCTCAACCATTGGCCTGGGTGAGACAATCGCCAGCCGAACCAGAAAACGCGCCAGACAGACCTCAGCAGTCTAATAAACGAGCGATGTGTCAGTGTGTAGAGCGGGAGTGGTTGCCGAAGACAACCACTCCCGCTCTACACACTGACACATCAGCTCTCCATCCTTTCGGGGGGAAAGCAGGAGCACCCTGTCTGGGGGACAGGTATCAGAGGGCGCTAGCCCTTTGACTGGGTTCTAGGGCTGCGCCCTAGTTTTCTCTCTTACCCGCCGCCGAAGGCGGCCTATCAAATGAAGAACAACATCCCAACTATTGCCGAAAATACGTTGATATGATTTAATGAGGATGGTCGCAATTTCAACCAAACATGAACAGCCTTTTTGTATTGACTGAAGGGATAAAAGCGTGAGCAGTGAGGAAAAACGCAACCGTATCGCCGTCTATCCTGGGAGCTTCGATCCACTCACCAACGGTCATCTCGATATCGCACGGCGCGCCGCGCAACACTTTGATACACTCATTGTTGCTGTTTATGCCTTACCCGCTAAAAAACTGCTCTTTTCGGTCGAAGAACGCGTCGCGCTCTGGCAAGAAGTGATCTCCGCCGAGGGCATAGCGAACATGCGCGTCGAGAAATTTACTACATTGCTGGTTGATTATGTTCGTTCAGTCGGTGGTCAAGCAATCGTCAAAGGTTTGCGCTCCCCCAATGACTTCGAGGCGGAATTTCAGCAAGGTCTGATGAACCGCAAGCTCGCACCCGAAATTGAGACCTTCTGTTTATTGACCAACCTGGAGCAGCTCTTTGTCAGCTCGTCCTTACTCAAGGAAGTTGCACGTCTGGGCGGCGATGTCACCGATATGCTTCCCCCCGTCGTAGCGAAAGCATTGCAACAGAAATTGAACATGTAAGGACGCAAGGGAAGATGCACCCACTAGTACTCTGTCAATCTTCAAGTGAAGGGCGAGGGAATCCTGACATGTAGGGACGCCCCTTGTGGGCGTCCGGCCTCACTTGAATGAATTTGTACGGCACAGACGGGAAATGAGGGACACGATGGATATACTCTATCTTGTAGATCGCTTGGAGAATCTCATCGCCAATAGTCGCAAAATGCCTTTGGTCAACCAGATCATCATGAAAGAAGGAGAAATCCTGAACATTGTTGATCAGATGCGGACCTCCATCCCCGATGAGATCAAGCAAGCTCGCCGTGTCATCCAGGAGAAAGAACGCATCCTTGCCCAGGCTCAGGCAGATGCCACTACGCTCCTCACCCGTGCGCACGAAGAAACCGAACGAGCGATGAATCGTGAAGGCCTCTTACGAGCCGCCGAAGCCCGCTCGCAAGAGCTAATGCGCCAGGCCGAAGAGCAGGCCCGAAACGTAGTACGGCAAGCCGAAGAACATAGCTCACTTCTCAAAGTTGACGCGGATAACTACGTCACCGAGACGTTGCGCAACCTGAAAGATCATCTGAGCAGTATTGAAATGGACGTGGGCCGCTCGATCCTCAGTATTGAGAAAGGGCTGGAAAGCCTGGAGGTGCCCACCGATGAGAACGACGTAGAGGAAGAAGATTTCTACGAAGACGCCGCGGAACTTGATGGTGCCACCGCATCACGTCCTGCCCCACGTCCAGCATCATTAACCAAAGACACCATGGGCGGCCCTGGCTTCTGAGTATCTGAGTACCCAGGACTTGACACTAGCAACGCGCTTGACTATAATAAACGAGCACCGCAGAGCAGCACTGTATCAGCCAGGTTGCGCCATACCATATTTCTCGCTGAAGATATTGTCACACTCTGTGGAAAGGACACGAAACCCAATGCTTTATAATGTGGCGCAACTCATGAAGGCCTCGGTCGGAACCTCGCTTGAGTATACGATCCATGAAGATACAACTCAGCTCGACGAAGACCTCAAGGTGATTGGCCCAATTGACGGGCATGTGCGCATCCGCCGCACCAACCAGGGTTTACTGGTTGATGGTTGGGTAGATTTGACCCTCGAACTGGCATGTACCCGCTGCTTGAAAACCTTTGAGCAGCTCACACATGTTCCCTTCATGGAGCAATTTTATCCAACCGTGGATATTCTTACTGGTATAGCGTTACCGCCAACCGAAGAGGAAGATGCCTTCCCCATCGACGATCACCACCTGATTGATCTCACCGAGGCGATACGGCAACGGGTGCTGTTGACACTGCCAATGGTGACTCTCTGCACGGAAGATTGCGCTGGGCTCTGTCCACAATGTGGGCATGATCTCAATCTTGGCCCATGCGACTGCCAACCAGAAGTCGATACACGCTTTAACGTACTAGCAAAACTATTACAAAACAGTTCTGATTAGTGCTTTGTTGATCTTTACGTAACAAGCAGGGATGCAAGGGGTGCAACCCCTTGACTGGGTCCTAGGGCTGCGCCCTAGTTCCCCCTTCCCCCGCCGCCGTAGGCGGCATTTAATTGAAGAAAAAAAGAGCACTCTTAGCTCATTAGTAGAAAAAGTAGACACAAGTAGGTTTACCTGATTTCCTATCAGGATACAATACTGGTGGAAGAGGAGAAATTATACAATGGGAGCACTACCAAAGCAACGAACATCACATGCTCGCCAAGGCGAGCGACGATCTCACCTGCACCTGGACCTACCACAATTGGTGGCCTGTCCACAATGCAAAAAACCCCGACTTTCGCACCATGCCTGCCCAAACTGTGGCACCTATCGCGGACGCCAGGTATTCTTGCCAAAATCAAAAACTAAATAAGAAACTATTGTCAGCCAGGGGACGGTAACAATGACGTACTCATTTGCCGTCCCTGCATAAAGAGTGATGTACAATGACGACACAAGTCGCCTTTCTTTTCCCTGGACAAGGTAGCCAGGCGGTAGGCATGGGTGCTGACGTCTTTGCAGCGTCCACCACTGCACGAGCAGTGTTTGAGACCGTAGACGCAGCGTTAGGATTTCCTCTCAGCACGCTCTGTTTCAACGGCCCTGATGAAACCTTACGCGAAACCATCAATGCTCAACCCGCCATTGTAACCGTCAGTCTGGCCCTTTTAGCCGCCTTTCAAGAAGCTTTCTCACCACAAAACTCTTCCTGGTCATTCCCACTTGTTCCTAGCTTTACCGCCGGGCATAGCGTCGGAGAGTATTCCGCCCTGGTCGCTTCTGGTGTGCTCGATCTACACAGTGCAGCCTTGTTAGTACGCGAACGAGGACGACTCATGCACCATGAAGGAACCGTCTGTCCCGGTGGTATGGCCGCCATTATTGGCATGGACGCCGAACCACTACAGGACATCTGCCAGGAGGCAACAGAGACAACCCTGACAGCTTTGGCAGAGGACCAGACGAACGAGACAGATAAAACGCGCCATCCCGGAAAGGGACACGTCATCGTCGCCAATTTCAATGCCCCCGGACAGATTGTCATCTCTGGTGAACAGCAGGCCCTAGAGAAAGCTATGTCACTGGCGAAAGAACGCGGAGCCAAGCGCGTCATTCCCCTTGCAGTAAGTGGAGCCTTTCATTCACCCGTGATGCAACCTGCCGCTAATGGGCTAGCACAGATGATTGCTACAATGCCAATACACGATACCAGCATTCCTGTCATCGGCAATATTGACGCACTACCACTCAGCAACGTGGCAGCTATTCAGGCAGAACTCGCACAACAGATTGCTTCATCCGTCCAGTGGACACGCACTATCGAATACCTGGCACATGCGGGCGTTACGGTCTTTATCGAGATTGGCCCCGGTCAGGCACTAACGGGTATGGTCAAACGCATCATTAAGGGCGTAACCACCGTTTCTATCAGTAATATGGCGGATATTGCCAAAGCAACGGCCTTACTACGTGATATGAATCTTTTTCATGGGGTATAATACGTTCAAGCACATGCCAACCGCAAAAGTTCAAGCAACAACCATGCTCTTGGCTTGCTCTGTAGCCGATTAGCACAATATACTTGACATGAACCTGGAAAGCGCATATCTTTGCAGTAAGCAACAAAGATAGACAGCACAGCACAATCACTGGTCAGGTTTCAGCACACTGAGAGTGAGTATCACTCGAGAAGGAGAAACACATGGTAGCTGAGTCGCTAGGGGTCGTACGTGTTGCCCGTCAGGTGCTTTCAACGATTGTGACCAATGCGGCGTTGCAAATTCCTGGTGTCGCCCGTGTAGCCAATGTCAATGATCAATGGTCTCGCCTCCTGGGGCGCGAAGTTCCCCATCAGGGCGTTACTCTGACCATCAAAGACAATACTGTCTCCGCGGACCTCTATATTGTAGTGGTCGCCAACGTAAATATTGTGAATGTAGGTACAGCCGTTCAGGAAGAAGTGGCTTCTGCCATCGAGCACATGGTCGGAATGCAAGTACGCGAAGTCAATGTCTACATTCAGGATGTAGCGTAAGGTGTTACCAGTGAAAAATGCCGTTATGCACAAGCTAAACTCACACATATGCATAGCTAGCAACTATGCGAGGTTATCATGCCAATAGGGATACGCAGACAAGCACGAATGATCGCCCTGCAAACACTCTACGAATACGATACTGCCCAACATCCGCCCGCCGTGGTCTTGCAGCGCCATGCCGACGATCGCAATCTACCACCCAAAGTGGTTGAATATGCGAGCGAACTCGTCATCGGAGTCTGTGACCATCTGGCTGATATTGACGCCCATATTCAGAGCGCTGCTCGCGAATGGCCATTACACCAAATGGCCCGCATCGATAAGAATATCCTCAGACTTGCAATCTACGAGATTCTGTTCAATAATACGGTACCAGCAAAGGCCGCTATTAACGAAGCGGTGGAGCTCGCCAAACAATTTGGCAGCGACACTTCTAGCCGCTTTATCAATGGCGTTCTTGGCACAATATTTAATCGGGCACAACAACTGTCCACCCCAAATTCTGAAAGCGAGGTGAAATAATGTCTAGTAATGCTGAAGTCACAGAGCGACTCAAAAAAATCGTGGTAGATCAACTTGGCGTCGATGAAAATGAGGTCGTTCCCAGCGCATCTTTCGTTGAGGATCTGAACGCAGACTCTCTTGATCTGGTTGAGCTGATTATGTCTCTGGAAGAGGAGTTTAAGCTCCAAATCTCAGATGAAGACGCGGAAAAGATTACGACGGTGCAAGAAGCCGAAGATTACATAGAAGAACATTTGCGCTAACTCACGCTTTATTTTATGTGGTATGCGAGTCGTTCCGCCTCCGGCAGCACGACTCGCATACCACATAAACGTATGCCCTGAACGAATATTTTGCTCTCACGTATTTTGGTACAAAACTATGTCACAATCCCCCCTCCTCATGCATCTTTGTTACTAGAGCGCGTAGTACTCTGACCACCTTCAGGTGAAATTTAAAGTGGGGTTGCAAGGGGCCGTCGCCCCTTGATTGGGTTCTAGGGCTGCGCCCTAGTCTCCCTCTCTCCCGCCGCCGCAGGCGGCATTTCAAATGAAGGAAAACAGAGTAGTACTCGAAACGCGAAAAAAAGAGTAGTATCGTGAAAATGTTGCCTGCAGACCAAGCAGTAGAAGAACTCATTCAGAAATACAGCAAGCTGGTCTTCCATACTATCTATGGTATGACAGGCGATTGGGAAGAAAGCCAGGACCTCACACAAGATACCTTTCATCAGGCCCTAAAATCTATCGACGCCGCCCGCAACGCGAGCGGAAGTCTATTTCACGAAAAGGCCTGGCTGATGCGTATCGCTCTGAACACTGTGCGCATGCAGCGCAGAAGGCGCGGCATCTTTCGCTTCATTCCTTTTTCGCAACTGCAAAAAGGAACACAGGAAACCAACACCGACGAGGCCGACGCGGATAGGCTGAACGAGCGACCCGCGCCAGTACAACCAGTCGGTTTTGGCAGCAACGAAGCGGATGATCCAGCCGTGCGCGTAGCCGAACGGGACGCGGTGCAGCGCACCGTAGCCCGACTCTCGGCACCATTGCGTGAATGCCTGATTCTTTCCATTCTCGGCAACTTCTCTACGAGCGAAATAGCCACCATGCTAGAAGTGCAGGAGGCTGCCGTCCGCCAACGTCTTGCTCGCGCCCGTAAGCAGTTTCAACAATTCTACGCCCTTGAAAGCAGTGATAATGATACGCCTGCCACCAATACTACTAACGGTAGGACTCAAAAGCACTCATCGACACGTCATTACCCTGAGGAACGGGTACAGTCAAGTGATGAAAAGCTCGACACACCGTCCTCACATTCTTGGAGCAGTTATGGAAAACGACTCTATCGAGACTCTGCTACTACGCCATTATGGTAATCTTTCGCCCGCGCCCCTCGCTTTGGAGCCACGTCTCCTTGCCTCTGTGCGCCTTGCCACAGCGGAAGCACGCGAGCAGCAGCAGGTAACAATCCGCCTGCGCGAAAAGCGCATCAGCCGTAGACAAATCTTCAAACTTGTCTCACCGCGCAAAGCAGGGATTGGATTGCTCGTAGTCGGGCTGGAAAGTTTGCAGTCAATCGAATCGGCTTTAAGCAGCCACGATAGCACTCAACCTGCTTATTCCTGAGAAACGCCGCTCCCTTGCTATGAACCGTAGTCGTATTTTCAACGTAGTATTGAGTAGCATTCACGAAATTTAAGACAAACTGTACAACTTGTACAATCTGTACATTCCCTACATCCTGAAAGGACACACTACAATGTTTGGATTACATATGCCTGAGTTGATCATCATCCTCGTCGTCGCCCTCCTCATCTTTGGACCCAAAAAGCTCCCTGAGATGGGTTCAGCCATTGGCCGCAGCATCAAAGAGTTCCGCAAAGGCGTCAACGAGCTCAGCCAGCCCAAAGAAGAACCAGCAGACATCAAAGAAGAGGTACGCAAAGCCTCCCCACTCGAGTCCATCGAGCGCGAAAACGTCAGCAAACAGAATGGCTTCGAAGTCCCTTCTTCAGTTGTTGAGCGCGAGACCGTTAATAGCACAGATCTGAAACGTGACTAAGCATTGCCGTTGATGCCTCACTTGGAGAACAAATATGGCAACAAAAAAATTAGCGCAGCAGGATCTTTTGGAAACGATCTTCTCCTCCGATGGAGAAGATCTCGATCCAAACGATTCCTCTGCCATGACACTCATAGAGCACCTGGAAGAGTTGCGCAAGCGCATCTTCTTCTCGGCAATTGCTCTGGTGATTACCAGTATCGCCGCCTTCGTTTTCCGCAATCAGATCGTCTACCTGTTATCACTACCATTGCCAACAAACCAATCGGACGTCATTGGACACAAGTTGGTAGTCACAGGAATAACAGAGGGCTTCACAGTCTTCCTGATGATCTCTGTTGCGGCTGGTTTCATCATTGCGCTACCTTTCATCCTGTATCAGTTGTGGGCATTCATTTCGCCAGGTCTATTGGATAAAGAAAAGAAATATGCCGTTCCATTCATCGTCGTCGGTATCGTTCTTTTCGCGGCAGGCATTAGCCTTGGGTATATCGTCCTGCGCTATCCAGTCGAATGGTTAGTCAATTTCGCCTCCGATAGCTTTACTGAATTGGTGACGGCAGGCAGCTACTTTACCTTTGTAGCATTCTTCCTCCTCGCCTTTGGGATCGTCTTTGAAATTCCCTTGGTACTGACTTTCTTGGCACAGATTGACATCATTAGCTCAAAGTTGCTGATCAAGAAACGAGCAGCCTCGCACGTCGGAATGTGGATTGCCTCAACCTTTCTAACCCCCGGTGCGGACCTCTACAGCCCCATCTTCCTGGGTGTTGCCATGTCCTGCCTGTTCGAACTGACAATTATCTTCATCAAGATAATTAAGAAATAACAGAAGAGCAAACAAAACAGGGAGTCCGTTCGGACTCCCTGTTTTGTTTGCTCTTCTGTTATTTGGTACTGACCAATTGCGGTTCTTTCCCACGACCGTATTTGCCCCACAGCGTTCCAATCGCCAACAAATAGCACGCCGCCGCGCCAAGAAAGATGGGCGTATAACCCACGTTGGCAATCAGAAAACCGCCCAGGGGCGCCGTCAAAGCTCCCGGCACCTGGAACGCCACCTGATAACTACTATTGGCAATACCACGGTGCTGCTCAGGCACCGCCTCCATCGAGAATACCTGCAACACACCGTTGGACATATCCATTAACCCCTGGCGAAACAGGAAACAGAGCGCCGCTAACGGCAACATCGTCGTCAAGCCCAGCGTGACCAGCAAGGGAATACTCGCCAGCTGCGTCAACGCGATAGCATTCACCCTGCCAATACGCTGCGCTAACCAAGGCGCAGCCAGCGTACACAGCGCGGCAATAGCAATAGTCCCACCATTCAACACGCCAAAAAGTGCCGGAGATGCTTTTAAGTAATCCACAAAATACAGGTTGAAATAATTAATGAACAGACCCGCCCCCGCCCCAACAAACACCTGCACCAGCGATAAAACATAAATCGGGCTCCCTAAACCAGCCCGTAGACGCACCCCCAATCCCACCATGCCCATACCAACACCATTCCCCACCCCAAGGTACCCGTAAAGGGTACCTCTACCATGGACGGAGGTTCCGTCGTCCATGGTAGGGACACCCCTCGCGGGTGTCCTGGATGGGGGGCGGCGGTGGGGCCTCGGCTCCCTCAATAGAAAAAGTGGGATGAAACTAGGGCCAGCAATCGCTCCGGCAAAAAGAAGCGCTAATTGGTACGAGCGAGGATGCACCTGCGCAGCTAGGAGCCACGACAACCACGTCGGCAATGAAGCCATGAACCAGGGAATGGCACGAAACCACAGCGGCAACATTCCCCCAACAACGCTACCCACCACTGTTGTCACCAATCCCAGCACCAGATTCAAGCTGAAGAGGTGAGGGCGTTCCTCTGGTTCGCTGTTGCGAGTCAGAAACGGTGCATTGATTACCAGTACAAAGGCAAAGCCAATACCTGCAATAAAGCCACTCACCAATAATGGTAGTGGCTGACGAAACAATATTTGCCCAATTCCTGCCACCCCAATCAGCAGATTCGACCAGATCAGAATCACTTTGCCACTGTAACGGTCGACGCAAAATCCTGCCGGAAAAATTGCCACTCCCGCCCCAATCGTGGCGGCAAATAAAGCAAGGCCGATAAAATCGGCCTTGTATCCCAATGAAGCCAGATACAAATTGTAAAGCACCAGCAGTATGCCCGTGGTAACACCACTGAGCGCATTGCTAATCAAGTACAGCCGGGCATTTCGTGTGAAACGCCCAAACTGTTGCAGATACCTAATGAATCGCGACATCTTTGTGGTCAGCGCGAGGGGGTATAGTGCGCAATTCTTTCGGCGTCTCGCTTACAACACCCACAGGAGCGTCCTTGATTTGAGATACCTGGATAGTGCCACTCCCATATCCAACCGCTGCATCAGCAGGTACCTTCTGCTCAACCAGCATCTTGTAGCCTGGGCTGCGGAAGCCAACACCTTCTTCCTCCAGCACGCTCTGTGGACGTGCCTTCAAACCAGGCAAAAAGAAAGCTTTCACTATCCCTTTGGCCATCTCAGTACGAGCGCGAAACTCGATTACCGCACCCGCCACCTTGTCACTGCCCTGCTCAATCTTCTGCTCGGCAGTTTGCGCGTAGACGGGTACTTTAGCCACCGACCGTGCGATTTTGTCATTCGTATCATCAACATACTGCGAGCTGGGCGGCTGCAGTGTTCCGTGGATCGCCGCTTCTGTCGTTGTATTGATACTATCCACCGTTGGTCGCAGCTTCTTAATAAGTTCAGCTTTTTGCCGCACCCATGCCAGTCCAAGAAACAAGACCAGTGCCAGTGCCAGACCAACTACAATTAAGATAAACAGATACAAGAGTATCACAACAGCCGCAATTTGCCCCCACGCAGCCAATGGATCGCTTGCCAACACATGCAACATCTAGTCTCCTCCTCCTGCTCCGGCACCAGCCTCCATCTGCTGACGGCGGCGCTCCTCCATACGGCTGCGGGTGCGCCCCTTACCCATGAACACACGCGCCATCTGCTGAGCCGCGACAAGTGCCGAAACCGCACGCACGCTCGGCCCAAGCGCAAACTCTTTCGTCAATTGTGCTGTACTACCGATGGTCGTTGCCGTTTGACCCGCCGACTTCGCCGTATCTTTGACAATACCCACCGTCTCCTGCACAGAGGCCAACAATGGTTTCAGCTCATTGCGTACCATCGTTATCGACTGAATGAGCGTAAACACAGCAAAGATCAGATAGATAGTCGAAAGTAACGTCAAGGCTGCCAGGAGAATCAGAACAATGTAGAGCACATTCAGCAGAACATTGAATATTGCTGCCAGCACAAAGCCGATAATCAGCAAAACCACGATGACCGCCCCGATAATGCCCGCCGTCCGCAAAGCACCTTTCATAATACACCTCTTAATAATAAACAATTTGTCATAGAATACCGCTATGACTTGATTATAGCCCACAAGCAAACCTGAAAGCTACATCAAGCCTCTTCTCTATACACGAACACCAACCCCCTATAGTCTACACTCCTTCCCCGCCGCCGCAGGCGGCAATTCATTAGAAAACTGAGCATTGACTGAAAAAACGCTGAGACTTTCCATTGTTCACTTGCAACTGAGCAGAGTTAAAGGTATGTTCAAAGCAGAAAAGATGCAAACTAGGTGAAAAGATTACTGTAACTTCACTTGCATAAAGGAGATTTCAATGTACCATTTGTTATCCTTAAGTACTGTCCTCGCCGATGGACCCGTAACCATTAAAATCGGCGACAACGTATGGACCTTTGGTTGGAACTTTATCGTCTACCTCATAGTCGCAGCTATCGTAGGTCTCGTCGCGGAGTTCATTGTCGGCTGGAAGCTCCCACTGGGCTTCATTGGAGCAATTATCGCTGCTATCATCGGCATCTGGCTGATGACCAAGGTGATTGTCATCACTGGACTACCTGATGTTATTGTGCAAGGTGTTCCCCTTGTCCGTGCCTTAATCGGCGCGATCATCTTCGTAGCGATCTGGCACCTCATCACCTACGGCCTATGGCATGGACGTAGCCGCCGCTATCGACGAGCATAGTTAAAGATTTTTTTTGAGCATGTAACACACTGGTGGGCTACCTTCTCGGTAGCCCACCAGTGTGTTACATGCTCATCTCTGACTTCTCCCCACAAAACATGGTATACTTAACGATAACCCTAAAGTGCTTTTATGGTAAGCACTGAATATCGCCTATCGTCAGTTGCCACCTTCACTCTTCCCATACGTAATTATAGATAGTGGCAATACTACGAAACTATTGATAACGCATGATTGCTTTTTTAACTTGAATGGGTATAGTAAGTCATCGTATTTCTCAATACCTGTCTCGCCTATGAGGTCGCCGATTGGAAAATATCTTTACTGAAAATGATAGCGTCTCGCGCAAGCTCCGTACACAGATCAGCTACGAGACTGCCCTGCACCAACATAGCAGTGCCAGAGGAATAAGCCGCGTCGCCTGGGCCACCTGGTCAATCACCATTGGTACTGTACTCGTCTGGTGTTTCACCGCCTACAAAGTTGCCCTGGCGTCAGGAGCCCGTTCTCTACAGAGCATCATCGGCAACGTAATGAACAATGCTGTCAACATTCAGGACAACGACGCCCTGACCAATGTGTTGATTCAGTATGGCGCAAAAGAAAATACGCGCATTCTTCAGGGACAATATTGGCGTTTTATCACGCCGATCTTCCTGCACGCGAATTTGTTGCACGTTGGACTCAACATGCTCAACCTTGTGATCCTGGGCGTGTTCCTGGAACGCCTCGTCGGGCATTGGCGCTTTCTATACATCTACCTGCTAACTGGTATCGTAAGTATCATTAGCAGCTTCTACTTTATGCCACAGGAGGTTAGCGTAGGAGCATCGGGAGCAATCTTTGGACTGGTGGGTGCTTATAGTATCTTTGTCCTCGTTCATCGGAGAGCATTTCGCAATGGCGGTATCCCAACCTTGCTCTGGCTCGTTATTGTGATAGGGGGCAATCTCAGTATTGGTTTGCTCATTCCGAATGTCGATAATTACGCCCATATAGGTGGTTTAATCAGCGGCTGTATTCTAGGCTGGTTGTTCACCCCGCTCTATACATTATCACCGCGTAAAGCGTTAATAGATAAGCATAGCCTGGCGCGTCGCTGGCCCCTGGCGCTCATGACAATCATAGTTGTACTTATTCTTGCCATCATTGCTATACATTTCATTGGAGGATAATTCTTTGGAAGCTAAAACAGATTTACAAACATACATGGAAAGTGGGAAGCAGGCCCTCGCACAGGGACAAGGACGCGAGTCTGCCGTTGCCTATGCCCATGCCGCGCAAATTGACCCCAACAATCCCCGGGTTCACCTGGGTCTGGCCGAGGCCAACCTCGCCCTTGCCTCATACGGCGTAGTCTATATGGCTTGCCGCAAAGTGCAGGAGCTACAGCCAGAGGGTGGTTTTGAAAATACTATGGCAAAAGCACTGCTCAACCTTTTAGACCGTCGCTACGATCGTGCCTTGCAAGACGTTGACGCCGCCATCGAACTCGACCCCGGCAATGGCTATGCTCATGCGTTACGCGCCTACCTGCTGCGCATGAACCACCAAGACTACGACGCCGGCCTGGCACGTTCACGCGCCGCTCGCCTCTCTTACGGTGGACGATTCGAAAATGCTTTCCCACCAGTAGAGCCCATACCCTCACCTGTCTACAATGCCACATCCGGCAATGGTGCTACAGCAGCCAACCCTGACACCTATGAGCAATCAGCCAATGGCACACAGCGCGAAACAGTACCACCATGGTCACGCCCCAATGGCATGCAGCGGCAAATGGTACGCACGCGCTACATGCTGAGCCAGAACCCGCGCTTCGTGACCACCATCATTGTCGCCATCAATGTCGCCATCTACCTGATCTTGGCCTTCCTCAGTCGCAGTTTAACCATTGATCAAACCTTGCTGGTGAATGCGGGAGCGCAAGTCAATTTTTTAGTATCCCAGGGGCAATTCTGGCGCATCTTCACCGCCATGTTTCTGCACTTCGACATCTTCCACATCGGCCTGAATATGCTCTCGCTCTTCTTCATCGGCACTGCTGTTGAGGTCTTCTACGGCAAGTGGCGTTACCTGGTCATCTACCTCGCCTCCGGCATCCTTGGCGGCATCGTGACCTACTTCCTCATGCCCCCCGAAACCTTTGCCGCCGGTGCCTCCGGAGCGATCTTCGGCGTCTTCGGCGCACTTGGCGTCTTCTACCTCGTAAACCGTCGCGCCATGGGCAGCTATGGACGTAGTGCCATCATGAACTGGGTCTTCTGGCTTGGCCTCAACCTTGTCTGGGGCTTCACCACTCCCGGCATTGGCATCCTAGACCACCTCGGTGGCCTAGCCGCCGGTATCGTCGTCTCCCTGCTCCTAATCCCCAAACTAGGACGGAAACAACTGTAGTGGATTGACCATCGGGGTTGCAAGGGGCCGCCGCCCCTTGACTGGGTTCTAGGGCTGCGCCCTAGTTCCCTCCCCTCCTCTGCCGCCGAAGGCGGCACGTCACATGAAGTGAAACAAAGCACTACAGCCATAGGTACATTGAGATACACTATGACATACAATGAAACGCACCTTGCTTGTTGCACCCACCAGTACACTGAATACAGGAAGTCGAACTTGCTATCTAGCTGTGACCTTGGCTGAGTCACACAATGATCCTATCCATGCCCTTTACCCCCCTTGCTCGACTTCCTACTTTATTGCCCTCGACTTTATTGATGCCTATTTTTTAATTGCCCTACCCCGTAATTCTCTCAGCGCATCTTTCGCTACCCATTGTGCCGTTTTAGAATCCGACATACTGATCGTCTCAGTACATTCCAGAGCTACGGCATGGAGATGGCTATTTCTTTTCCCAATTTGTCGCAACGCCCAGTTGACGGCTTTTCTGACAAAGTTCCGTTCATCAGTAGCGTACTGCTGAATCAGTGGGAAAAATGGCTCGAACACCGCGTCCGCTGCCTTTTTGTCGTGAACGGCCAGTTCAGCCATTAGCACAAAGCCAGCTCGCCGCACAAACTCTTGCTCCCGATGACACCACTCAACAGCCTTTTGATACGCGTATGGTGTTTTATCAAACAGGTTTCCACACACCTGGTCGCACACATCCCACGTATCAAAATCATTGACCCACTCCTCCATTTGTAGCAGAGAAACCTGTTCTGGCTCATCAATCATCGAGGCAAGAATTCGGGCCTCGTGTATACCAGAACGCCACAGTGCCTCGGCGAGAGTATGGTTCCTCCCTATCGTCTTCGCCATCTTACGCAACGTAGGAATTGCAATGCCCAAAAGATTGCCAGTTCGAATTCCAAATCGCGCCATCCCTTCAACCGCCTGGGTATTGGCATATGAGTGTAATTCCGCTATGACCTGTTCCGTCGACATCATGCTAAACCTGCTTTTCCGCTTTGATCAATCAAGAATTTGTCGCTATAGTATATCCCATACGTTCTTATAAACCCTTGACTATGACGTTACGTCATCCTTTATACTGCACTATAGAAGGGAGGAACACCTTGGGTTCACATTTTTATCAAACCAGTGAGTTTGCGCAGAAAGCCGCCATCTCCGTACGCACGTTGCGCTACTACGATTACGTCGGACTCCTATCGCCAACCAGCTACACCGAGGCTGGCTATCGACTGTATACGGAGACAGACCTTTCTCGCCTCCAACAAATTCTAGCCCTGAAATTCCTGGGCTTTTCGTTGGAGGAGATTCGGCAGTGCCTACTGATTGGCCCCACCATCTTGCAAGAATCGCTCGCACTACAGAAAGCCATGCTGCAAGAGAAACGGGTGCAATTGGATGCCATCATCAAGGCTATCGATGAAACGGAAGAACTGCTACAAGCAAACCACCAGGACTGGGATTCGATTGTCAGGGTGATCCAGGTGATTCAAATGACACAGAGCAACGATTGGCGCAAAAAATACTTTACTGACGAGCAACTCCAACAGGCGGAGGCATTGAGCAAGCAGTATTATAGCGATGAACAACGGCAGCAATTGGCAGCGTGGGGCAAAAACTTCACCGAAGAAGATCAGCGCGTTGCCACTCAACGCTGGAATACCGTCCTCGCGGAGTTGCGACGCCTGGTAGCTGTCACCGCCGATCCCGCAAGTGCGGAAGCGCAAACCCTCATTCAGCAGTGGAAATCGCTCCTGGAGGAGTTCACCCACGGGGACGCGAGTATTACCAAGAGCTTGGGCAACATGTACAAAGGCATAAGCCAGATGCCTGCCGGACAAGCTCCCTATCCCATGCCCTATAATCAGGAAGAAGGGAAGTTCCTCGAAAAAGCTATGCAGGTCTATAACGAACAGCATAGCTAACAGCAATACTATCACCACAGAGGACAGGCCACGAGAGATTTTCTCGTGGCCTGTCCCCTCTTTAACGCTCCCGACCTGCTGTCATATCCTCCGATGCCGTCCTTTGACCACTTTTGCCACCACCTTGTTTCAGTATCCTCAAGCGGATCGACATTCCGTTTCAGCCAGGCCGCTCACGACTTGAGGGATTGTACATGGGAAAGCCGAAAAGGTCAAGTATTTTTGCACTTGGGAACCTTTTCGCCTCTATATCCTGTATACAACAGCAGAAAACTCACACAGAAAGAGATAAGAGCAACAAAGCAACCGTTAGCTTTCATCAGTATGGAGGAATACAACTATGCCAGACAGATTTGACAAATTTACCAAACGCGCACAAACAGTGCTTATGCTAGCAGGGGAAGAGGCATCCCGTTTACACCACAACTATATTGGCACCGAACACCTGCTATTAGGACTGGTACGGGAAGGCGGTGGCATAGCGGCGCAAGTTCTCACCAATATGGATGTCGACCTTGCGCTAGTACGTAGCAAAGTAGAAACTATTATTGGTCGAGGCAAGCATGTTACACACAGTAAACACGGCACAATTGGCCCCATTAGCCTCACACCCCGCGCTAAAAAAGTGATTGGCCTAGCAGTGGACGAGGCCCGCCGCCTAAACCATCACTATGTCGGCACCGAGCACCTGCTACTTGGACTAATACGAGAAGGTGAAGGCATTGGAGCTGGCGTCCTCGAAGACCTCGGGATCAGCCTGCAAAGGGTACGCCGTGAGGTAATGCTCGCCCTAGACAAACCCCTCGTTAGGAACAGACCCGCCAGACCCACCCTTGTGCTCTTCACCACAATCGCCATTGTCACTTTGGCAGCAATCATACTCAGACAGAGAATTTCAAACCTTCTCCACTAATTTACACGCGATAAATGATAGTACCTCCATGAAAAGGAGTGGCGTGAACCTGTGCAGGTTCACGCCACTCCTTTTCACGGAGGTACTGCACCCAACTATTGTACAACTCGAACACATGAGCTATACTTATTGGGTGCATTTCACGAAATCTACACCACCATGAACAAAACGTAGTAAGGGAGAACTGCCATGTCCACCGATACCGATCCACTGGCCGCATATGATGCAGTCGCTGATGAACTGACGGCAACATCACCCGCCAGACGTAGCAAAATGTTTAGCATGCCCTGTCTCAAGAACGACAACGGCAAGGCGTTTGCTGGCTTCTATAGAGGCACAATGGTCTTCAAGCTCACTGCTCCCCACCACGCCGCAGCCCTTGCCCTTTCAGACTCACACCTGTTCGATCCAGGGGGCGGAGGTCATCCCATGAAAGAATGGGTCATCGTACCCGCCGAACACGCTTCACACTGGCTCGCATTGGCGCAGGCGGCCTACCACTATGTTGAAAAGTTAGGCAAGTGAAAAACCGCGAAAGCTTCTACTCATCATAACAAACTTAACAACGCGGCTACACCAAACAGCGCAATGATCGCGCCAGAAATTCTATTAATCCACATGAGCCAGCGGGCGGTAAATTTGCCGCGCAGCAGACCAATGCCGCCCGTCAAGATGCACCACCACAGCGTTGACCCTAGAAACACTCCTCCCACAACGATCGTAGCCGCGACATAGCTTTTACTCGCACCGCCCACACCAATGCCCGCGAAAATCGCCGCGAATGAGAGAATCGTTAACGGATTGGTTAGCGTCAGCAGGAACGTGGAAACATATGCTCCAACGAAGCCGTTCGCGCTAGCCGAGGCAGCCTGTTCCGCAGGTCGAGTAAGCAACGTCTTCATGCCAAGGTAGAGCAAAAACATACCGCCAATGAGGCGAATCCACAGTTGTTGGCTCACCAAGAAATTAGCAATCAATGCCACACCAAAGGCCGCGATACCACCATAAAAGGCATCTGCCGTCGCTATGCCCAGTCCTGACACCAGACCATAGAGTTGCCCCTTATGTATCGTCCTTTGTATACACAGCACGCTCATCGGCCCCACGGTAGCGGCAATCGAGAGACCAATCAGTAAGCCTCTCACAAAAAAACTGGCCTCCATTACTTTCTCCTTCCAATTGTAGAGGGATTATTCAACACAATAAAAAAAGTCGCCAGACCTTTTGACGATGGTCTGGCGACTTTCTCTGTCTTTTTCACGTATCTCTAGACACGCTCAAGTAGACCAAACCTCCTGCTGGGCTGGCCTTGCTGCTGGTTCCAGTTCAATACATAAAAACACGTATCCATCGAGTGCATCCCTAAAACGTTCTTGGTTACAAGCTCGTCTGTATCTTCTTTGCCAAGTGTATCATAACCACAAACTTCTGTCGAGAAAACCACGGGTAAGACACCTATGCAGGGTGCGCAAAGGAGCACCCTGCATAGGTGTCTTACCCGTATTACAATCGCTTTTTAACTATTAGGCACGAAGAGCATGCCCGTTGGTTTACCAAAACCAATAGCGACACCACTTACAATACCTGTACTGGGACTAACCACACCAACCAGACCTGCCACACCAGAATCATCTGGTAGTTCAGTATAAATGGTACCAGGCGTAAAGTTAGACGTGCTAATCCAATAAGTATTATTCGTAGTACCATCAGACACTAGCAACCTTCCTTGTGTGGAAGTGGCCCATACCGTATCATCGAGTTGCGAACCAACTGAGAGACGGCTAACCTTCTGCTGAGGTGTCCCTGGATTGGTTAAGTAGACGATTTCATTCCCTCCCTGGTTAATCAGGATCAGGTTCCCTTTCGAGTCCACAGTCATGGAGTCGGGGTCTACCTCGTTGAGCGTGACCTTGGTGTTCGTTATGAGATCAGTAGCACTAGCATTACCCATTAATACAGGAGTCAGGTTAACTTTTCCATTGCCCAACGTGATCTTGTCCAAAGCTGGAAATACGTTGTTGCCATTCGTATCCAGGGTAGGATTGGATGCTGCGATAAAAGCCATGCCATTCACGAAGAACATGTCATCATAACCGCCACCATGAGGAGAGGGAGGAATGGTATACGGTGTGATGGTTCCACTGTTTGCATCGATGGTTACAAATTTAGCATTGCCATCTTCGCAGGAGGTGACCCATAACAAATGTGTTGAGGGGTCTGCACGCATCCCATCGCTGTGTCCAGGCACGCTAAAAGTCTTCACCACGGTACCGCTCATCGTATATTCTACGATGGTGCTGCTGTTTTTGTCGGTACAATCCTTTGCCGTTGTGTTCTGATAGTCAATAAAGACATGTCCATTATCAACAATTATCGCGTCGGGACCGGTATAGGCTGAAGAGTCACCATGAACAAATAAGGAGACTTGATAGCCAGGAAGGGCCGCGAGACCATAATCACCTGGCTGATGAGCACTGGTAGTGGTAGTGCCCGTCGTAGTCGTCGTTGTAGTAGTTTGTGTACTGGTCGCACAAGCGGTCAAAAGAAGAACGAGTCCTACTGCTAGGCAGTAAAATGATTTCATGAAAGCTGTTTTCATGCGGGTCGCCGGGAATTTCATACGTGACATGTGTTTCACTTCTTTCTTATTTCAATATATTTGCCTCTCCACTTTAGAACTTACAACCTCAATATTAAAAGAGTATTAACAACATGTAATTTTTATGTAGCTGAAGAAATCCTTTGGCCATGCCTTTCTATCAGGCATCGTTCTCCACCAATTCCGCGACGATCTTTCCTGAAAGCATAACCAGGGGAACTCCACCGCCTGGATGTGTGCTCCCACCTACGAAATAGAGGTTACGTACCTCTTGCGAGCGGTTGCTTGGGCGTGTAAAGGGAGCCATCCGCTGATTCGACGAGAGACCATAGATCGAACCCTGGTTCGCACCATATTTCTTCTGAAAATCTTCTGGCGTCAACACAGCCTCACAAACGATATGTTTCCGCAAGTCGCCCAGTCCCCCCTGCGTATAGTCGGCAAGCACATCTAAAATGCGTTCACGATACGCAGAGGCATCACGCTGCCAATCACTGCCCTCCGTCAAATAAGGCGCGTTCACCAGCACAAACAGATTTTCATGACCAGCAGGAGCCTGCGTGGGGTCACTACGACTACTAGCACAGATATAGACTGTAGGGTTGCGTTGTGGAACATGACGCACAAAGAGATCATCAAACTCAGCACGATAATCCACAGAGAAAAAGATGTTGTGATGTGCCAACTCCGTATACTGTTTATCTACGCCAAGCATCAGCACAAAGCCAGAGCAGGATGGTTCCAAGCGTTCCAGTCGGCGTACCAGGCGTTCGCTGCGCACCGTGGGCGAGAGCAAATCGCGATGGGTTGTCACTACATCACTATTGGCGATCACCACATCACTGCGCACAATATGCCCATCCTCAACGACAACTCCGCGTGCCTCACCGCGTTCCACGAGGATACGCTGCACCCGGCAATCGGTCTGGATGCTGACGCCCAACTCTTGCGCCACCTTTCCCAACGCCTGGGCTAGCGTATAGACACCACCCTGTAAATACCAGCCACCAGAGGCCAATTCCACGTAAGGGATGATACTATAGACCGCCGCTACCTGGTAAGGCGAGGAGCCATTGTAGGTGGCATAGCGATCAAATAGTTGGCGCAGATGCTCATCTGTAAAGTAATGGCGCACTGTCCTATCCAACGTCGCTGGTGAAAGCGCAGCCAGCACAGCTTGCAAACGCGTCAGCATCGTTGTTGCTGTCCCAGTATCCGACATAGCTTCATCAAATGGAGTAGATGGATGGCCTTTGAGGACATAGCGCGTAAACGTTCCCATTACATCGAGAGGACTTCCTAGGCTATGATACAGAAATGGATATGCTGCCGCCTGGAAGATCTTTTCTGCGTAAGCTAAAAAACGCCGCAAAGCCTCGCCATCAGCAGGATGGAGGCGGTTGAACTCCTCGATCAATCGTTCTCGGTCGCGCCAAGTCTGCAAAACCAGCCCATCGCGATAGAAATAGCGGCACGTTATGTCAAGCGGAACAAGCTCCAGATAATCTTCCAATCTACGTTGCGTACTCTGAAACAAGTCGTGTAGCACATAGGGCATAGTAATCAGCGATGGCCCAGTGTCAAAGGTAAAGCCTTGCATGCTGATCTGGTTGAGCTTCCCCCCTATACGTGGCTGCTGCTCCAGTATCTGCACAGAATAGCCTTTAGCCGCCAGCCGAATAGCCGCCGAAAGACCGCCAATCCCTGCTCCAATGATAACAATTCGTTGCGCATGGTGAGTCATCAGCATTCCTCGTTATAATGATATATAGGTTGCATCTCTTCGAGCCTCACCGCCTGAAGCAACTCGCCTATTTCTAGTTGGGTGCGCGTCTCCTCGCAGCCGCAGGCCTCAGAAACGCCACGCAACTAAAAAAAAGTATTGCGAACTGCCGCAGGCAGTGAGAAGTCTTACTAGCAAGAGGATAAAACAGATGCTCTCTATTGATGTTAGCACAGAGCCAAATGAGTAAAGAAGGTAGACCAATGATACCCGCCCACAAATTCCCGCTTGGCAAACGGCTGGTCTGGCGTTTGATCGACCGCTCATTTCGTAAATATTTTGACCGCGTCTATTTTCGCGCCAGTGAAACCACCACCGCAGAGCAACGCGCCGCGCTCCCCATGATTATCTGTGCCAACCATTCGAGCTGGTGGGATGGCTATGTCATCGCCCTGATCGACCGATTACTCGGTACCGATGGCTACTTGATGGTGGAAGAGAAACAATTGCGCCGTTATTTTTTCTTCACCTGGATAGGTTGCTTCTCTGTAAACCGTGAGAACTCGCGCTCAGCCTTGCAATCGCTGAAATATGCTGCTACTTTACTCAAAGAAGGGGGGCCATCAGGACGCACGAGTACGGGTACAGTCATGGTCTCGCTCTTTCCACAAGGTGAAATCTTCCCCAATGATCGCCGCCCGCTCGTCTTTTATCATGGTGCCGCCTACCTGGCGCGTATGGTCAATCCTGTCCAATTTTATCCCCTGGCAATACGCATCGAATACCTGGGCGAGCAACGACCCGCCCTCTTTATTAGCCTGGGTGAGCCAATCCAGATCAGTGCCGATGAGGTCGCGCAACCACATTTCTTGCAATCCTGCACACAACGCCTGGAAACATCGCTTACCGATGAACTTGACCACTTACGAGCAGATATACTTGACGGCGACTATACTAGCTTCAAGACGGTGATACAGGGCAAGTCATCCACCAATCGGATTTTTGACGCGCTCTTTTTCAGAAAGCAGATAGCTCGGCAATGATAGCATCACTATTGACAACTGGTTGGACATGCATCTTCACACTTTTAGGCATAATGTTCTTCCTCCTGCTCGTAAACTTGCTCACCTTTCCCCGCCTATCTGCCACACCAACGCGTGCGCAGCATCTGCCCTTGCTCTCCATCCTTGTGCCAGCCCGCGACGAGGAGCAGTGTATTGAAAGCTGTATCCGCTCTCTTGTGGCCCAGGACTATGAACCGCTGACAGTGATCGTCCTCGACGATAATAGTAGCGATGCCACGGCAGCTATCGTGCAGAGTATCATCGATGATTTACCAACGGCACAACGAGGACGGCTCCAACTGGTGCAAGGGCAAGCATTACCAGCAGGCTGGGTAGGCAAAAATTTTGCTTGCCATCAATTGGCGCAACATGCACAGGGCGACCATCTGCTTTTTACCGATGCCGACACTGTCCACGCACCAACAATGGCGCGAGCCGTCATTGCCTGTATGCAGCACTATGGCGTCAAGCTGCTGACAGCGCAGCCTGAATTTGCAATGCAGAGTCTAGGAGAACGTTTAATAGTACCTTTGCTCAACTTCACCATCATGACGCTGCTACCCGTTGCCCTGGTGCGTCTACGACCAGAAGCAAGCCTTGCCACGGGCAATGGGCAACTCCTCTGCTTCCATCGCTCCGCCTATAGCAAAATCGGCGGACACGAGGCCGTGAAGGGCAAGATTTTAGAAGATGTGCTCCTGGCTCGTGCAGTTAAAAGGGCTGGCGAGCGCATGATCTTTGTGGATGCGCTAGATGTCGTGCAGTGCCGCATGTATCGTTCATTGGCTGAGGTATGGGCAGGTTTCTCCAAAAACCTCTTCGCCTTTTACAACTACTCACTACCCTTCGCGTTGCTAGCCTTGCTGCTCAATCTGGCTCTGTTCGTTTTGCCGCCACTCGTAGCACTGCTGGCCTTGCTCTTCCACCTCTCCACCACACTGTTTCTCTACGGTCTCGTGGCCTACGGCCTTGCCGTGTTGATGCGCGTGTTGCTTACTGTGCGTTTTACGCGCCAGCGACGAACGTTACCGCCGCTTCTTTCTCTTTGTCTTCTTCACCCGCTTTCGGCGGCGCTTGAAGGGTTGATCTTGCTCAATGCTATCTATCAACGATACCGTAAGCTCGGGGTAGCGTGGAAAGGGCGCTATTATCAATAGTAACAGACCGGCAATCACCGCGAAAAGCACCCCCAAGTAATAGCCATGCGTCAAGTCAATCAGGCCAAACATAAACACGTTAGCGGTATACAACAATGCCGCCATACGTGTCGGCAAGCGACCAATAAACGAAGTAAAATTCGCGAAGCCGATGAACATCAGGACAAGAGAATTGATCACAAATATGAGGATAGAGCTAATCACAAACCAGGCGATAAAATTGCTGATCGGCACACCATAGTAGTTGAAAATTCCAGGCGGCAACCAATTCCAATAGTGTTCCAGGTGAAACGCGACAGGCTCCAGCAGCAGATCGAGCAGTGTTGCCAATACAGCTCTTAGCACGATTCTTCCCAGCCAACTAGTTATCCTCGGCGTCACACCGTAGATAACGCCTTGTACAGAAAACAGGATCAGAATCCAGGCAAAGATCACCGCCAGTGGAACACCACCAGGCAGGAGCGGAGCCAGTACATTGCTGTAGTGGTACGCGCCAAAAGGGAACCCAGTATGCACGCCAAGAGCCTCAATGGCATAAGACAGGATGGCAACTAGGATAATGGCAAAGAGACCGAGAATGGCATACTCGTCCATCACAGCTACAGCCATCATCGTCCCCTCGAGGATCAGCAGGGCACCCCCCGCCCATGTCATCGAAAAAGGAGGGTTGACGTTAAAGGCCACTCCAATAACAGCAATGGGATAGGCCACACAGAAAAGACAAAATAAGAAGAAGAGCACTTTACTGAGACGAGTTGTAATGTCAACGATACCGATCATAATTTATTCACCACCCAGCCCTGTGACAGCGATCATACGGGCATACGCGTTCGTCTGCATAATGGTAGTCACCGCTCCTCCTTGCACATCTAACGCGTACAAGGAATTGTCAGCAAAGAACGTAAGGATATGCGCATTGAACCATGGGCCAAGTTCTAACAGCGAAGCAGTCGAGATTACCAACAATTGTGGTTTACTTGCACGCAAGCTCTTGCCAGAACCACTGATGTGTACCTCAAAAACTGCGCTAATCCGATCAAAAGGAGTCTGAGCCTGGCTGGAAAATTCAATATAGATGATTGTATGCCCATCAGGTGTAAAGACGGGCGTTGTTATCCAGTGATAGTCGGCACTGTTCGCGAGTTGGTGTTGTTCCGCTAACACGACTTGTGAACCGTCTATGCCCAGTGGGTGCCCGTCCAGAGTGGTCAAATCCAGGCTATTTGGATATTTCACGATCGCCAGGTCGTTCGGCACACTATTATCGGTCGGTATTGGCACTTCCCCTTCATACGAGGAATACAGCATAATATTCCCGAAAATAGCCAGCGGCCCTTGTTGTGTGTCTCCACCTAAAATCTTTTGTGGCATAGCGGTCAAAGGATTGGTCAAATCAAAGGTCCACAGGCCAAATTGAATGGCTTCATGGCTCTGTTGCCCATCCGTTAGCAGCAAAGTTGTATCGCCCTGCTTGCCGTTACCATTCATGAAGGAAAAGACGCGGAAACAAGGACAATTGGTCGATGGCTGCTCAAACACTTGTGTAGGGGAAGTTAATGCTCCGGCAAAAATATCAATCACGCCATTGCCACTGGTCGGTTCAGTACTCCAGGCAATTGTCGTCCCATCGCCACTCACAGCCAGCGAAGTAACCACCCGGTTGGCAGGCAACGTCGCAATCTGTAGCGCGCTACCACCAAACACATCGGTCAACCAGATACCATCGCCGCTATAGAGCAATTGTCCCCCTGCTATCAGCAGCGGACGCACAGCTTGATTATATACATAGCCAGGCGTCGTGATAGCTTGCGGTGTACCACCGACACTGGAAACCAGGTACATGTGATTCTGCTCTTCGTAGATCACGTAGCGATCAGATGGCAACTGCAATGGCTGGAGGGAAGTGTTGTTCGGTGCATAGATTGGTACTGTCGCTGTAGGCGTTATTGACTGCTCTGTGGTTGTACCAGAAGTCTGTGTCTGCTTCACCTGTGTGCCGCGTAGTATAGGTGTACTTGTCGCTACTGTACCGAGTGGCTGTGTCGTCCCTTGCACCGCGCTTATTACCAGCAGGACGGCAGAGGAGAGAATGAGAAAACTCACCAGAGCCAGCAATAGTACAACGCTCAGCATGGAAAAGCGAGCATGCGGTTGTGGTGGCTGCCCATGGGGCGCTTCTGTGTGGTCAGGTGCATTGCTCACTTGTTGCGACAATGTCGTCTCATTCTCCCTTTTCTGCGATTGTTCTCTTTAGCTTGTAAGTATAACCCAAACAAGCCCCTTTGGGTAGGGGCTGCTTTCGGATTTGATTATCCAACTATCAGGCAGATTGGCCTGTGTCACGAGCATGTGGTTGCGCTTTACTGGCGTGGCGCAGAATAAAGGCGGTTGTTTTGGCAAAGACTTCTTCGCGGTCGAAATCTTTCATGATGACGTGATACGAGCGATGGAGGGTAACAAGGTGTTTTTCTTTGGAACCAATGTGGCGGTAAATCTCGCGTCCATCGCGCGTCGGCACCACATGATCGTGAATAGAGGTCATAACCAGTGCGGGAGCTGTAACCTGCGGCAATTCGGCCCGTAACGTTGGTAAGAACTGGAGCATACTCTCAACCGGACGCATCGGCGTCCAATGGTACACATCACGCGTATAGCGACGACGCGCATCCGGATCTCGTACATCTTCACGAATGGTCGGCATGAGTGGCGTGAAATACTTCGCCACCCGCACCCCCAGGTGTGTCAGGGGATGCATGTGCAGGGGAGCACACATCGTCACGATACCAGCTACTTCTTCATGGGCTGCTGTATGGAGAGAAAGCGCACCACCCAGAGAATGTCCTACCAGAAATACGACATCACAGCTTTGCTTGAGGGTCCGCAACTCAGCGTGTACCGCCTCCGCCCACTGGTGCCAACCCAGCGGTAGCATCTCGCGCACATGCACACCATGGCCAGGCAGTAACATATTATTGGTTTTCATGCCGCGCTCCTGTAGCACCTTTTCCAGTTCCGCCATGTCACGCCGACTGCCGTTCAGCCCATGCACTAACAAGACGCCAATAACGGGCTGATACGTTGGAGAAATTTTCTCCTGTGACCGATAAGATGTATCCATGCTTTGCTTTTCCTCGTCATAAGTAGTGGTTGTATAAGGTGCATAATCCCTTACCCGCGCTTGATTGCCTTACCCTGCTTACCTATAGCATACCTACTATTGATACGTTTAGGCAAGTTGGTGGGTTAGAAATCAGAAGCTACCCCTTCTCACGTAAATTTGGTACAATACACCTATCATAAGTTGGCCAGTAGTACTGGCCTTAGATAATGGAGTCAGGAGGTATATATCGTGGCGAATAAAGAACAACAAAAAAAGGTGCAAAAAGCGGCACCCAAGTCGAATAAGCAAAAGAAAGAGACGCAGAAAGAGAAAAAGGCCGCAAAGACTGGTTCAAC
>JBBQXY010000025.1:0-47295 GCA_038209195.1 Ktedonobacterales bacterium | reverse complement strand
TCTGGGCTATCGTTTTTTCTTCTTTGAGCAGTTCTTGGACTACCTGAGCTTTAAAGCTTGCTGTATAGTGTTTTTTCATACGTTCAGTGTATCTTACCCGGCCTCTTTTTTTGGTCTCTTTCTATGGGTCCATTATACTTTATCATTTCAAGCTGCTCATTATGCTCTGTGAAGAGTTTGGTTTTCACCTTGCACAAGAGTTCTATTGGTGGAACCCATCAAAATTACCAACACCTGCTGAATGGGTCACAGTACGTCGAATCAGAGTGAAAGATGCGATCAACTGTATCTGGTGGTTATCCCCATCACCTTGGCCAAGGGCATCTAATAAACGTGTATTGCAACCATATAGTACGAGTATGCAAGACCTTCTCAAAAACGGTTATCATGCAAAGAAACGCCCTTCAGGTCACGATATCAGTAAGAAGTTTGCGATAGATAATGGAGCAGCCATTCCCCCTAATCTTATCGCTTCTGCAAATACAGAAAGCAATAGTTTTTATTTGCGTTACTGCCGAGAACGAGGTATTGAGGCACACCCAGCACGTTATCCGTCAGATATTCCCGAATATTTTATTCGGATGCTCACTGATCCGGGGGATCTGGTCATTGATCCTTTTGCTGGTAGTTGCGTAACAGGCGAAGTATCTGAACGTCTGAAACGCCACTGGGCCTGTATAGAGATTTCCAAAGAATATTTAGAAGGCGCAATCGGACGTTTTGCACTTGCGAATAACACTAAGGCTGAGGCGTCTTCCACCAAAGAAGATGATGAGGCAGCATACTACTACAAGCTAGCCCGTCCAGGAACACTCTGGAACGGTATCGAAGGCCCAGCTCTACCCAGCAATGGAGGACAAACTCGCACTACGACGGAGAATACTGCTGATAAGGTTTCTACCCTACATCAGCAAACAGATAGTGATGCGCCCGCTGATTTCTACTATGATGCACCATACCCTCATACCTTGTGGAAAGGCGTAGAAGAAACGCCCTTAGCAGATGACGAATGGGAACAACCTAACGATCTAGATACTCCTTCTTTGGAGGAAGAAAGCATAAGCCAAGCCAACCCTTGAGAATGCATAACGCATTAGCAGCCTCATCGTCATTCTGAGCGCGCACGCGAAGAATCTCTTCCTGTAATGCGTTATGCCCCACTTCCCTAATGCGTCACCTCTTGCCCGGCCCGCCAGCGCAAATTTGGCTTGCGAGCAGCCAGGGCCTGGTCCAGGCGACCGACGGGCGTCGTATGGGGAGCGGTCTTGACGATTTCTGGATTGGTGCGTGACTCCTCGGCAATCTGCTTCATGACTTCCACGAAGTAGTCCAGCGTCTCTCGCGTCTCCGTCTCGGTTGGCTCGATCATCATGGCCTCGTGGACGATCAGGGGGAAGTAGACCGTGGGTGCGTACATCCCAAAATCCAGCAGGCGTTTGGCAATGTCCAGGGCTGTGACGCCGCTCTCTTCCTTCTGCCGCTCTGCCGTGGCAATGAACTCGTGCTGACACGTCTGCGGATAGGCAATCTCGTAATCCGACGACAGTTCATGCTTGAGGTAGTTCGCGTTGAGAATGGCACTTTGCGCGACATGCAACAAGCCATCAGGGCCGTAGCTGCGGATGTAGGTGTAGGCACGAACCAGTACCCCGAAGTTACCTTTATTGGCGCGCACCTTCCCAATGGACTGCGGCCCTGGGTCTTGCCAGTAATAGCCCTGCTCGCCTTTTTCAGGCAATGGGCCTGGCAGGAAAGGCACCAGGTGTTCTTTGACGCCGATAGGGCCAGCCCCTGGCCCACCACCGCCATGCGGAGTGCTGCACGTCTTGTGCAGATTGAAATGCACCACGTCAAAGCCCATGTCCCCTGGGCGCGTGATACCGAGAACAGCGTTGGCGTTCGCGCCATCGTAGTAGAGTTGCCCACCCGTCTCGTGAACCAGCGTGGCAATTTCCGCAATATTGCTATCGAAAAGCCCTAATGTATTGGGATTCGTCATCATAATCGCGGCAATATTGGCGGCATTGGAGTCCAACAACGCTTTCAGGTGTTCCATATCGATCCCGCCCGTTTGGGGATCGCTTTTGACTTCGACCGCCTTGTAGTCGGCTAACGTGGCACTAGCGGGATTGGTGCCATGGGCGTTATCAGGGATCAGCACGAGGTTGCGATGCCCCTGACCCTGGCTCTCGTGATGGGCCTTAATCAGCATCAAGCCCGTTAGCTCGCCGTGCGCCCCGGCGGATGGCTGCAAGGTGACACGCGCCATGCCCGAAATCTCAGCCAGGTACTGTTCCAGTTCATAGACTAACTGGATGACGCCCTGGATGCTATATTCTGGCTGCAACGGATGCACATGGGCAAAGCCCGGTAAGACGGCCATATCCTCGTTAAGCTTGGGATTGTATTTCATCGTGCAGGAGCCGAGGGGATAGAAGCCCGTATCTACGCCAAAGTTGCGCTGCGAAAGATGAGTATAGTGCCGTACAACCTCTATCTCGCTCACTTCCGGCAGCGGGGCAGGTTCTTTGCGCAACATGTTGGCGGGTACCAGGCTCTCCATAGGCTCGGTGGGTACATCCATCGCCGCCATGGTGTCTACGCGCCGACCTGGAGCACCTTTTTCAAAAATGAGTTTCTCGATGCTCATGCCTGCACCTCCTTTAACACTGCCACCAGGTGGTCAATATCTTCTTTTGTTCGGGTTTCGGTGACGCAGAAGAGCAGGCAACGCTCCATTTCAGGATAATCCAGGCTGAGGTCATAGCCTCCGATGATGCCTGCCTGCTGGAAGTGCGCTTGCAGCTTGTGTGTAGAAATGGGAGCCTTAATCACAAACTCATCAAAGAAGGGAGTGTTGAAAACGGCCTCGTAGCCTGGCAGGGCGGTAATTTGGCGGAAAGCATAGTGTGCCTTTTGCAGGCAGAGTTCGCCCAGTTCGCGAAAGCCTTGCTTACCGATGGCAGCCATGTAGATAGTGGCGCCGACAGCCAGCAGCGATTGATTCGTACAGATATTAGACGTGGCGCGTTCACGACGGATATGTTGTTCGCGCGTCTGCAATGTCAACACGTAACCGGTCTGTTTTTCACCGCCCTCTTCAACCGTCTGCCCCACCAGCCTACCCGGCAACAACCGCATAAACTTCTGTTTTGCCGCCATGAAACCAAGGGCAGGGCCACCATAGCTCATGGTATTGCCAAAACTCATCAGCTCGCCCACGGCAATATCGGCCCCATAATCACCGGGAGCAGCCAGAATACCCAAGGAAGCGGGTTCCGTGATGTTGGCGACGAAAAGAGCCTTGCCTTTGTGGATAATGGGCTCAAGCGCGTTCATATTTTCAATGGCGCCAAAGAAATTGGGCTGCTGGATTACGACGACGGCGGTCTGCTGACCCACGGCCTCGTTCAAATCCTCGACTGAGGTGACGCCATCGCGTAACGGAACTTCGAGTACCTGGAAACCTCTCGCGTGGGCATAGGTATGCAAGACGCGGCGATATTGCGGGTCGACGCCCTGCGAAATGACCACTTCGCCGCGTCCACCGGGGCCGAGCGCGAGCAAGACCGCCTCAATCACGGCGGTGGCACCGTCGTAAAGCGAGGCATTAGCGATATCCAAGCCTGTGATCTGGCAGACCATGGTCTGGAATTCGTAGATCGCTTGCAACATACCCTGGCTGACTTCGGGCTGATAGGGCGTATACGAGGTGACAAACTCGGAACGCCCTTGCAGGTGTGGCACCACGCTGGGTACCGCGTGGTCATAGGTTCCCGCGCCCAGGAAAGAGATCGTGTCATCCAGATTTTTATTTTTCGCAGCCATCCTGTAGAGTACCCGTTTAAGGTCTGGCTCAGAGAGGGCTGGCGGTATATTCAAAGGACGTCGTAGACGCACATTTTCTGGAACAGGGGCCAGTAACGCCTCCAGAGAGGGAAGTTCCAGACGGGCCAGCATAGCTTCCTGGTCTTCCGAAGTATTGGGGATATAACTCATGTATTCCTCTCCTATAGGGAGCGCACATCTTTGCCCGCCCACTAGAAGAAACTAGTAAAATTACGATGGTATCCGCTCACTTGTCATTCTGAGCCGCTACACATTGTCATTCTGAGCGCGCACGCGAAGAATCTATTCCTTTATGATCTATGGATATTGTATCACGCCAGCGCGCTACACTTCCAAATATGCTCACCCCTTTAAACGGTGAGGGTGGGTTTCATTTTTTTGCATCGAGGGTTGAAGCGTGTGTAGGGACAGGGGGCTGGGCCGTGGTCGATGGGGGGCCTTGTGCCTGTCCTGGTTGGGGTTTCTGTCTTCCCAGCAAGGACAAGCACAAGGCCCCCCATCGACCGCCTCATCCTCCCCTTGTCCCTACGCCGCTCGCTCCCTTCTCTCTCTTTTGCAAAAAATGCCCCCCTGAACAACTCACAGCACTTCACCAATCTGTTATAATAGTCGGTACCTGCTGCGCAGGTACCTGTCCAGGTTTTGATTGGATGAGAGCTACAGAAAAGGTATCAATGGGCGGAATGGGAAACAAGCGACAAGAGCAAGGATTGAAAATGTCAGAGCAGCAAGAGCAAGCCAAACGAGAACACATCCTGGCTACTATCCAGGCTGAACAGGTGCAATTCGTGAACCTGGAATTTACCGACGTAGTGGGAATGGCAAAATGCGTCACCATTCCGGTGGAGCAATTCCCTGACTGCCTTACCCTTGGCAAATGGTTCGATGGCTCGGCTATAGAAGGGTTTGCACGTATCGTGGAAAGCGACATGTACCTCTTCCCCGATCTCGACACGTTTGCTATCCTCCCAGGGAAGGTGCGTCCGCAGGGAGAGTTGGCACAGCCGTCGAGCTACCAGCCCATCGACGCCTATGACGAAGATGCCGTAGCGCGTATTATCTGCGATGTGCGCACACCCAATGGCGAACGCTTCGACGGTGATCCACGCGCACGGCTTATCGACGCCTTGCAGATAGCAGAGTCGATGGGGTACACGTTCCTCGTGGCTCCCGAACTGGAATTTTTCCTGCTCCATCTAGATGGTAATACGCCATCGCCACTGCCACATGATCGCGGTGGCTACTTTGATCTCTCAACTGATCTGGCGTCTACTGTACGCAGGCAGATGGTCAAAGCACTGCAACAGATGCATATCAGTATCGAAGCCAGTCATCACGAGGTCGCGGCGGGTCAGCATGAACTCGATCTCGAAGTTGGGCACGCCCTGGGCATCGCCGACGCGTTGGTAACAGCCAAATATGTGCTCAAGGCAATTGCGGCCCAGCATAATCTCTATGCGACTTTCCTGCCCAAACCAATGTATGGTGTCAGCGGCTCCGGTTTGCACACCCATCAACAACTCATGTACACCGCGACAGGGCAAAACGCGTTCGTTGATGCGCAAGGCGAATATGGTCTCTCTGAGATCGGCGGCTATTTCATCGCCGGACAACTGGCTCATGCTCGTGGCATGTGTGCCATTCTCGCTCCACTGGTCAATTCGTATAAACGACTGGTGCCTGGCTACGAAGCTCCTGTCTTCATCAACTGGGGCCGCGTGAACCGCGAGGCATTGATTCGTGTACCGCGCCCAAATGCTAACCCTCAATTGTCGGCACGCATTGAGCTACGTTGCTGCGATCCCAGTTGCAACCCGTATCTAGCCCTAGCGGTCATGTTACGTGCAGGGCTGGATGGGATTCAACGGAAACTGCCATTACCCGCTGCCATGGATGAAAGCCTATTTCTCCGCGACGAAAATGAACGCCTGCGCCACTCTTTCTTGCTGCCAGCAACGCTGGGCGAGGCCCTGGAAGGGCTACGCGAAGACACGCTCATCCGCGATACCTTGGGCGAATCAATCTACGAGGGGTTTCTTGAAGCAAAAGACATCGAATGGCTGGAGTATCGCAAACAAGTCCACGCCTGGGAGCTTGATCGCTACCTCTCGGTGTTTTAAGAAATTAGTGAGGTAAGCGGTTGCTTGCCAAGCAACCGCTTACCTCACAGTGCGTACCTCCTGCGGCAGTATAGAAGATTACCCCTGTGGTCGTGTAAGCCAATATTTGCCATTCTCGCGCATCATCAGCTTGAGATCAATCAGTGCGCGCCGCAACGTCGCGGTATCTTCGTGGAAGGCTTTGAGCAGCGTATTCACCTCTTTTTCCGTATAGAGATGGCCCCACTCAAACGCTTCCGCAAGCTTCTCCATCACAAAACGCCGTGTCCGCGTATTGGTGGGGATGCTGATGAGATGCCCATCCTTGAAGAACGCTGCTTGCACCATGGCGCGATCCTCATCCTCTGACGGTGGCACCGGCACTGTCTTCTCAACCGCCAAGGACGACGCGATACGCTGCAAATTCTCTGCTGTCAGCAGAGCGGCAAGACTGTGCAAACGCTCTGCGTTGAGTTGGTAATGGTGGTAGTTATTCTCGCGCTGCACATGGATCAGCCCCGCGGCCTTAAGCATCGTCAGGTGATGTGAGATGGTTGGCGGCTTCACCTCCAATGCCTCAGCCAGTTCTTGCCCATACATAGAGCTCTGTGCCAGCATCCCTAGAATGCGTATGCGCATCGGATCAGCCAATGCCCGCCCAAAACTAAGCAGTGGGTCTAACTGCCCCCACTCAAAACCCATCCGCGCATCACCGTAGCGCATGTTGGCCTCACGTCGCCCCTCTTCTTCGTTCATAATGTCTTCTCCATTACTACAATTATACAATTGTCTAATTAGATAATAATATAAAAGGATAGAAATGTCAAGTGGGTAGGGCTAGCGTCAGCTACAAAACAAGCGAGGCATAGATCTCTTCATAGGCCACTAACATGCGCTCAAGGCCAAAGTTGGTCTCGACATGGGTGCGGCAAAAGATGCGGGGGATGTCAAACAAGTCCTCGACGAGGGCCGCGGCATGGGTACGTTCACCAGCCTCAACGAGGAAGCCTGTTTCGCCGTGGCGGATAATTTCTTCTGCCGCACCGCGCCGGAACGCGATGACGGGCGTACCGGTTGCCATGGCCTCAACTGCCGTTAAGCCAAAGGGTTCATCCCATTCGATGGGAAAGAGCAGGCCCAGGGATTGGCCCATGATTTTCCACAGTGCCAGTCGTTCCAGTTGTCCCAGGTACGTCACGCGCTCACCGGCTTGGCGCAATTTGGGCAGAATGCGGCTCTCGTAATAGGGGCGATCATAAATGCCACCGGCAATGAGGAGACGGTGACCTGCCCGTTCGGCAATCTCGATGGCGGCTTCCACGCCTTTCTCAGGGGCGATGCGTCCAGCAAAAAGCAAGGGTGCCTCGGCAGAGGGCTTGGCTGAAAAGGGGATGGCATCCACGTCCAGCCCGTTATAAACAACGTAGTCCATGGGGGTATAGTCGTCATAGGTCTGTGCGCAAGAGTGCGACACAGTTACCAGCGTAAAGGGGTGTCCTTGCCGATGTAGTACGCGCAGAGCGGCATTGATTTCTGGCGACACTGCTGGTAAGTGCAGAGTATGGATCACTGGCATATGCTGTATCAAGGTGCTACAGGCGAAGGCAGGCCAATCGAAGGCATGAATATGCACCAGGTCAAATTCAGCACTGCGCCGTTGTAGTTGTAGGAAGAGTTCGAGGAAAAGATTCGCTTGTGCGAAGAAACCAGCATCGGCAGCTCGCTCCTGCATTGCTCCAGAGAAACTGGCGGGTACCACAGAGGCAGGCACCGAGACAGGTTCAATGGTAATACCCGGTACAAAGGAGTCGTTCCGTGCAAAGAGCGTGACCGTGTGTCCACGCGCAATCAAGCCCTGAGCCAGGTCAGCCAGAAGAGCCTGTGCGCCGCCCAGATAGGGCTGGGCAATCGCTGAAACCAATGGGGCCACTAACGCAATTCTCATCGCTCAATTACCTGTATTACCTGTCCCCCAGACAGGGTGTTCCTGTGTTTCTCCTCGATAGCTCGCACTGTTATTCTCCGTTTCAAGTAGCTTCACTTCATATAACAGACCAGCAGGGAGGGCTCGTTGCAGCCGTTCCCAGAACTTGATTGTCAAGACCTCTGTGGTTGGAATACAGCCCTCAAGCCAGGGTACATCGTGGTTCAGGTGTTTGTGATCAACCCAGGCGATAATTTGCTCATTGATGGCTTGCTTGAGCTCCACCAGATTCAACACCATCCCTGTGCGCGGGTCGGGTGTACCGCGTACCGTCACTTCCAGCACATAGTTATGGCCATGTCCATTGGGATTGGCGCATTTATCATAGATGGCAACATTCTCTGCCTCGCTGAGGGCATTGCTCCATAAGCGATGAGCGGCACTGAATGTTGTGCGTCGTGTCAGATAGACCATTCGAGTTTCTTCCTGACGCCCGCCAGGGACGTCACTACATTGTCATTCTGAGGCCGCACCCTCATTGTCATTCTGAGGCCGCACCCTCATTGTCATTCTGAGGCCGCAGCCGAAGAATCTATTCCTTTCCTGCCTGTTATGCATTACTGAAGATCTCAATGTTGCTTCCGCTGAGCATGCGTCCTGAGTCGTCGGCGAGGAAGAGCAATAGCTCAGCCATGTCAGCGGGGGTCATGCCTGCTTTCAAGTGCGGTGCAGCCTGACGGAGCATCTCAGTATCGACTGCGCCAGGGCTCACGGCAGTGACGCGAATATTATATGGTTTGCCTTCGACAGCCAATATTTCGGTCAGGCCAGCAACACCCGCCTTTGAGACATTGTACGCGCTCAAGCCAGGAAATTTCTCTACCCCTTTCACGCCCGAAAGCGAAGAAAGGTTGACAATCACGCCGTGTTGCTGCGCTGCCATAATGCGGAAAGCGGCTTGACAACACAAAAATGTTCCGCGCAAATTCACGTTAAGCACAGCATCCCAAGTAGCCACATCCATTTCAACAAACGGTCGCACCGCCACTATTCCCGCGCAATTTACGAGTACATCGACGCGCCCAAAGGTCTCCATGGTCTTCTGAAAGAGTTGCTGCACATCCTCTTCACGCGAGACATCGCCTACCACGGTCAGCATATTACCCGCAATGCCACCCTCATCTATAATTTCTGCCACAGCTTCCGCAAGCTGATGCTCTGTGCGACTGAAGAGGACGACACGCGCGCCAGCATGCGCAAAGAGACGCGCAGTAGCCCGCCCCACACCGCGCCCTGCCCCTGTTATAATAGTGACACGATCTTGTATACTCATACTGTCATTATAGCAGAAAGGGACATGAGAGAAGCTGTTTTTTATGAATCGATGCCATCAGTATGCGCGAAGCTTTTATTGACAGAGGTTAGCCGACTGGCTATACTTACACCAGATGAGATATATCACCGAAGATATCCAATTAGAGGAAACTTTTATATCAGGAGACATGTTACAAGCAAACAGAAATATACCGAAGGGACAGCGCAATGGCCTTATTCACACCACATCGATATGACATCATTTTACAAAGTCCCGAAGGGCAATTTGTTGCCGTTATAGAAATCAAGAACATACAAGACCTAACTCGTGATGTAGCAACCTCTGTAAGGCGTAATAGCATGACGTATAGCTTGCTTCCTCAAACACCTTACTTTTTGCTTCTTTCACAGGATAAGGGGTTCTTATGGAAAGAGGCCTGGCGCGAAGGTCCAGAAGCGCTTCCAGCATATGAGTTCCCTATGGACACAATAGCAGCAAGCTATACGAAGAAAGCTTCAAACGAACGGTTATACGATATCGAGCTTGAGTTCCTTGTCCTCCAGTGGCTTACTGACCTTGCCGAGGGCAAACGAAATACGAATGAAGAACCAGAAAAAACTCTTGCCATCGCAGGTTTTGACGAAGCAATTCAAGAGGCCAGGGTGGTTGTAGGGGATGATGCATGATCGTGTATGTTGAATCTAATTTCATTTTAGAGATGGTGCTTGGACAAACACAAGCACCATCTGCTATTCATGTTCTTCAACTTGCTGAGAGCAATAAAATTGAATTAGCCTTCCCCAGCTTTGCGCTTAGCGAACCATTTGCAACCATTACAAGACGTGAAAGAGATCAGGAGCGTTTGAGTAAATCTTTAGCTGGAATGCTAGATCAGCTTCCAAGCATGCTAGCAGATGCAGCTAAGAGAGAACGTGACAGTCTTTGGTCAACAGTATACCGCCTTGTAAATATTGGCACATCTATCGAAACTAATGCGGATTGCTTGAATCTAGCACTCGAGTATCAGAGACGTTTTCTCCTCACCTTACAAGACAGCATAATCTATGCAGCTATTATTACTGATCTTCAGCATAGACCCTTTACAGAAACTAAATGCTTTATGAACAGCAATTACAAGGATTTCGGGATAGCAGCCATAATAGCTGAGCTAAATTCGCACAATTGCCCTATGAACGCAGCTTTGGCAAAGGCCTCAGTTTTATTCTAAGCTGCCTGTAGGTTTTATCTTTCCAGGCACATTTTTAGCTCAAATCACAAATTTTGAATATTATTTATGATAGTATCGAGACGTTTATGGCTATCGGCATGCGTGTTCGAGATTATTTTTCCAATGACACTGAGAAATCCGCCAATAAGAGAATAGGTGGACATGGAGAAGCGCGACATTCATGAACGTCGCGCTTCTCCATGTCCACCTATTCTCTTATTTCACATCAATGGTGAATGGTACTCTCATGATATACAAGGGACACATTTGGCCCATCTTGCAAATGGCTTTGGCGGAAAAGGAGAGTTCAGCGGTGCCTGTGTTCTTGGCAATGAAATGCCAGACACAAACTTTATCGGTGCTCATCGCATAGCCAGAAGGCGTTTGCAGTTGTAGGATATTCCCCAGCGTGCTTGGCATCGACCACTGCTGACCAAACGGTAAACGCACCTCGATCAAATCACCGTTATGTGCGACAACGGTACCATTGCTATTGGTAAGTCGTATTGTGACATTGGGATTTGCTGGCGCAGTATTGACAACCGCGTTGCTGGGACAACCCGTAGCGGTACTTTTGACTGTTGTTGGTGCAGTAACAGGAGTTGACCCGCTTGCGCCCGTGCTTGTTCCAGTGCCGCTGTTTGTTCCACAGGCCGCTACCATGAAAGCCACGATAAGAATAATCGGCACGATGAATAAGATTGATTGACGCCGTATAGTTTGACTATTGGTAAGTAATGTACGCATCAGAACGCTCGCTCCTTTATGCTATTTCACGCTCAATTTAAAGCGTGTAATGACCACAATTTGCACACTATCAAGACGTTGCTTCCTGCTTAAAAGTTCCCTAGTGCTTCGTTTTACTTCATTTGATTTGCCGCCTACGGCGGCAGAGGAGGGAGGGAAGACTAGGGCGCAGCCCTAGAACCCAGTCAAGGGGCTGCCGCCCCTTGCATCCCCGCTGTGACAAATGTAGGTTGGCGGTGTACGAGTTACGTCTTTCAATGAATTGAACGCTATAGTGCGGTGGGTTCGTGGAATGGAGAGGAGAATCCTGACATGTAGGGACGCCCCTAGTGGGCGTCCGGTGTCGCCAGCATAATGAGCAGTTCTTCCGCATCGAGGAGGAAGCGTTGCGAGGAAAGCACTTGGTGCGCGAGGCCAAGGCGGAGTGCCTCAGGGGCCTTGATAGTTTCTCCGGTGAGCATGAGGCGCATGGTGGCGTTATAGCCAATCAGTGCGGGGAAATAAGCGGCAGCCACAGGTGGAAAGACGGCAAGATTCACTTCTGGTAGTCCAAAAATAGCATCTTCATGGGCAATTACTGTATCACACGAAGCAGCAAGTTCACAGCCCCCACCGAGGGCATGACCTTTCACGAGGGCAACCGTAGGAACACGGTGGGTACGAAGTTCCTCGAAGGCCGCGCAATTATCGAGCACGGCCCGTAACATCTCCACTTCTCGCCCATCCAGGTGGTCATTTATATCCACCCCTGCACAAAATGCTCGTTCACCGGCCCCTGTGAGTACGATGAGCCTGGGAGGGTTCTTAATAGCATCGCGCATCGCAGCCGTCAATTGATCTAGCATCGCAATCGAAAGGATATTCAGCGGTGGTCGATCCAGGATTAACCAGAGAATATCGTTTTGGTGACGGATACGCACGTTTGACATACTATTTCCTTATTCTTGTCATTCTGAGCCCGCATCTCTTTGTCATTCTGAGCCCGCAGTAGCCGAAGCCCTCGAGCGAAGCGAAGGGCGAAGAATCTATTCCTTCTTTTATCTTATCATGGTTCTTGTCATTCTGAGCGCGCATCTCTTTGTCATTCTGAGCCCGCATCTCTTTGTCATTCTGAGCCCGCAGTAGCCGAAGCCCTCGAGCGAAGCGAAGGGCGAAGAATCTATTCCTTCTTTTATCTTATCATGTTTCTTGTCATTCTGAGCCCGCAGTTCTTGTCATTCTGAGCGCGCACGCGAAGAATCTATTCCTTTATGTCAAATGCCCATGATGGTGCGGATATAGTTGCGGGTCTCACCGGGGAGACAATTCAGCCAATTAGACGCGCCGCAGGCGTTAATGGCGTATTGGACAGTGCCGGAGCCACCGTTGTAGGCCGCGAGTGCCATAGCGTAGTTACCGCCATAATTTTTATTATAACTGGCCATCAGATGTGCAGCGGCATTCAATGAGGCCACCGGGTCCCAGGGATTGATGCCCAGGCCAGCGGCGGTTCCAGGCTCAAACTGGGCGATGCCTTCAGCACCACCGGGAGAATAGGCGTTAGGGTTGAAACCGCTCTCCTGATTTATTTGGCGTGTAAAATAATCAGGTGAAATGCCCGCGTTAATAGCATCCTGTTGCGCTATAGCGACATATGCACTCGTAGGGAGTGTCACGGGAGGCGGAACAACCGTCTGGGGAGTATTCTGCACAACGGGGTTATTCTGTACCACCTGCACAATATGCGACGCGAATTGCAAGTTCGCCTGCTGGGCGTGAACCCAATCGCTAAAACCGTTGAAGAACGTAAATCCACTTTGACCATTATCTAAAGGCGTTAAGTACACCAGGGTAGTAATCACAACGAGGAAGATGGTGATAATCACAATGCCATGGCGCAAACGCGGACTCATCCGTAGGGCGCGATTTATCGCCGCCACCGCCGATTTATCGGCCCGTCCCGCTTGCCGCTTGCGTGTGCCAGGAATATGTACCACACGCCCCGTCGTCGAGGTTACACGCAACGCGGTGGTTACATCCTGGAGTTGATCGGTATGTGCCACTGGAAATGGACGTAAGATATTGGGCAACTGCTCAGTGGTTGTACCCGGTTGTTGGTTGATGGTAAATATAAGCAGAGGGGTGGTGTTGGTAGCTGATGGGGTAATTGGGACATCTTTTAACTGCTCTTCAGCCATTACAGGTGTTTGCACGTCTTGAAATGACGGAAAAGGGCGAAATTGTGGCATATATACCTACCTCATCACTTATTAAACCTACGACTCACATCACTGTTGGGAAGTCTACCTAAATAGACTGATATCCGTCAATTTTTTGAGCATATTGGGGTGATAATTAGTACCATACTCCCACGACCTTCACCATTTCTTCACTTTCATTGTTGTGGTTGTGTCATTCTGAGGCCGCAGTAGCCGAAGCCCTCGAGCGAAGCGAAGGGCGAAGAATCTATTCCTTTTAATCTCAACCGTTTTGCTTCTATGTATGATGCTTTGTTTCTCTTCATTTGACGGTCCGCCTTCGGCGGCCAAGAAAGGGGAGTGAGTCATTGCAGAATCTGAGAGAAGAAGAGGTTATCTCCGATAACCTCTTCTTCTCTCATATTCTGCAATGACTCATGTTTCGCATCCCTTTGTCATTCTGAGCGCGCACGCGAAGAATCTATTCCTCTCAAGCCAGCACGATATCCTGTTTTCGTGCTAGAAACTCTAATTTGCTCAGTAAATTTTGAATCACTTGATCCCACAAGAATTGTTCGGCGGTGTTGCGACCAGCAATGCGGATACGCTCTTGCTCTTCGGGCCGGCGGCGCAAGTAGAGCAGGTAGCCCACAATTTCATCGGGATCCTCAGTTTCAGTCACAATAGCATTTTCAAACGAGATAGCGTAATCCTCGCCTGTGCTACCCGTGACGGCGATACCTTCCGCAGCCATCACTTCGAGGGCCACGAGTCCAAATGGCTCATGTCCACTGTTGGCCAGTGTCGCATCGGCGGCGGCATAGGTTGTACGCACAAATTCTTCGGGAAGGAAGAAGCGCAGGTTATAGATATCGGCGGGGCCAGCCGCCTTGATAGCATCAAAGCACTGTGTCAGATTAGGGCGTTGCGCGACCACGTCACGAATATCCAGCCCAATATTATAGGCATGGCTGAGTACCTCGCTACCGTGTGGCTCGATACCACCACGTACAAAGAGTGTGACGGGATGCCCACTATGCTTCAGACGGGCCACCGCTTCTATCGCCATCATCCAACGCTTATCGGGGTCGAAACGACCAATTTTGAAGAGGAAGATTCGATGTGGATCACCCTGGCGACCAATCTCACGCAATCGCGTCACATCATCGGGCTCGACAGGGGTCAGATGGCGCGTAGGAATACCATTGGGGATCACAAGAGGATTCACGCCAAAACCCCACATGCGGTGCTTCATATATTTGCTGACCGTACAGATCGTCGTCACATAGTTCAGGCGGGGCCAATCGATGCGGTACAGCGACATCAGGCTATTCAAATTCCACAGCAGCAAGACTTTGCGGCGTACGCCAAACCAGTTGAGCAGATCAGAGGTGCGGCACATGGCTTCGGCAGTATGCCAATCCTCGCCCATGATGACCACCATTTTGCCCTCGGCCTGTGCTGGTTTCACGATCTCGTTATAGACATGATAGGGGACGCTCTCGTTGTAATCGTATAACTTCTGCTCTTCCCCCTGGTATACTCCATTAGGATAGTACTTGCTCACCCATTGCGACCAACGTTTAAGGATCAGGTGACCATCGCAGCGCGTCTCAACATCTGGCTTATAGGGATCACCAATAAAAATCAGGTGCGTAGTATAGCCTTGCGTTGCCAGTGCCTCGCTTAGTTCGGTCACACGCGTCCCTAAACCACCCGCAGTCGAGTAGACGTCCGGCCCCTCAAAACACAATAGAACGAAGATCGTGTTTGCAGGTGAAATAGCTCCATCTAGTTCAATCATTCTCAAAAATCCTCGGCATCCTTGTTAAAAAATTCGGTAATTTGCAAAAATTTGTTGCAGAATGCACAGCCTTGTGCATTCTGCAACAAATAGCACTGGCGACGAAAGGCACACATACGCACAAAAAACCTTTTTTAAGATAAATAATAGCACGCGTACCAATAATCTCGTCTTTGTCGCCTTTATAAAGTATAGCATATTGTACTCACAACGCCCGAAAGGCATACAAAAGTACGGTTGAAGAGAGCATTGCCGTCCCTCCCATTGTCATTCTGAGCGCGCACGCGAAGAATCTATTCTTTTCTTACCGTCCCTCTGTCATTCTGAGCCCGCACCTCATTGTCATTCTGAGCGCGCACGCGAAGAATCTATTTCTTTCTTACCGCACCTCTGTCATTCTGAGCGCGCACGCGAAGAATCTATTCTTTTCTTACTGCACAGTTACTGTGACGAGATCGACAAAAAAGTCGGAGGTTTGGGGTTGAGGCGTATTCGTGCCGTGGAAGATGAGAGAGACCTGCTTGCCCCGATAGGCATTCAGGTTGCCGGAAACGTCAAAGCTCTCCTGCACCCAATTGTTGGTAACGTTGGTGTTACAGCCTTTCTGTAATAGGCGAATGGTCGCACCAGTGGTGGTTTGCAACTGGCTGGTGAAGGTATCCAGGCATTGTTTAGCGTTCTTATTGGTATCGGAGTACCACCAGTAGCTTACAGTAAGCTTTGTGTAGTTCGCGGGAACTGTCAAAAGCTGCCAAATGCTATCATCACAGCCCGAATAGCCACACAGGTAGGCACTATTTTGCCCACTATACGCATTTGATGGATCAATTACCTGATAGCCCTTTACTGACGATTCCAGCCAGGGAGATTGGATCGCCTCAAAATCCCCATTCTGAATCAGTGCTGGTGTTGGAATGGGCGTGGGCGTGTTCGTCGGAGATGGTACTGGCGTTGGTGTAGTAGTCGGCGTGGGCGTTGGGGTGCCATTATTAGAGATTTGGGCGAGATCGCGAGCAATATTGTAGACATCCGGCGAGCCAATGCCACTTGCCATATCATAGCCAGTAGTGGCAGGGTAATAAAGATTGTTGCCTTTAGTCACATCATGAAAAGCGGGAAACTGCTGTTGTGCATTAAAGAGACCATAGAGTACGGGGTTCGCATAGCCAATGCGATTCTTCCCTTGCGCCAGTAAGAACTGGTTGATTAAAGCGATACTCCCTGCCCAGAATGGCGCGCCGGAACTGGTGCCACCGACGCTCAGCCAGCCGGTCGCGGGGCAACCAGCATTCGACACTGTACAGTATACGGCATAACCGGTCGTGGGGTCGCCATTGGCAGTGACATCGGGTACCTGGCGGAACCCATTGCTATACTGACTTTGCACGCCCGGCCCACTTTGCCAATTCAGCATCTTAAAGGTATTGCTGATACCACCGCCACTACCCGCGCCTTTGGGACCACGCGTGATAGAACTAGGGTTTGACCAGACAGATTCGCTACCATAAGCTCCGCCGTTAAGTTGTAAGTTGGTCGCGCCTACACCCGTGACGAAGGGATCGCTGGCGGGCGAATTCACATTGAGATTCGTATCGCTACAGTCGTACGCTCCTGAGTCGCCAGAGGCAGAAAAAAACGAGATACCTTGCGCAGCAGCTTGCTTAAAGATGGAATCCAGCGTCTGCAATTCGGCTGACCCCGTGCTATTTTCGCACAGACCCCAACTGGTCGTGGCAATCTGCGCTTTGTTGTCGGTGACAATCTTGTTGTAGGTATCATTCAGCCCCTGGGTTGAATTGGGGCCTTCATAGATAATCTGGTGCGCGTGGGGAGCTATACCTGCCACGAGTTCAATATCAAGTTCAGCTTCGATAGCACCTTGACCTGCTGCGCCACTGGCTCCATCGACCAGAACATTGCTAAGATTAGCTGTACCAAGATTATAGTATTGCAGATACTGGTTGACGTCATTCGCTTGGTAGCCATCGAGCTCAAATACTGCTACGGTCTGGTTGTCTCCCAGGAAACCAGCACTTTGTAGAGCAGTAGCATCATATGCTCCGGCTACGTCTTTCGGCCCGTAGCCACTGGTAGGGCCGACTGCCTGGACAGAGGTGTGCTGAGAAAGTGAGCGCAACCGCGCATGCTCCTGTGATAGGAGCGCGTCCTGCGAGAGCGGATGGTAATGCAGGCTATTGTCCAGTCCATCAATGGAGGTAATCAGTTGACTGATTGGGCCAGGCAAAGTAGGGGGTTCCGCGTTCGCGAAGAAGGTATGACTGCCCAGTTGATAGGTATTGATATGGACATTGAAGGTCTGCTGAGCCTGGGCAACAGTGCTGGTCGCATCAATCAGCAGGTTGTTAGGGGCGACATTGGTGACGGTTAAACCCTGGCTCTGTAAATACGTCACGACCTGCTGCACCTGGTCAGCGGTGGGAGCAAACAATTGATTGAACTGATCTGGCGTTAGATACTGCTGAAATTGTGGTGATTGAGGGTCGTAGAGTGTTTGTAACAGGGTATCCAAGTCAGGCTGGTTGCGTAACTGCAAACCGATGGAGAGATTGAGTGGTTGGTTTGTAGCCGCCGCCTGTAGCACATGAGCCTGTTGTACGAGTGGCGCTACCTGACCACTGAGCACCACGCTTTGGTTGGCGTTGGCATGTTCAGCATGGACGACGTGGACAGATAGATTCAGGGCAGCCAGGCTGGTGCCGATCAGCAGAGAAGCGACCATTCCAAAGAAGGTGGCGCGTACAATATTCCGTCGCATACAAATTCTCCAAATACAAGGACCTGAGACCGCCTGATGCCCACAAGAGGCATCACTACATTTTGAAACCGGCACAGTCTCATTGTCATTCTGAGGCCGCAGTAGCCGAAGCCCTCGAGCGAAGCGAAGGGCGAAGAATCTATTCCCAGCCATCAAAAAAATGTGCAAAGCATCGCTAAAAGAATAAACGCTGCTTTTCTCCCAATTTGCATTCTTTTGTTGACAGGAAAAGTCTGCATCTCTTGCACCTATGCGGTAAGATAAAGGGAATGTATGCAACGGTTTGAAATAGCATTCATATGTAGGGACGCCCCTTGTGGGCGTCCGGCACCGCTGTCTCTATTAGGAAGTGGCAAAGGTACTTAGACATGGTAATATTGAAATCACAACAACAGATCGCGCAATTGCGCAAAGCGGGACGCATCGTCGCGGAGACCTACGAGGTTTTGCGACCACACCTCGTGCCAGGCGTCACCACTGCTGAAATCGATAAGATCGCGGAAGAATATATACGTAGCCGTGGAGCCATCCCTTCGTATAAAGGCTATGGGGCTATGGCGGCACAGCATGGGCATCCAGCTATTCCCGCCTTTCCAGCTACTATCTGCACCGCGATTAATGATGTCATCTGTCATGGCATCCCCAGCAGCAAAGATCGCTTAAAAGATGGCGACATTGTCGGTATTGATATTGGCGTCCACTATAATGGATGGGTCGGCGACTCGTGCGTCACGTTCGCCATTGGAAACGTTGATGAAGAGGGTCAGCGTTTAATGGCGGTAGCGAAGCAATGCCTGGAGATCGGTATCGAACTGGCTCGTCCGGGCAAACAATTAAACGATATTGGCGCAGCCATTCAGAAATACGCGGAAGCCAATCACTTCTCCACCGTGCGTGAATACACTGGTCATGGTGTAGGACGTTCGCTCCATGAGGAGCCCTATGTGTTCCATTTCGCGCAAAAAGGTCCCAGCATTCTCTTACGTCCCGGCATGGTCTTCACCATCGAGCCGATGATTAATGCTGGAAAGGCTGAGACTCGTACGCGAAATGATCGCTGGACGGTCTGTACAGCAGATGGTAAACGTTCGGCTCAATTTGAGCACACCCTTGCCATCACAAATGACGGACCAGAGATATTGACCGCGCTGTAGCGGTCACGACCTTCTTTATACACAAAATACGTGGTGAATGGCTTGTGAAGTTCGCTGCTGTCTGCGGCAGCGGAGAGCTTCACAAGCCACTCAACAAATTGTACTCAATTGCCGCCACCACCGTATTGTATAATCCCGTTTTCGTCGTCGGGGTCGGATCCGGCCCTACCGTTGGCGTTGCGGTCGGCGTCGCGGTCGGCGTTGCCGTTGGCGTTGCGGTCGGCGTCGCAGTCGGCGTCGCAGTCGGTTTTGGCGTCGGTGTCGCCGTCGCAGTCGGCGTCACCGTTGGCGTTCCATTGAAGTAGTTCAGCACGTAGAGGACGACGTGTTGCCCCTTGGCTATCGAAGTCCCACTGGCAGGGTTTACCTGAGAGACGGTATTTTGCCCCTTCGTGGGGTCTGACCCGGCAGGGCGTATATCGTAGGGTATACCAACATTGTTAAGAATCTGTTCCGCGCCACTGAGCGTGTTGCCGACCAGATTTTGCGGCACTTTCTGAGACGGAGCTGGGCCAAGCTTCACAGAAATAGGCGAGCCTTTGAGAGCGTAGAAATGGGGAAGTGGAGCTTGACTTATCACAATACCAGTAGCCGTAAGATCGGGCGTGTTAGCCAGCACCATCAACTTAAAGCCAAGTTTGGCTACCTCAGCCTGGGCATCGGTATAGCTTAATCCCGTCAAGTCGGGCACAGCTATCTCTTTACCTGCCGTGGTTGGTGTAACACTGGAACCGCCCAGACCAGGAATATGAATATAATTGAGTTCGGCGGCCAGGTAGATACTAAAACCGAGCAATAGCAGGGTAGCTAGTAAAATAAGGACGGTGATAATACTGGCAAAGCGTGAATCGCCTTGCGCATACGGTACAACAGAAGAGCGCGGCATTGTACCACGCGGTGGATAGCCTGATGCGCTATCGGCTGGAGGCGCGTTATAGTTCGGTGCTTGATTATGCAAAATCAATGGCTCAGGTTGTCGCGCCACTCCATTACCTGGATTGCCCTGACTATAGCCTCCTGGTAACATATTATTCGGCGATGAGGCTGGCGGTCGTTGTGAAGTGGACCCCATGCCATTATGAGAGTATGGCATGTTATTTTGTCCACTCGTTGGTGTTTGCGTCAAACCAGGGGTAACGGTGGCGGGCAAAACCTCATCGCCTTCGGCCTCACCCAACAATTCTAACGCTCGTGCTAACGCGGTGCCATCGCGGAAGCGTTTTTCGGGGTCTTTCTCCAGGCAGCGCATAATAATCTCTTCCAGGGCGGGTGGAATATTGGAATTAAGATATGATGGCGGAGTGGGGATTTCCTGGATATGCTGCATGGCGACCGCGACAGGGGTATCACCATCGAAAGGCGGACGACCAGTGAGCATCTCGTACATGACGATGCCGAGGGCATAGACATCGGCTGCTGGATTGACGATTTCACCCTGGGCCTGCTCTGGGGCGTAGTATTGCACAGTTCCGAGCGTCATACCAGTGGTGGTCAAGCGTTCGGCATTGATGTCTTTGTACACACTGGCAATGCCAAAATCGGTCAGCTTGATGGAACCATCACGCCCCACAAGAACATTTTGTGGTTTGACGTCACGATGCACAATGCCACGCCGATGAGCGGCTCCTAAACCAAGAGCCACGTCATGAGCAATAATAATGGCCCGATCGACAGCGAGTACACCGCGCGAGCGCAGATAGCGGCGCAGGTCAGTACCCTCCACCAGTTCCATCACGATGAAGTAGTTGCCATCGGTCTGACCATAATCAAAGACCTGCACAATATTCGGGTGCTGTAGCGCGGAGGCCGCTTTCGCTTCCCGTTGAAAACGGGTGACGAACTTGGGGTCGGTGCTGTAGACTTCGCGCAAGACTTTGATAGCGACGACGCGCTCCATGCGCTTATCACGGCCACGATAAATCGTGGCCATACCGCCTCGACCGATGGATTCTCCTAATTCATAACGCTCGCCCAAAACTTCGATTGGCATAGTTCTTACTGGAGCACATGACATGTACCCCTTCTCCATGTAGGCGCACCATAGTGCGCCCCTTCGACCTCATTTAGCACCACTATTGTAACGTATTTTGTCACGGAATGGAACACCCAACTACATGCTGACGCAAAGAGCATGCTTATTGCGCTATAACCGTTCCAAGTATGCGTTCATCGCCCATGCGTCGCGTCATTTTCAAGGCATCCATATGCTCCAGCAAAGGTAAGATGTATTTTCTTGTCGCACCAAGTAAATCTCGTGCCTCGGCAACCGTTATCTTTCCATGCTCACGTAAATAGTGTACTATCGTTGCAAGAGCCTCATCATACGTTGCGTGCAGAAAGAGGACACCATCACCTAGCTTGACCAACTGTCCCTGCTCTATCAAGGCTGCTAAGACCTCGCTCCCAACCATAGCTTCCGCCTCAACGCGCCCCGGCGGCGTGAAGGGATTCTCCTGAAAACGTTGTAGCAAGCGTGTGACCTCTTGCTGCTGCTTTGCCGTGAAACTGGGAGCAAAATCCGGCAGACGGATAAAGCCGCCTGAGACTGCCGCAGTGCCAGCTACTACGTTGTCCATCTGTAATGCCGCAAAAACGTCAGCCGCCATCTTAGGCGAAAGATTCAAGCGCATCCGCCATTCTTCCTTCGAAAGACCTGCACGAAGAGGATACTGGCGATGCTGCTCGCTCAATAAACGAACGGTCTCCTCCACTAACGCCTCCCACACAGACTGAGCAAACCACCATGCCCCAATTTGCCGCACTCTTCTTTCTTTTAACAACGTCTCCAACGTTTGCAACGTCACATCCTGGGCCATATTACTCTGTTTGGCGATGTCTGAGATTTCGTAGCCAACGAGCCCTTTGCTCTTAACCGTCGTGGAAGACGCGGCAGCGGGACGCGTACGTCTATCCAGAGCGGATAGAACCAGCTCATCAGGTGCGCCATGCTCCAGAATAGCTAACTGATTGAGGATCTGCGACTGAAAACGGCGGTGGAAGCGCGGCAGTACATCAACGACTTCGCCGCCACCAATCGTGGTACTGGGCGAGGGAATACGTATAATGAAACGGTCACGGCGCGCTAAGACAGAGGGTTTGCTCAAGCGCAACTGCACCCACGCGCTCTGCCCAGGTTGTAGCTCTTCCACATCCAGGAGTCGTATACGAGCCGACACCTCTTGCGAGCCGCTATAGAAATCAATCTGCGTATTATGGGCCAGTGGACGGGGAGCGTCAGCCAACAATTGAACGTGGGCATCGACCAGCATAGTGGTGCGGAGTTGCCCCGGCAAGGCGACAACATCGCCACGTGAGAGATCGCTGCGCGGGACATTAGCCAGATTGATGGCAACACGGCTACCGGGTTGTGCGCTATCAACCATGTTCCGATGCGTTTGGAGTGTGCGAATGCGCGTCTTCACTCCCTGGGGCAAAACCTCAACCTCCTGCCCATTTTTGAAACTACCATCGAGCAGGGTACCGGTGACAACAGTGCCAAAGCCGGTCATGCTAAAGACGCGATCAATTGGCAAGCGTGGGCGGGCAATGTTCTGTCGCTCCTCTGCCTCATTGAGCATCTGCTCCAGGCGTGTGAGCAGTTCTGGCAAACCCTGCCGGGTATAGGCAGAGACCGGGATGATAGGCGCGTTCGCCAGCGTTGTTGTTTTCAGGCATTCAGTGACCTCTTCGCGCACAAGTTCCAACCACTCTTCATCGACCAGATCGGACTTGGTGAGCGCAACGATGCCACGACGCACATGCAACAAATCAAGGATGGCGAGGTGTTCGCGGGTCTGTGGCATCACGCCCTCGTCGGCAGCTACCACCAGCAAGGCCGCGTCTATGCCACCAACGCCAGCCAGCATATTCTTGATAAAGCTCTCGTGCCCTGGCACATCAACAATACTCACCTCGCGCCCGCCCGGCAAGGTGAGCCAGGCAAAGCCGAGGTCGATGGTCATGCCACGTTCTTTTTCTTCCGCCAGGCGGTCCGGGTCTATGCCCGTCAACACCTTGACGAGGGTTGATTTACCATGATCTACATGGCCAGCAGTACCAATACAACTCATATGATAATTACAGCTACGTCGTATGTCCAAAGAAAAGGGGAGCAATAAATTACATGGAACGATGATAACGCCCCTAAGTATACACCACAGGCGCGTTTTTGACTATGCGCTGAAATGGTAATTTTGCACAATTTGGTGGCGAGATGGGGGTTGAGGAGAGCACGCAAAAATAGGCACTGGTCAGGTCGATTCACGCTCAATCAGTTGTGGCACGAGAGAAAGGGTAAGTTCTTCAGGAATGGGAAGGCCCTGGTGCAGGGCGTGCAGCATAGCGACTGCGCGCTTTCCGATGTCGAGCGCGTCAAAACACATGGAGGTCAGTGACAGCCAGACAAATTCACCCATGGGGAGATTATCCGTGCCAATGAGACCTACATCTGACAAAAGTATCGAATATTGGGTATACTTTTGTCAAGCAATGTGTATCGGTTCACACTTTATTTGAGAATGTATTGGCATAGACACAAGCATTGGTGCTTTGTCCATTCAACCAGTGAAAGGAGTCCATTCATGACCTCACTTGATATTCCTACTATTCCTACGTTTCTAGAAGACCTGCTGAGTCAAATGACCCTACGCGAAAAAGTAGAGCTGCTTGCTGGCACGAACATGTGGTACACCGTCGCAGTTGAGCGACTGGGTATCCCTTCTTTAAAAATGACTGATGGTCCCAATGGGGCGCGCGGAGCCGGAAGTCTCACCGGTGGGGTGAAAACGACCTGTTTCCCGGCAGGAATCTCGCTAGCCTCGACGTGGAACACGGAGCTGGTGGGACGTGTCGGGCAGGCTCTGGCAGACGAGACCAAATTGAAGGGCGCTCAGGTGCTGCTGGGTCCCACCGTCAATATCCAGCGTTCCCCACTGGGTGGGCGCAACTTTGAATGTTTCTCTGAAGACCCGTACCTCTCTGCCCGGCTGGCGGTGGCCTACATCACGGGATTACAGAGCGAAGGAGTGGGAGCTTCGATCAAGCACTATGTCTGTAACGATGAAGAGTTCGAGCGTTACAGTATGAGCTCAGAGGTACGCGAACGGGTGATGCGCGAGATCTATCTGCCGCCTTTCGAGGCTGCGGTGCGCGAGACCAAGCCGTGGACCGTCATGGCAGCCTATAATCTGGTGAACGGCGTTGCTGCCTCCGAAAGCCCGTATTTATTGACCGAGATTCTGCGCGACGAGTGGGGCTTTGATGGCGTGGTGGTGTCAGACTGGTTTGAATCGGTCAAGAGTACCGCCGCTTCCGTCAATGCCGGGCTTGATCTGGAGATGCCGATGCCACGCTGGCGCGGCGAGAAGCTGCTCGCAGCCGTCGAGCAAGGTGAGGTGACGGAAGCGACGATTGAAACGAGCGTGCGTCGCCTGTTGCTGTTGCTGAACAAAGCAGGACTCTTTGAGCATCCGCAAGCCATGCCAGAGCAGGCCGTTGACCTGCCGGAGCGGCGCGCGCTGGTACGAGCAGCGGCTGCCGAGGGCATCGTCTTGCTCAAGAACGAACAACAGGCTTTGCCCCTACAGCAGGAGCGACTCACGTCAATAGCGGTGATTGGTCCTAACGCTCAGGTGGCACTAACCACAGGTGGAGGCAGTTCGCAGGTCAACGCGCATTACGCCGTGACTCCCTTCGAGGGCATTGTAGCGAAGGTCGGAGATCAGGTGCGCGTGGGCTACGAACAGGGCTGCAGCAACTTCCGCTTGTTGCCCTTGCTTAATGCTGAGCAACTCGTGGCAGGTACAGAGGGAAGCGAGCATGGACTGGCTATCGAGTACTTCAATAATGGTAATCTCAGTGGTGTTGCCGTGCGGCAGGAGACGCAGTCAAAAACAGAGATCATGTGGTTCGAGTTTCCTGAGGGAGTCGATCCGCTGCGGTTTTCGGCTCGTATGAATGGTCGCTTCACGCCGCAAGTGACCGGGCAGTATACCTTCGGGCTGGTCAGCGCGGGCCTCAGCCGCCTGTCCATCGATGGGCGCGAGGTGATCGACAACTGGACGCAGCAGACTCCTGGTATAGAATACTTTGGTTTTGGTAGCACGGAGGTGCAGGCGGGTGTTTCACTGGAGGCTGGGCACAAGTATGTGCTCACGCTCGAATTTGCCAGAATCGAGACAGCTATGCTGGCGGCTGTCCGTCTGGGGGTTCTGCCACCAGTGAACGCTGGCGCCATCGAGAACGCGGCACGGCTGGCGGCGGCTTCAGATGTCGCCATCGTCTCTGTAGGTTTTGGTGGCGAGTGGCAAAGTGAAGGCTTCGACCGACCAGATATGGATCTGCCTGGGCAGCAGAATGCACTGGTCGAGCAGGTGGCAGCCGCTAATCCGCGCACCATTGTTGTGCTCAACACTGGCTCCCCCATCACTATGCCCTGGCTCGATAAGGTGGCAGCGGTCGTGCAGGCCTGGTATCCCGGTCAGGAGTGTGGCAATGCCATTGCCGACGTGCTCTTTGGGGATGTCACTCCCTCTGGGAAATTACCCCAGACCTTCCCGGTACGCGTGGAGGATAACCCGGCTTACGTCAACTTTCCGGGTGAAAACGGCAAGGTCTACTATGGAGAAGGGATTTTCGTCGGCTATCGCTACTATGACATGAAACGTGTCGCGCCACTCTTCCCCTTTGGCTTTGGCCTCTCCTACACGACATTCAGCTATAGCCCCCTACAGTTGAGTACACAGGAGATCAACCCGGACGATACGTTGCAGGTTGCGGTCGATATCACCAACACGGGCCAGCGTGCGGGCCAGGAAGTGGTGCAGTTGTACGTGCGCGACAAGCAAGCAAGGCTACAGCGTCCTGAAAAAGAACTCAAAGCTTTTGCCAAGGTGCAGCTTGAACCCGGTGAGCGCAAGACAGTAACGCTCTCCCTCGAACGTTCCGCGCTGGCTTACTACGATGATCAGATGCACAAGTGGGTTGCCGAGGCAGGCGAGTTTGAGGTGCTGGTCGGCGCGTCGTCACAGGATATTCACGCTGTAGCTTCGTTTATGTTGACAGACTCAAGCAGTTGGCTGTAAGGATTCAGTGACAGGCAAGCAGCCCCACGAAGCCTTTCTCGAGGCTTCGTGGGGCTGCTTGCCTGTCCGTTGTTCGGTGCGCAGGTAGGAGGGAGTGATGTTTTTACAGCGTTGAAGACGAGTCCTCATCTAGCACATTGACACATCCAAATCCCTATGTTCCATCCCCTATTTATACTGCAAATGAGTAGAGAAACACAGGACGCGATGATATTTCTTCTAACGCTATGCTGCGGCTACTCATGAAAAGAGAGGCAATATTTACCTCTTTCTTATACGTTGACATACAAAGGAGTCTCACAATGGGTACAATTCACGTAAATACGGACCTCATGCGCAATTTGGGCCAGGTCTTCGTTCACCTCAATGACCAGATCAACAACCAGATCGAGCCACAAATCCAGGGTCACACCAACGAGCTTGAGGGTGACTGGCAGGGCGTGAGCCGACAGCGCTACGAGCAGTTGTATCAGGAATGGCGTTCAGCCACGCAGCGCATCGTACAAGCCGGTGAAGATATTGGTCGTCACCTGCAAGACACTGCTTCCCGCTTCGAGCAGGTTGACCAGTCTTAGTTCTGCTCTTATTGCGGCCCTATACTATAGGCATTGGTTAAACCGCATCCTACCATCGCAGGTAAAATAAGAGCTGATCTGGCAACCCGCCTAATGCCCGAGGGGCATTAGGCGGGTTGCCAGATCAGCTCTATATGCCCTCAGCGAATGGCGCGCTACCGCCACGCGCCTGGCCCTCAATGGCGAAGAGCTTGGTCGCCACCTGCTAGAAACTGCTACACTCTTCGACAACGCCGACCACTTCTAACGCCAGCAAAGCGTGTCAATCTACCCCATCGACACATCCTCACAAAAAACGGTATAATGATGGAAACAGACATACCGCCAGCCGTGCAGGAACAGTAGCTCTATGAACGAAAAAATCCAGTCCGTACTCAATTCACTGCCACATAAACCAGGGATATACCTGATGAAAGATGCCGAGGGTACTATCCTTTACGTGGGGAAGGCCATCTCGCTCTATAATCGCGTGCGCTCGTACTTCCAGGAGTCCACGGACCTCAGCCCGAAAAATAGAAGCATGGTCGCGAAGATCGAAGATATCGAGTTCCTCGTGGTCAAAAACGAGGTCGAGGCTTTGGTGCTGGAAAGCAACTATATCAAGCAGTATCGCCCCAAGTACAATGTGCTGATGCGCGACGATAAAAGCTATCCCTACATCAAGGTATCACTGACAGAAGACTTCCCGCGTGTCTACCGGGTACGCAGTTTTCAGCGCGACGGCAATCGCTATTTTGGCCCGTACACCAATTCGGGAGCGGTCGATGCCACACTTGACCTGTTGAATAAGCTCTTCGCCTTTCGCACCTGCCGCTATGACGCAAGCATGTGGGCACCACCAGCGCAGGGTGAGCCGCCAACAGGCTGGAAGCAGAAATTATTATCACGACCCTGTACGCAATACTACATCCATCGCTGCATCGCCCCGTGCGTCGCCTATGCGACACGCGAAGAATATCTGGCGGTCATCAAACAGGTGATCCTCTTCCTGGAAGGCAAGCACGACGAGGTGGTCAAAATGCTCCAGGAGAAGATGCAAACGGCGGCGGAAGAGTTGAACTTCGAGGAGGCGGCCCGTATTCGTGATCGCATCCAGGCGGTTGAACGCGTGCTGGAGAAGCAGCGCGTGATCTCTACCGAGGGGCAGGACGATCAGGATGTCATCGCCTTCGCCAGTGGCGATGATGAGACCTGCATGATGGCCTTCTTCTTTCGCAACGGAAAGCTGATCGGGCGCGACTTTTTTATGCTGCAAGGGACGCGCGATAGCAGTCCCGGCGAGATCATGACCTCCTTCCTGCAACAGTTCTATGAGAGTTCACCGCATATCCCACCGGAGGTGGTCGTCGAGGCAGAGCCCGATGATCGGGCCGTCATTCAAACGTGGCTGCGCGAGAAACGCAAGGGCGGCGTGACGATTGCCGCTCCCAAACGCGGCGAGAAAATGCGCCTCATTGAGATGGTCAAGCAGAATGCCCAGCAAGTATTAGAGCAGCAGCGTATCAAGTGGCTGACGGATAGCCAGAAAACGCAACTGGCCCTGGAAGAACTTCAAGAGGCACTCAACCTGGTCGCGCCACCACAGCGTATCGAATGTTACGATATCTCTAATACACAGGGCACCAATTCGGTAGGAGCGATGGTCGTGTTCGAGGCAGGACGCCCGAAAAATAGCGAATACCGCCGCTTCAAGATCAAGACGGTTGAAGGACCAAACGACTTTGCCAGCCATCAAGAAGTGCTGCGCCGCCGCTTTCGCGGTGTGGCTACTGCTCAAATCGCTCAAAAAGAAGAGCAACCCGTGGCAACAGCAATTGACGCTGTCGTGGAGGGTGAAAACGTTGCTCCTGAAGCAGAGACTATAGCTAATTCGTCCACTACCTTCCAGCACGATTGGGCCATGCCCGATCTGATTATTATCGATGGTGGCAAAGGGCAACTGAGCGCGGCAATGGAGGTTATGCAAGAGCTACGGCTGGAAATTCCCACGGTAGGGTTGGCAAAGGAGAACGAGGAGATTTTCACGCCAGGTTCGCCCGAGCCGATTATCCTGCCTCGTTCCTCGCAGGGGCTGTATATGGTGCAGCGCATTCGCGACGAAGCACACCGCTTTGGCATCACCTATCATCGCAAATTGCGCTCTGACCGCACCTTTAAATCGGTCTTAGATGAAATACCAGGCATTGGCCCCAAGCGCAAGCAGGCATTGATGAAGCATTTCGGCTCCGTGCGAGCCATGAGTGCGGCGAGCATTGAAGACCTCGCCGCCCTTGATGGCATGACGCGCGACGCCGCCGCGAAGGTGAAAGAATACATTGGTCGTGTGGAATAATTGGCCCGCCTGCTTTGTTCTTCACTAAAGAAGCTACAACCTGACGCCCGCCAGGGGCGTCACTACATTTCAACGTGCCTACCTTCTCAATGTGTAGTGACGTCCCTGGTGGGCGTCAGGTCGCGTGTTTGACAACACGCACATGGTACGTTACTATTAGAATAAGCAAAAGTGGAGCTCAGTCCCACTCAATAGATGCATTGTTGCATTGGCTCTTGTAGCCATTCGGACAATATAGAGGTGATCAACCCTATGCCAACGTATGAATATCTTTGTAAAACTTGTAGCCACCGTTTTGAAACGTGGCAGAAAATGACCGCCGATCCTTTAGAAATTTGTCCGGAATGTGGTGGACACATTCGCAGAGTCTATTATCCTGCTGGTATTGTCTTTAAAGGCTCCGGTTTTTATAAAACTGACCATCGCTCTTCCGCGGCAGTAGCAGACGCGAATACGAACGGTCATGATGCGACCAAGGCAGACAAAGGTACAGAAACTGCTGCTAGCGAGACAAAGACATCTGGTGAGAACAAATCTACAGCCAGCGAGTCGCACTCTGTCCAGGAGACAGGTAATAGCGGCAGTAAAAGTACCCCGCCCAGTGAAAATAAAGTCGCGGCCACAACGCAAAAAGGATAATGTAATGACCGAAACGTTGTTTGCCGCGCTGCAACGAAAACAGATTGAAGTCACCCTCGGTGAGCTTTTACTCACAGACGACTTCTATATGCGCCAGGAGATCGTGGAACGTTTGCGCCACCTCATTGCCCATGCTGACCCAACATTGGATAAGACACGGCTCAGCGAAGGAGCCTTGGAAGAATTACACGAGCTACATCTACTCCGGTAAAGGTCATAGAGGTATCTCTATTCATATCCATATCCCCCAATACTCCTAGACATAATCTTTTCTGGCTTAGCAAAGCATCTCACCATGTATAATTATTACACAACCCCAGACTAGGAATATGCGAGGGGAATAGGGAGATGCATAGCAATGCAAGTTCAGCGCCAACAAACACAAGAAGAGACGATAGAAGCCTTACAACGCCAGGTGAATGAACTGACGGCGGCCAACATTTTATTAGAAGAACAATTGGCTCGTAAAGAGCAGTTCACCGCTATGATTGCGCACGAGTTGCGCGGGCCACTCTCGCCCATCATCAACTATGCCCAAATGGCGGCCCGACCCGCGCAACGCTCGGAAGTTATCGAGCGCGGCACGAAGGTCATTATCAGCCAGGCCATGCGTCTTGTACGCTTGGTCGATGATCTATTGGATGCCTCGCGCCTCTCTTCTGGTCAATTCAAGTTGATGCGTGAGCACTGCGACGTGGGAGCATTGGCGAAGGAGACGGTGGAGCAGTTACGCCCATTAGCTCCGTATCATACGTTGGTGCTAGAAACTCCCGACACTCCTATCATTGGAAACTGGGATCAAGGTCGCTTGCAGCAGGCTCTGGGCAATCTGCTCGATAACGCCATTAAATACTCCGACGAACATACAACCGTTACTATAAAAGTGAGTCGAGAGCAGGATGTGGCGCATATTGGTGTCCACAACATGGGCATCGCTATCCCCTCGACCGAGATCAACGACCTCTTCCGCCCCTTTGTCCGTTTACCAGCGAGTAGGAACAGGCAAGGTTCGGGCCTGGGCCTCTACATCACAAAATGTATTATCGAGGAGCACGGCGGCACATTGCGCCTCGACCCCCATACGACCGACGGCCAGGGTACAACCTTCTCGTTTGATCTCCCATTGCACTAAGTTTGCTCGTTACCTGTTCGTTTCTACAGGTGCCTTCCAGGTGATTGTGTCGGTGCCAAAAACTGGTGAAACGAGCGGTGTAGAACGATGATCTTCCGCTTATACTTACTACTGTGCAGAGGAACCTACAAGCATAGAGCCTGAGGTAAGCACCGCTTTGATTGTGGAACCCAAAGTGGTGCATATACTTTTCTTCTGGAACGAAACTCTTTGGCTGCGTGCGAGGCAGAAAAACAACAGGTTTTTTTCTAGAGGACGTGACATCGGATATGCCATGACAGGACTATGCTGGTAGGGATACCCTTTTGAACACAATGTGAACAATGAACATACGATTTGCATGCGGCGCGGCATAAGCGAGAAGGAGTACTATAATGGGTCAGTGGGCCTATAAGGTTGTGTATATTGACTACCGTGGACGAATTTCGTGCGAGGGGCTGGAAACGCTCATCGCCAATGAGCGACGCAGCACCTTTGCACGCCGCTATATGAATACCCTTGGTCGCGAAAATTGGGAACTGGTAAGTATCCAGCCATTGACCGCGAATTCAGCGTATTATATCTTCAAACGCCCCGCGCAAGAAGGTGATTTTGCTGAAGAGGCTCCCGCCGCCAGTAGCGAAGCGGCTGCCAGCCAGGGGCCAGCTATCGAAACCGCATAGTGCAATAGCAGCAATTACCACCAAAGACAAACAGAGGCACATCCTGTACAGGCTATTCGTAGCTTCAGGCAGGATGTGCCTCTGTTTTTGTGTATTACAAACCTATTTAGCTTTTCGTAGTATCATTGCCCAAGTTTCGCAAGTACTGTTCGACCTCTTCGGGAGTCTGCAAAGCAAACAACGTACTCATGATTTGGTTGAGGAGCGCAACATCTGTAATGGAGCCAGTCTGCTGCTGTGCCAGAACGACCAGCTTCGGGAAACGCGTCTCCACGTAAATCATCAACGTCTGATGCAGAGCTTGCTCCAGTCCCTGCTTTCGACCTGTCTCCAGCCCCTTCTCGAGGTACTCTTGCCCAATCTCTTGATACACCCAAGACTCACGCAACACATCTTGATACATGCCGAACCTCCTCTGGAACCCTTCTCGTTCCGCTTCCGTCTTAAAGACCAATCCTCCTAGTGTACCATACCTCATCCGGCCTGTCGAGTGGCTTGAGGGGATTTTTTTTAGTAATGCAAACGCATATTGACACATAAAATTACTCAAGTTACTACACAAGCTAATGTTATTCTCACTTCTTCACCTCGTAATGTAATCCAAATTGATATTTTGATCGTATTAGTATATTGGTTCGGTAAGACTAGGGCGCCTATGGATGATAGAGGAGGACACATGAACATCGCACTGCTTGAAGATGATCTCTCTAACCTTGAATATCTCGTAACACTGTTACAGCTTAAGGGTCATCTTGTCTTTCCCCATGCCGATGCTGATTCCTTTCTCGATACCCTATGGGCTACCACGCAAGACAGTGAACTTATACCCCTACGCATTACTATTGATCTCGCGATATTGGATATCGTACTGCCGAGTGCAGTTAGCGGATTGGATATTCTCCACACGCTGCGCGAGACCGGAACTTCCTTCTCGCATCTTCCAGCTATTGTGATCTCAGGAGCGGGCCAGAGCATCCTGAATGACGTGTACACACAGTTTCCTAGCGTTCCAATCTTACGAAAGCCTTTCCAAATACAAGAGTTGCTCTCCTTAATCGATGTTTTTGGCGTTACCTGAAAGGCAAGCCATCCCCCTTCGGCCTCAAATCTCCGCGTGATATAATGGGTGTACATATTTTGTCACCGTGCAGGACTTCTCGCCCCACACTACACCAACGACTCTTGCCAAGAAAAAAGGCTAGCGAGAAGTCAGCAGGGAAACAAGTTGGAAGAGATCAGCGGTGATCTCTTCCAACTTGCTCATTGAGGAGATTTTTATGTCAACATCACCCGCGAGCCACGCAACGGAGCAGAGTCCGGTCTATCAAAATTTTATTGATGGTGGATGGCGCAGTGCCGCCAATGGAGAGACCTTCGTCAGTACCAATCCTGCTAACACGCAGGATATTGTGGGCTATTACCAGAAGTCAACCGTCGCCGATTTAGATGGTGCGGTCGCCGCCGCAAAAAAAGCACAGCCCGCCTGGGCAGCGACACCAGCTCCCTTGCGTGGCGAGGTTTTATTGCGTACCGCTCTGCTACTAGAAAAGCGGCAGGAGGAACTGGCACAGTTGATGACTCGCGAGATGGGCAAGGTACTGAAAGAGACGCGAGGCGATGTGCAGATCGCGATAGATGTCGCCAAATTTATGGCGGGCGAGGGTCGCCGTGCCGAGGGTGCAACCTTTCCGTCGGCACTGAACAACAAGTTTAATATGACCATACGCCAGCCACTGGGCATTGTTGGCATCATCACGCCCTGGAACTTCCCAATCGCCATCCCGGCGTGGAAGACCTTCCCGGCCTTGCTGGCTGGTAACGCGGTCATTCTCAAACCTGCCAGCGATACACCGCTCTTATCGTTAAAATTGGCGGAGATACTGCACGAAGCAGGACTCCCTGCGGGAGTGCTCAATGTGATTACTGGCCCTGGTGGCACGCTGGGCGATGCTCTGGCAAGCCATACAGGCATTAACATGATCTCGCTCACCGGATCAACCGAGGTCGGACGCCGTGTAGGAGAGATTTGTGGGCGGGACTTGCGTCGCTGCGCCCTGGAACTGGGCGGCAAGAATGCCGTGATCGTGCTGGAAGATGCCGATCTCAACCTCGCGGTCGAGAGTGTTGCCGGGGGGGCGTTCGGCACCACCGGTCAGCGTTGTACGGCGACGAGCCGAGTCATCGTGCATAAGGCAGTGCAGCAAGCCTTCGCCGATCGCCTGGTCGCCGCTGCCGAGAAGTTGCGCATTGGGAATGGGCTTGACCCTCAGATTGAGATGGGGCCACTGGTGAACAAGGGACGGGTCAAGGCGGTACACGAATATACACAGGTTGGTCAACGGCAAGGGGCTACATTGCTCACCGGTGGCTCTCCGCTCAATGATGCTGAATTCAGCGATGGGGCTTTCTATAAACCAACTATTTTCGACAATGTGCAGCCAGCTATGCGTATCGCGAGTGAAGAGGTTTTCGGCCCCTTTGTCTCCATTTTACCGATCTCCTCCTATGAGGAAGCGATCCAGGTCGCCAACGCAACGGAATATGGTCTCTCGACCTCTATCTTTACCAACGATCTGCGCACAGCGTTCCGTGCCATACGCGATATCGAGTCCGGTCTGGTCTACGTTAACGCTTCTACTACTGGCTCAGAAATCCACCTACCCTTTGGCGGAATGAAGGCCAGTGGCAACGGGCACCGCGAACTCGGCACGATCGCCGTCGAAGAGTTCAGCGAGACAAAAAGCATCTATGTCTCGTTTCCTCCAAGGGAGAAGTAGCGCACATTGTGCCGAGTCTAAGGGAACGGGAATAGTCTGTTCTTGTTCGTTATGAGCGTTGCAGAGCAAATTGCGTAAACATGGTCTCCCAGACATCCTGGTTTTCGAGGCGTTCATCGAGGGAAACGACACGCGCATTGATGGTATCGAAGACAGTGCGGAGGATGCGTTGCAGGACAGAGGAAGCTTCGTCGTAGAAATCCTCTGTCTGCTGGATATTGACGCTGAGGATTTCGTAGCAGAGGGATTTGAAATTATCAACATCTATATGATTTTGCTCTATTTTGAACTCATAGGTGCCCATGTAGCGCAACCTTTCGCGGTAGAGCAAGCTGCGTAAGGTGTTGGGGTCTAGCTCAGCACCACGGGCGCGGCAGGTTTCCGCGAGCGCGTCCATCGTCCAGTTGATAAATTCCACCAGAGCGGGTAGTTGCTCCATGGGTGTGCGGCGACGACTCCACTCCTGCTCCATACGACTGAGCAGGTTGAGCAGTTCAAAGCTCTCCATACGTAGTTTCTCGGCGGGATCGGGGAGACGCACGTCGCGCCCAAATAATTGTGGGGCGGTTTCCTGAAAGACATGCATGAGAAATCTTTGCTGGACGAGTTGCGCCAGATCGCGGGCGACTTCCAGTTCTGGTCTGCGCATGGCACTGGCGATACGCCGCACACGGCGATGAAGATTAACGTGGACAAAGAGTTCATAGGTGCGGGTATCGAAGCTCATGGAGTAGGGAATAGAGGGGGCCAATTGCAAGATGGTACGAACACTCTGCGGTAGATAGGGCCGCATGTGCTCCCATTCATCGCAGTAGCGCACCATCTCCATAGTAACGCGCATAACCTCTAGCTCAAGCGAGCTTTCACCGTAGGGTAAGATGGTCTGACTGTTGGGGCTGGTAATAAATTCGTAGGAACCCTCCTGCCAGAGGGCCAGCTCGCGTACTGTCCACAAGGCCTTGGTGCGCAGAGCCTCTTTCAATTGCTGCTCATTGATGACACCCATCTCTACGAGGCGTTCGCCGATACGTTTCCCAAAAGCTGCCTGCATCTGCTGAGAAAAAGCTTGCTCAATTTGAGGAGAGCTTGCCATGTTGAGTTGCTGCAAAACATCACCCAGGGTTAAGGCACCGGCGTCTAGCTCAGAACAGTTCGCCATTTTTCCTTGGTTAAAATAAATAATACCCAGTCGACCCGTAACGTGTTTGATACGTAGCGCACCTGTCATGCTACCCATTTCCATCATCTGTAGTACTTCTACCAGGCCAAATTCCTTGAGCGATCCATTTAACAGGCGACTGTTCGTGACCATGCTCCCCCCGTGCGATCCAACTAAGATGCAATAGTTCGTCTTAACTATCTTTACTGCATTATATCAGAGTTCAATTTGTTTCAACAAGTGTCTATTGTTGCCGCCCTCTGCACTCTTGCTTTGATTTACAGGTCTAGAGTCGGGTTGAGAACAGGTCTGTGGACGCGTCACAAAGAGCGGTTTGTGGCTTATCCTTACTACAGTAACAATTGAAACGCGGGGATGCAAGGGGCCGCCGCCCCTTGACGGGGTTCTAGGGCTGCGCCCTAGTTCTCCCTCCCCTTCCCTGCCGCCGTAGGCGGCATTTCAAATCAAGATTGAGAGTCCACTAGGCTTTCAGGCTGATTTATGAAGGAGCAAGAGAAATTATGATGAACGCAACAGATGATATGCTCGGTACGGAGCCGACCCTTAAATTACAGCGCATTGTCGTGATGGATGTGCAGCATATCACGAAGGAGCTTCCCCTTGGTCGCGAGCGCATCGAGATTTTGAAGGGTATTAGTTTTCAGATAGTGAGCGGCGAATTCGTCTCCATCGTGGGGCCGTCGGGTTCGGGCAAAAGTACCCTGCTGGGCATTATCGCGGGTTTGGACAATCCTAGCACTGGTCAGGTGCTGATCGATGGTGTTGATATCACGCGGATGTCCGAGAGCAAGCTGGCCGTTGTGCGCAACCAGAAAATCGGCATGGTCTTCCAGGCCTTCAATCTGATCCCGACGTTGACCGCACAGGAAAATGTTGAAGTTCCGTTGTACGTGGGCAAATATCCAGGGTCTCCATCGGCACGAGCGCAGGAACTGCTGGCGTTAGTTGGCCTTTCGCATAGGCTCGACCATCGACCCAATCAACTTTCTGGTGGTGAGCAGCAGCGTGTCGCCATTGCGCGTGCGTTAGCAACTGATCCCGCCTTTGTGATTGCCGACGAGCCAACTGGCAACCTGGATGCCCGCAACGGCGAAAATATCCTCAAACTCATCGCCGACTTGCGTGAGCAGACCGGCAAAACCTTTATCATCGCCACCCATGATCCCGTTGTGGCCTCGCATGCCGATCGGGCTATCCGTATCGTTGATGGCAAGATTGCCCAGATCGACCACACAAACGGCAGAATTACGCAATAGCCGTATGGAATAGCCCCGATAGGGAAAGGAATAGAGACCATGAAAGCTTCGATGTACTTCAACTATACTACTCGTTCGCTGCTGCGCGGTGGGCAGCGCACCGTGCTAGCGGTGTTCTGTGTGGCGGTGGGCGTGATGGCGATTGTCTCGTTGCAACTTGTTGGCTTTATGTTGCAGAACTCGCTTACCTCAAATGTGCGCGATACCAATGGTGGCGATATCGCCGTGAGCACTCAGGGTACGCCGTTTACCGCGCACGACCTCTCCTTCTTCGCACATTTGAAGAGCGATGGCACCATTAGCAATTATACGGCGACGACCAGCGCGAACGGTCTATTGAGCGCGGCGGCATCTTCCTTCAAGTCCTTTAGCGTCACGGCAGTTGACCCGCACAGCTACCCGCTTGTCACGCCGCCAACGTTTGTGACGCCGAGCAACGGCAGTATCGCGCACCTCTTAAGCAATAAGCAGGTGGTCGTCACACAGGGTTTCCTCGACGCCTACAGCAAGAAAGTAGGCGATACCTTCGCGGTCTATATCAAATCACAGGCCGGTGCTGGTGAAACGCTACATGTCACGATTGCTGGAGTCGTTGCCAATAGTGGTATCTTCGCCCAGTCTGGCAATCTGGTACTCATCGCGGCTGCTGATTATCAGGCGGCAGCTCCGACGACTGCCGCGAACTACACTTCTGTTGCGGTGACGACGGTCAACCAGGCGCATACCGACGCAGCAGTCAAAGCCCTGAACCAACAGTTTCCGCTGGCCTCGACACAGACCGTTGCCGACGCGCTGAAGTCGGTGCAATCATCCATCGACAATATCAGCAAATTCTTAGAGATCGCGGGTCTGCTCGCGCTGCTCATCGGTGGTGTGGGTATCGTCAACACGATGCGCGTCCTGCTTTCGCGGCGCAAGACCGAGATTGCCATGCTCAAAACGGCTGGCTATCGTCGTAGCGATCTCTACCTGCTCTTTGGGCTGGAGGCAAGCCTGCTCGGTCTCGTTGGTGGTGTCGTAGGAGCAGCAGCGGCGACAGGAGTGAGCTATATCGTGCGCGGCCTGATGCAAAACCTTGGCTTAAACATTCCGTTCATACTTAACCCCTGGACAATCGCTGGTGGCATCGCCATTGGTTTGATGACCGCCCTGATCTTCGGCTTGATGCCCATCGTACAGGCCGCCAACATCCGCCCATTGAACGTGATACGCGATCTCTCCGAGAGCAAAGGGCTGAGCAGCGTGGCCTTGACGATTGCCTTACTGGGCATTCTCTCCGTCCTCTTCTGCGCACTGGCGATTGTGATCCTCAAAAATGATGTGTTGCTAGGCATCGAGGCGGTGTATGGCACATTCGCCTTCCTGCTGGTGCTGAGCGTGTTCTTTGGCTTGGTCGTCTACGTGGTCAGCAAGTTGCCGGTACCGGAACACTTTGATCTTAAGTACCTGTCGCTGATCCTGCTCGGTGTGGTGGCATCTGTGCTGCTGTACCTGGTACTGCCAGTGTTTGGCATAATCCTGTTCGCCACGTCGCTGCTGGGCATCGTGATGGTTATGTTGCCGCGCAGTTGGAAGGTCAGCACGAAGATGGCCCTGCGCAATATTGGACGGCAACGCACCCGCACGACGACAACTATGCTGGCCCTCTTCATCGGCGTCTTCACAATAGGATTGGTGCTGGCTCTGGGGCAAGACCTGCAAGTGGAGTTGAGCAGTGCCTTTGCGCAGAACCTGAAATATAACGTGGTCGTCAGCACAGTCGGCAAGGATACAAACGCTTTGCAAGCGAGGCTAAAGACAGTACCGGGGCTCTCCAAGAGCCGCACCGATACCCTGACACCGACGATGCCAACGGCGATCGATGGCAAGCCACTACAACAGGTGCTACCAACAGGCGATGATCGTCAGACCGCGCTGCGTCTGCTCGGTACGATGGAAGGCTACAATCTCACACAGGAGGCTCCATCGTTGACGATGGTGCAAGGCCGGAACCTACAAGCCAACGATGCCAACACGAGCAACGTGGTGATAAGCGAACTGCTGACTAGTAGCGGCCCGCTGCATATGGCCCTGAAACCCGGCGATACGATCACCTTCGCCAGTGCCGATGGCAAAACATTCAAAACCGTTAGCGTAGTGGGCATTTATACGAACAGCGAAAGTTTGAATAACGTGGGGAGTGTGCTGGCAGCAACGGCGGAGGTGCAGTCGATGCAAACCTTGAGCCCGGCGAAAACTGGCGTGACCACCATCACCTATATGAAGATCGATCTGGCACAGGTCAACAAAGCACTGAATACTCTTGGCACTATCGTGCCGAACGCAACGGTGCAAAACCTGGCTGATATCGGAGCCTACTTCGCGCAACAACTCAATAGCATCCTGGATATGCTGGTGGCGATTGCCTCGCTTTCGGTCATCGCGGGGGTGATTATTATCGCCAACGCTGTCGCCCTGGCGATGCTGGAGCGCAGACGGGAACTGGGCATCCTCAAAGCGGTCGGCTATACCAGCGGTTCGGTCTTGAGCGAGGTCATGATTGAGAACGGCGTCATTGGTGGCATCGGCGCATTGATGGCAATGCTGCTGGCAACTGGCGCGATCACGCTACTAGGGAGCCTCCTCTTCAACATTGCCTTCAGCGTATCGACGCTAATCGTGATTGGCCTGATAGGAGGTTCGGCTCTGCTGGCAATGGTCACGGCAGCCCTCGTGGCCTGGGGTTCGACGCGAGTGCGCCCGCTTGAGGTGTTGCGGTACGAGTGAGAATAGTTGGCAGAGAGAGTGACGAGTCCCCACCAGGGCGACCGCAAGGGATCGCCCCTACTATACACAATTGGGCCGTCACTAGATGGCGTGGCCTCAGAGGCCGTGTCGTGTATAGTAGGGGCGATCCCTTGCGGTCGCCCTGGAAAACGCGCTGCATGGCTTAACTTAATAAACGCGCTGCATGGCTTAACTTAATAAACGCGCTGCATGGCTTAACTTAATATCTATGGGGATGCATGTCATCTCTCTCACAACTATTCTGTATGTTATACTGGGGACAAGGTAGTCCTCTGGTGATCGGAACAAAGCTATGTTTATGAGACGCTTCACACGACCTTTTCGTCAGTTGCGAGGGAAACTGACCGTGTCGTATACATTGACCTCAGTGGTAACATTTCTGCTCATCGAAGTGACCTTGATTACTGTCCTGCTCGTCGTGGTCAGTTTGAATATCTCAGCTATTGTGTTGGGTAGCCTCAAACAGGAAGCATTACAGGCCGCGCCTTACTATATCCACGGTTCGCCGGATCAAGAGGCATTGGCAACATGGCTGCATGTCATTGAACCGAGCGTATCCAATCTCGGTAACGGGAATACACGTCCTATCTTCTTGAGCGTGGTAGACACCGAGGGTAGGAGTATTGCCTCGATTGGCACGCTATCTGTGCCACCTGCTACGCCGCTCCAGGCAGACCTCTCTCCGCAAAATCGCGCCCATCTCATAGCCGTGCTACATGACGCCAAAGGCAGCACGAGCACCGTCGAACAAGATACCGATAATACGCTCGTGGCGATAACACCCATCGTTGGGCAAAAAGGCAATATCCAGGGGGCGCTGGTCTTAAAAACTCACCAACCGAATATATTTCAACTGGTGCTAGACTTTTTGCAATTGATCGTCTTCAGCCTGATTGTTGTTACGATTATCGCGGCAATTGCCGGGTTAGTCTTCGGTTATCTGACAGCACGGGGCCTGACACAGCGCCTGAAAAAATTAGCGACGGCGTCGGACAGGTGGAGTCGCGGTGATTTCTCCGCTATCGCCGTTGATACTTCGGAAGACGAGTTGGGGCAGGTGGCGCACCAACTCAATCGCATGGCTGAGCAGTTGCGGAATTTGCTGCAAGCGCGCCAGAAGCTCGCCACATTGGAGGAGCGCAATCGTTTGGCGCGTGACCTGCATGACAGTGTCAAGCAACAGGTCTTCGCGATTTCTATGCAAATAGGAGCCACTAAGGTTTTGCTCAAACGAGATGTCGCCGCCGCTGAGGTGCGCTTGAACGAGGCTGACAAGCTCGTGCGCCAGGCACAACAGGAACTGACCTCGCTCATTCGTGAACTGCGGCCCGTAGCTCTCGAAGGCAAGGGGCTCGTGACGGCCTTGCGGGAATTGGCTACTTCGTGGGCGCAGCAGAGCGATATCGTCGCTAACCTCCGTGTAGAGGGAACAGAGGGAGCACAAACGCTCTCACTGACTGTCGAGGAAGCTCTGTTCAGGGTAGCGCAGGAGGCATTAGCCAATGTTGCCCGGCATAGCAAGGCCACCCTCGTGCAAATACTTTTAACGAAGACGGAAGAGACGGTAACGCTGTCGGTGGTTGATAACGGTCAAGGTTTTGCTACGGAGCAGCAGGGGCGTTCAGGTGTGGGCCTCCTTTCGATGCAAGAGCGCATGAAAGCCCTTGGAGGAGATGTGCAGGTCGAGAGTACAGTCGGCAAAGGGACACAGATCAGCGCACATTGCCAACGTTTGGGTGTCGATGTGACTGCTACAGCAGCAACAGGAGCGGAGCAGAAATGATAGACAAGATTTCTCTGATGATTACTGATGACCATGCGCTTGTGCGGCAGGGGATACGGGCCTTTTTAGAGCTGCAAGCGGATCTGACGGTGCTGGGTGAGGCGGATTCGGGCGAGGCGGCAGTACAGATGGTGGCAGAACTGGTGCCGGATGTGATGCTGATGGACCTTGTCATGCCGGGGATAGGTGGGGTAGAGGCCACGCGCCAGGTTAAGCAGGTCAGCCCACATTCACAGGTTATCGTGCTCACCTCCTATCACGAGGACGAGTATATTTTTCCCGCGCTGCGGGCGGGTGCGCTCTCGTATGTCTTAAAGGATGTGGGGCCAGAGGAGTTAGCCGATACCGTACGCAAGGCGGCACGCGGTGAATCGGTGCTGCATCCACGCGTCGCCGCGCGCGTGGTGCAGGAATTGCGTGGCACGAGGAGCGACACGCCGAAGCTCTTTACCGACCTGAGTGATCGCGAACTAGAGGTTTTGCGCCTGATCGCGGCTGGGCTGTCCAATGCCGAAATTGCCAGTAAGCTGATTATCAGCGAAAAGACGGTCAAGGGCCATGTGAGCAATATCCTGGGCAAGCTGCACATGATGGATCGCACACAGGCTGCTGTTTACGCCTGGCAACAGGGTTTGGTGGCGCGGCGGGAGCTGTAGGGCGCGATTTATCGCCGCCCATACGCATTAAGTTAAGCCAAAGATCGCAGTTTCCAGGGCGACCGCAAGGGTCGCCCCTACTATATACCATTGGCCATTCTCTTTGCAAAGCGGCGCGCAGAGCCGCCTCGCGTATAGTAGGGGCGACCCTTGCGGTCGCCCTGGCGGGGAATTGAAGTGCTTATCAATCCTTAACTTAATGCGTATGGGGCGCGATTTATCGCCGCCACCGCCGATTTATCGGCCCGTCCCGTTGGCCGCACCCTGTCCGGGGGACAGGTAATACAGGTAATAATCGCGCCCTACTAATAGCGCAAAAGTGGGCTATAATGGCAGAACCATAGGTTTGTGAATAGATACCTGTTACGGAAGGACGGTGGCTGAGATGACGACTGATGATGTGGCGCATACGACGAAGGCTTATCGCAAGAAGATTGGTTTGGTGGCTGAGATACCTAACTTCCCAGGGCCGTGGGAGGAGGTTATAGAGAAAGTTAAGATTGCCGATGAGCTGGGCTTTGACTCGATCTGGTTGGGCGAGTCGTGGGGTTATGAACTGTTTACTTCGATGGCAGACCTGGTGCGGGTCACGAAGCGTATCAAAATTGGGGCGGGAATTGCCAATATTTATTCACGCAGTCCTGCTGTGCTGGCGAGTACGGCGGCTACGCTGGACGAGCGTTCCGGTGGGCGTATTATCCTGGGGCTTGGGCCATCGGGCGCGAATGTGATTGAGCACTGGCACGGGGTACCTTTCCAGAAACCTGTGCGGCGTACACGCGAATATGTAGAGATCATTCGGATGATTCTGCGCGGCGAAAAACTGGTCTACCATGGCGAATTTTTCAAGCTTGAGCGCGGTTTCAAGTTGCGTTTCACGCCGCCGCGGGCCGACCTGCCGATCTACATTGCCGCCATGGGGCCGAAAAACGTGGAGCAAGCGGGAGAGATCGCCGATGGTGTCCTGCCTGTCTACTGGCCGGGGAACAAATGGGGCGATTTGCGCGAACAATTAGACGCGGGATCGCGTCTGGCGGGTCGTCCTGCGCATAGTGCCGCCATCGCGCCCTACCTGACGGTGATCATACTCAATGAGCATGCCACTGAGCAAGATCGTGCCGCCGCACGTCTGTTCGCAGCCGCGCCACTGGCCTTCTACATCGGGAAAATGGGCGACTACTACTCGCAAATGTTGACGCGCCACGGCTATGGTGCGGAGGTCGCCGTGGTGCAAGAAGCCTGGAAGCACCGCGACCGGAATCCGGCAGAAGCGGTGCCAGCCTCGCTATTGGATGTGACCTCCATTATTGGGACCCCCAGCGAGGTGGTGGCAAAGCTCGATCAGTGGGCCGCGTCGGGCGTTGATGAGCCAGTGATAGGTATGCCATCTGGTTCGGTCGATGACGTGGGAGCTACGCTCTCGGCGTTTATGGGCGCGTTGAAGGCGTAGCCGTGCCGCGTGGCAAAGGCCTCGGCATGCTGCAAGCGTTTGCTAATGGCGGGATGGTCGTGGAAAAGGAACTCGATGATAGGCGATGGCTCGACGTCAGACAGGTTCTGGTCGGCTAAACGGGTCATCGCATTGTGAAAGGCTCCCACCAATTTTGTGGATTGGAGCGCGTATTCATCGGCCTGATACTCGATGGCCCGGCTCAAGCCATTACTGAGCGGCATGAAAATCAGCCCGACGATGGCGGTCAGTACCAGAACAAGCGGGATGGTAGCGGCGTCAGAGAGGCTGAGATAATAGTGCTGCGTATCGACGGCCCAATGCAGCACGAGATTGAGCAGGTACAAGCCCACCAGCGTCAACACCGATTGGCTGATAATCAGCTTCCAGATATCGCGGTGGACATGGTGGCCTAATTCGTGGGCGAGGACAACCTCAATTTCATCGGGCGTGTAGCGATCAATCATGGTATCGCCCAGGACGATGCGGCGCGTATTGCCCAGTCCCATGAGGGCGGCATTGGCAGCCGTGGTCTTGCTACTCAGCTCCATAGTGAAAACGCCGCGCACACGCGTCTGGGCGCGGTCGGTTAGGGCCAGCAGGCGGCGCGTCAAATCGCCTTCGGCAAGCGGCTTGAGCTTGTAGAAAAGCGGCAAGATGAGCACGGGGGCGAGGTTGGCCATTACGACGGTGAAGAAGAGCAAGATCAAGGCGACCCAGAGCCACCAGAGCTGCGGCTGTGTTGCCAGTAAGAGGTAGATCAGTTCGACGACGAGGGTTTCCAGTACGAGACTCAAGAGCAGGCCCTTGCCGAGGTCGGCGAACCAACTGCGCAGCGACATGGTGGAGAGGCCAAAACGATGCGGCAGTCGATAGCCACTATAAAAAGTTACTGGTGAGGTAATAATCTGGTAGGCCAGCATCACGGCCAGGAAGTAAATCAAAATTTGCCCAGGGTACCAGCCAGCGACGGGTTGCCAACGTAAGAATTGGAGCCAGTCGCGCAGTCCGGTATCGAGTCCGCTCAAAAAGATAAAGAGGATGCCGACTGTGGCGATAATGATGTCGGTCAGGCTCAGTTGTCGCCGCAGCCGGGCGTATTGGCGTGCTTTTTGTTGTCGCTCCTGGTCAATTTCCATACTGTTATGTTGCCTCCAAACCAATTTTAAGGCGTACGAACGGTCCGTAGGGCGCGATTTATCAGCCCGTCCCGTTTGCCGATAAATCGCGCCCTACGGATGAATAGTTATTTAAAGTGCATTGTACAACAGCTTCACTCCCTAACCCTACGCTTTTTTGAAGGTGCAGGTTACTTTGCCGAAGGAGAGGGTGTCGCCGTCGGTGATGGACGTGGGTTTGTCGGGCTCCAAGCGTTTGTTGTTGAGACGCGTGGAGTTGGTGCTGTTCAGGTCGGTCAGGGTGTAGCTGCTGCCGATGTGTTCAAGGGTGGCGTGGATACGCGAGACGGTATCGGCTCCCTGGGCGTTGCTGAGATCAACCTGCGGCTGGGTGCCACCGAGGTCATGATCGTAACGACCTACCATGGCACTTTCGCCGGAAAGCTGAACCTGGCTGCCGTCGCTGAAGGTCAGAGAACCCCAGATTGCGGTGGGGTCGAAGGCTGGTAGAGACAACGGTTTGGGCGCAATCGACTTGGGAGCGACGGGAACAGGATTCACGGGCGGCGTATAATACGGCGCGTCCGCTTGTTGGGCGGGCGCCTTGGGTTTAATTTGCTGTGGTCGAACGGGCGGCGTCTGTGGTTGCTGGCGCGCCGGCGGGGCAGCTTGCAGATCGGGCGGCGGCGTGTAATAAACTTCCGGTTCCGGTTTTTTCGGTGTCACCGGGGCGTCCTGCCGGGGGGCAGACGGCATATAGGTGATCTGCGGCGACGAGACAACGGGCGGCTCCTGTGGTACTGGCGGCACATATGGCTCGGGTTCGGCGGGTGGCGTATAGACTGGATTCTGCTGTACCGGAGGTGTGTAGGTTGGGGTCGGAGGCGTATAGGCTTGCACCGGAGGCGGCGAATACGTCGGTGTGGGCAGTGGTGTATACGTCGGCGTGGGCGGGGTATAGGTCTCCGTTGGTGCCATTGATGGTGAGGGGGGCGCGGACTGGGTCGCGGTCAGCGATTGATAGACCGAGGCACCGCATTTCGGGCAGAAGGAGGCGTTGTCACTGACCTCCGATTTACAATTGGGGCAGAGCGTTACCAGCGACTTGCCACAGCCAGTGCAGAAGGTATCACCCGCCTCGTAGGGCGTGTTGCAACTGGGACAGCGCAGCCGCTTGGCGGTCGACGGTGCTGATGGCAGCGCGTTCACAATCACAGGCGGTGGAAGGTACTGCTGGGGCGGCACATATTGGGGCGCGGGAATATATTGCGGCGGCGGCGGTGCCCAGCGCTGCTGAATTTGCGGTATGATTTGGACGGGTACCGGCCCGATCTGTACCTCAGGATTGAGTTGACGCACGAGGCCATCCACGACATTCAAGACCTGGTTGCCCAGGCTGGCCTGACGGATCGCGCCCGCGCCCGCGGTAATCATGAGCGGCCAGAGGACAGGGGCGGCGATAATGCCGACGGCACCGACGGCGGCTTTATCCATCCATTTTTGCTGTCCAATCATGGCCAATGTGCCACCGCCGGAGCGTTGCAAAATCACGGTCAAGGCGGCTTGCAAGCCTATCAGGGCTTCGAAATCGCTGCCCTTTTTCAATTGCACCATCACCTGGTCATTCGTGCCGAGATGCTGGGCCTGGAAGCCCTGCGCCCGGTAGATATTTTCCAGATTGTTGGCAAGTTGCTCTAAATCTACGGCTTCCGAATTATAAAATCGCGCATCCATCCGTCTATCTTCCTTTTACTAGTAGGTATTTCTTCTCTATTTGTGCGTTTCGTATTTGGTGGTCGGCCCACCTCACATATCGTAGGGGCCGCACCCTGTCCGGGGGACAGGTAATAACCGAGCCCACCGCCGATTTATCGGCGCGATTCCGAGTATCCTCCAACGGGACGGGCCGATAAATCGGCAGTGGCGGCGATAAATCGCGCCCTACGTTACGTAATGCGGGGCGGCGATAAATCGTGGGGTTACCCTTGGGTCGGGACTGCGCCTGTTCTTACGTCGGGTTGTTGTTGGTGAACGAGGCCATCAAGGATGCCCATTACCTGAGTGGCGAGGCTGGCCTGGCGTACTGCCCCGACGCCTGCCGTGACCATTAATGGCCAGAGGGCCGGAATGGCAAGACCAACGACGCCGAGGGCGGCCTTATCCACCCATTTCTGCTGGCCGCAGGCGACCATAAAGCCGCCACTGCTGCGCTGTATGGTGACGGTCAAGGCCGCTTGCATGCCGAGTAGAGCCTCAAAGTCGCCGCCCTTCTTTAGCTGTACCATCAATTGATCGCCGTTGTCAAGGTGTTGTGTCTGATAACCCTGAGCGCGCAAGAACTTCTCAAGATCAGTGGCCAGTTGTTCTATGTTCAGCGTTTCGCTCTGGTAAAAACGGGCATTCACGATATCTTCTCCTTCTCTATACGCTATAGTTCTTTTTTACGTCTGTGATTGATCGTTATGTTCAGGGCATATTTATTGGTTCGAGAGCAAAAGTATTCATCAAAATATACGAGCGTCTCGTGTTTAGGTTAGACAGATCAAGCTAGCGTTTCTTGCCTAAAGTATACCATCTTCTAGGTTCGTAGGCTACCTGCACAGTTCCTTTTACGGGCGTCCGTCGCTGGCCCTCGATCTCGTGGAAGAGTTCCGACCAATTATCGTTGACTCAGTGGTCTTGACGATGCTCAACAAACGGATTCTCACGATGAATGATTTTGTCACCGAATTGGGGGCATATCGGCTCAAAGACGAACGACGCAAAATCTTTTTTACCCACTTCGAGGAGCGG
>JBBQXY010000024.1:0-47571 GCA_038209195.1 Ktedonobacterales bacterium | reverse complement strand
AATTGCTCGGGGCCAATACCTTGCACTATCATCCAGAGGTGGAGGCGCGAGTCCGGCAGATGATCGCGGCGGCAACACCGCAAGGGATTGCGGCGGCTTCGCGCGGCATGGCTTTACGAGCCGATGCGACAGAGCTACTGGCGGGGATTACGTGTCCAACGTTGGTAGTGGTTGGTGAGCAGGATGCTTTGACACCGCCAGAGGTGGCGCGAGACTACGCGGCGAATATTGCGAACGCGCAATTTGCGCTCATCCCGCAGGCCGGACATCTTTCTAATATGGAGCAGCCTGAGGCCTTTCTGCAAGTAGTAAGTGGCTTTTTGCGTACAATAGTTTAAAAAATAAGGTGTAGTGGAAACCAGTGTAGGGACAAGAAGTTTATCAGTATGCCGATGGGAATATCGAGAGGGGGATAATGAGCCAGATAAGTAAATATTTAGAAGGAAATCTGCCTATAGTATTAGTGGTAGATGATAATCCAGCAATCAGGGATATGGTCTCGTGGGCTTTGGAACTGGACGGTTACGAGCCAGCGGAGGCAGCCGAAGGATACGAGGCTTTAGCCTGGATGGATAATGCCTCGCGTGAGAGTCGTTATCCCGATGTTATTTTGCTTGATCTGGCTATGCCGGGGATGGATGGTCACGAGTTCCTGGCCCGTCTCCACGATCAATGGGAGCCCGCACGCCCATTGCCCTCCATTGTTGTGATTACCGCTGGTATTGGCGGTCCCGACGCCGCTACGCTGGGCGTCAGTAGTGTGATCCTGAAGCCGTTCCATGTGCGAGAGTTGTTGGACGTGGTACACGAACTGACCACCTCTTCGCTGGCCGGTTAGAGGGTATTTAGGCGGAGATCAGCGGGACGGCGATAAGTGCTAGAAGGATGCCGATGCCCTGAATGCGTGTTACGCGCTCTCGTAGGACGAGTGCTGCCAGTAGCACAGTCGCCGCAGGATAGAGGGAAGAGAGAACGGCGGCGATATCGAGGCGTCCGCTATGCGTGGCGAGCACAAAAAAAGCGTTGCCGATGGCGTCCAGCACACCAGCGAGTATTACGAATGGCGCAACCTTCATTTTTGGCATTATCGGCTCATGCCGAAGCAGCACCACAAACAGCAAAAAGAGCACAGCCGTGAAGCGAGCCACCGCTAGCGGCCAGAAGGTTGAAGCGGGGTTCACGCGACTAATGAGGATGAAGAAGCAGCCAAAACCACAGCCAGCTAACATTGCCAGCCCGAGTCCTTCTGGACGCCCCTTTGCTCGTTCCGGGCGCGAGATCAGCCCTATGGCGACGAGTGCAAGGATGAAGCCGCCCAGTTGAAGCCAGGTGGGCAGACCTGCGGTGAATAGACTGAAGAGGACGGGGAGCGAGGCGGTTAGGATGGCGGAAACGGGCGCGGCAATGCCCATACGTCCAATGGAGAGAGCGGAGTAGAAGGAAATCAGCCCTATCGCTCCCGCGAGCCCAGCCAGTGCGCCCCACAGGATGTCCACCGTGGAAGGCGACGGTTCTTTCCAGAGCAGTGCCAGCGCGATGAGTAGTACAAAGCCAATGGCGTAGGCGGCTATCACAACACTGGATGCGTTGGAGCGGCGCGAGGCGAGTCCACCATTGAAATCGCCACTGCCCCAAAATAGGGAGGCGGCAAGGCCAAAAACGACGGTGGCAAGGGTATGACTCATGTTGATGTCCTTGAATTGAAAGATGCTGGTTGCTCTGGCAGAGCGACTTCAGCAAGAAGACTTAGTGGGCTATCTTCTCAGATATGAGGAGGAATTACAAGAGCCAATTGACGTTCGGACAAGAGCCATTCTTCTGTGTTGGCGAGAAGCTGTCGTAGGCAGCTTGCAGGAATTTTTCAAAAGATGCAAAACGTGCTGAAGTCCGTAAGCTTCAGCACGTTTTGCATCTTTTGTAGGACATAGCACAATGCATGGTCGCCATCGGCGACCATGCATTGTGCTATGTCCTACAAAACAACAAAAATGCGCGGAAAAGCTGAAAGACGACGTTCAGAATAAGGAGAGCAATTTCAGCTTATTTTGTGATGTGTTGCGTTTGGCGGCTTGTGGTGATTTAGGGCGGCGTATGGTCTATGCTGTTCGTGGGTGAGAGGTTATTTTGTATGAAGCTTCGTACTGTTTATCCGCTAGTTTTGGTACCATTGCTGGGCGTAATTATTCTAGGAACGGCCCTGTGGGCGTATTTATCCCCCATGACTCATGCTACCCGTGCCAGCGGGCGGCTCCCTTTGACGAGTGCCATCGCGAAATTTACCAATAGTAGTCGCATGGTTGGACCTGCAAGAACTGATCAGCAGGTGGCTGTCTCGGTTGGGTTGAGCTTACGTAACGGGGCGGAACTTAGCGCGTACATCCAACAGATCACGACTCCTGGTTCACCGCTCTATCATCACTATTTGAATGCCGCGACCTTTAATGCTCTCTTTGCCCCTTTGCCCTCAAGTGAGGCGGCGATGGTGGATTATTTGCGTGCGCAGGGCTTGACGGTGACGGCTACCTATGCCAATCACTTGATGGTTGATGCACGCGGGACCGTGGCCCAGGCGGAACAGGCTTTCCAGGTGCATATTAATGACTATCAGGACGCGCTGGGAGTGCCATTCTTTGCGAATGATGCCGCGCCATCGTTGCCTACGTCTTTGGTGGCAGTGGTTACGTCCATAACGGGGCTGGACAACCTCGCACAGTATAAGCGTGTGCCGCCAGCTAATGGACGGGCAAAACCGGCCTTGGCGATAAAGAAGTCCTCGAATGCGGCGATAACCTGCCCAACGCCGGGAGCGGCGACGGTGCCCACTTCGTATACGCCCTCACAGATTGCGACGGCTTACGATTTCAATCAGCTCTATGGGCAGAGCAATTTGGGCGAAGGGCAGACGGTTGGCCTATTGGAGTTTGATGGTTATTCACCAAACGATATCGCGCTCTATGCTTCGTGTTTTGGTGGGAATGGTACTGCTATACAGAGCATCCCGATAGATGGCTTCAATGGCGTGCCGGGGGCGAATGCGGCGGAGGTAGAACTGGACATGGAGATGGTGCTGGGCCTAGCTCCCCGCTTAGCGACGCTCCGGGTGTACGAGGCGGTTAACAATTCGCTCGCCGCCTATAACGATGCCTGGGCGCGTATACTCAGTGATCGCACACCAGTGGTCAGTACGAGTTGGGTGTTTTGTGAGCAAGGGGCGGGCATCGCCAACGAGTTGCAGCAGGAGAATATCTTCTTCCAGATTGCAGCCGCGCAGGGACAGACGATTTTGGCTGCCAGTGGAGACCTGGGGGCCACCGGATGTTATAACCCGCGCACGGGTGCCAATACCAATCTCGCCGTCGATGATCCAGCGTCACAGCCCTATGTCACCGGCGTTGGCGGTACAACGCTGCATATTAATGCCGACGGTTCGTATCAAGGGGAGCAGGTGTGGAATGATCGCACGTTGAAAGATGGGGCCTCAGGCGGCGGCGTGAGCCAGGTCTGGTCGATGCCTTCGTGGCAGCAAGGGCCGGGAGTTGCCAATGCCTACACGACTGGCTATCGTGAGGTACCGGATGTCTCCATCAATGCCGATCCAGAGACGGGCTACGATGTTTACTGTAGTGTGGGTGCCTGTGCTGGTGGGGGATGGCGTGTGATTGGCGGTACATCGGCGGCGGCTCCGGTGTGGGCGGCAATGGTGGCGTTAGCCAATGAAGCTTCGCTCAAGGCCAATGGGTATCTACTGGGTTTCCTCAATCCCAATCTGTATGGGATCAGTCATGGATTGGCTGGTACGTCGTATGCCAATGCTTTTCATGATGTTGTGCCAGTACAGGGTGCTGTGAATAACAATGATTATATCGGGAATAGTGGGTCGTATCCTACTACGAGCACCTTTGATCTCGCTACAGGACTGGGTTCGTTCCAGGCCTCGAATCTGACGCAGAGCTTGTTGACGCTGAGCCTGGGAGGCTTGACGCGTACAACGGCGACCAGTAAGACGTGGTACTTTGCCGAGGGCTATGTTGGTGGGAGCTTCCAAGAGTACCTGACGCTGGAGAATCCTGATACGCACCTGGCAGCACAGGTACAGGTGCAATACCTCTACGCAACGGGGACCGGGCCAACTATTGTGCATAGCGTGCCGCCGCAGAGTCGCTCCACGATAAATGTGAATGTGGAATTGCATAATCCAACAACGGCTGGCGGACGTGCAGTGTCGATGATTGTCACATCTTTGAACGGCGTGGGGATTGTAGCGGAACGACCGATGTACTTCTCGTTTAATGGTATCAACAGTGGCACCGACGTGCTGGGCGCGACGCAGTTGGGGCAAGATTTCTACTTTGCCGACGTGGAGTCGCAGCGCAACTATGCCAGCTTTATCACTATTCTCAATCTGCCAGGGGGGAAAAGCGCCAATGTGACGGTGAGCTATTTCTCCATGGGACAACAGGTTGGTACCACGACGATTGTGGTGCCGCCGGGGCAGCGCGGCACGACGACACCAATGGGATTGGGCATCAATCAGACGAGCGCGTTACACGTTCACGCCGATGTGCCGGTGATGGTGGAGCGTCCGACATACTTTAGCACCTCGCGCTCGAATATCAGTGGTCCGGTGACTGGCGCGAATACCGTCGTTGGTACGCCAGCACTGACGCAACGCTGGCTCTTCGCGGAGGGCTATACAGGTACCAACTTCCATGAATACCTGGTGTTGGCGAACTTCGATAGCAGCGCGACGGCGAACGTGACCATCAATTTGGAATATAGCAATGGGATGACCAATCCCGTCACCGTGACGGTTGCACCGCAATCGCAGTACTTTTTCGATGTGAACCGGGCCTCGGCAGCTTTTGCGCAGGGGACGACGACGCTCTCGGCTGATGTCAGTTCCGATATAGCCATTGTGGCGCAACGGCAAGAATACTTCCGCTATACGCCGACAATTTCGGGTGGCACGGATGTGATTGGTCAAGCGGGGAGCGCGCAAGCGTCGTATAGCTTCGCGGAGGGCTATACCGGCAGCGGTTTTTCCGAATATCTCACGTTGCAGAATCCGAACACGAGTAGTGAAGATGTGGTGGTGCGAGTTTATCTGGGCAATAGTATTACGAAAGAACAGGTGGTAACGGTGCCTGCCCAGACGCGAGTCACGATTGATGTGAATGCCATTGTGCAGCCAATTGTGCAAGTGGTACCGAGTGCAGGTTCGTCGGTAGCGGTGGCGGTACAGGCTGTGAGCGGGACGATCGTGGTGGAGCGACCGATGTACTTCAACTATCATAATGTGGCGCAAGGTGGGACGGACGTGGTTGGTTTTAGTGGGTAGAAGCGGTAGCTAATGCGCCCCCATGATTATTCCCTTTTTGATTTTTGGCAATGAGCCTTCTATTTGTATGCTTCCATTGAGGTGTTGAGAATGTCTGCATATCGTCCTTCTAAGATAGATGTATTTGCATATAGGCGTATACTTTATGTGAGCCCTCGCTCCATCCTAGCTTCGTTACTAGCTGTAACCCTGCTGCTTGCTTTCGTGAGTGGTATGAATGGAGGCGAGGGTACAGCACTGGCACAAATGAATGCACCGTATAAGCATTTTCAGCAGTTGGCGATACCACCACTGAACAAGAGTGCAAAAATGGCTGCCAGTAATACAGCCGTGCTCACCTACAAAAACGATACGTCTCGTACGGGGCAAAATACGAACGAAACGCTGCTTACAACGAGCAATACGAACTCGATGCAGTTCGGCAAACATGTCGCGTACACTGTTGATGGTCAAATATACGCACAGCCATTATACGTGCCAAACCTGACCATCGGTGGCACTGCCTATAACGTGGTCTTCGCGGCTACCGAAAATGATAGCGTCTACGCCTTTGATGCGGACCAGAGCAGTAATGTCGCTCCACTGTGGCATGTGAGTTTTCTCAAACCGCCCAATGTGACCACTGTCTCATTGAATGCGGTTTCTTGCGATGATATTAGTCCGCACTATGGCATAACGGGTACGCCGGTGATTGATGCCGCGACCAATACGCTGTATGTAGTGGTCAATACGCTGGAAGGATCAAACAACTTCTATCGTTTGCATGCACTGGATATCACAACTGGTCATGAGAAGCCGGGAAGCCCAGTGGTCATCACAGCGACAGGATTCAATCCGGTATTGCAATTGCAGCGTGCTGGCTTGCTGTTGTTGAATGGTCATGTGTACATCGCCTTTGGTGGACACTGCGATAATCCACCTTACCATGGTTGGTTCTTTGCTTATGATGCCTCTACTCTCACGCAGAGCGCAGTCTATAATGACAGTGCGACCGGAGCTGGTAGTGGTATCTGGCAAAGCGGACAGGGACTCGCCGCTGATAGTGGTGGGAATATTTATGTGATGACGGGAAATGGCACCTTTGACCTTAACACAGGGGGTGTCGATGCCGGAGATACGATGCTCAAGCTGAGCACACAGAATGGGCTAAAGGTAGTTGATTACTTTACACCTTTTAATCAACTGTGTTTATCACTCGATAATGGTGATCTTGGATCAGGTGGAACCTTGCTACTGCCAACGCAAAGCGGGTCATATCCCAACGAATTGATCGGGGTGGGCAAGGAAGGGCGCATCTATGTCGTTGACCGCGACCATTTGGGTGGCTATAGCACTATTCCCAACGTGTGCAATAACCAGACTGCCAGCAATGTGGACAAGATTGTGCAGGAATTGCCTGACAACGGTATTGGGGGCATGTTTAGTTCGCCCGTGTATTGGAATGGCCCCACTGGTCAATTTGTTTACTTTGGAGGTGCTAACGATCACCTCAAGGCGTACAGTTTGAACAACGGACGGCTTTCCTCGTCTCCCACATCGCAAACGATTGAGAGCTTTGCTTTTCCTGGTGGCAACCCTTCTTTATCCAGCAACAGCACAACGCCAGGAACGGGCATCCTGTGGACGATTGACTCTAGCGCGACGCTGCATGCCTACGATGCGACGAACCTGGGTAGCGAGCTATACAATAGCAATCAGAATGGCAGCCGAGATAGCCTGGGGAGCTATGTGAAGTTCAGTGTGCCGACAGTGGCGAACGGGGAGGTCTTTGTCGGGACGCAAAATACCCTTACGATCTATGGTTTATTGGCACAATCCTTTAGTGGCTCGCTCGTCGGGGTCACTGGTACGCCCGCCAAAACTGTCAACTTGTCGAACGAGGGCAAGGCGGACTGGGCACACTGGGGGCTAACGGTACCAACATCCTTCGATCACAAGGCTTCTGTTGGTCAGCAGATCAGCAACTATAGCGTCATTGGCACTGGCAAGGTGAACGAGTATCGCAGCAATCCCAATGGCTATAGTTGGACGGACGGAACTCCAACAGGGAGCGTGACGAATACCACTTCAGGCATCTGGATTGCCAACGTGGGCAATGGCTTTAAGATCAGTGTGCCAGCCGATACAACTAGCCGGACGTTGAAAGTCTACGTGGGAATTTGGCGGTCCCAAGGCTTGTTCAAGGCCACGTTGAGCGACAATAGTGCGCCCGTGTTTAGCGACGTTATCCTGAATAACCAGAGTGGCGCATCCATTGCCGTCTATACCATGACATATAAAGCGGCTTCCGCTGGCCAAACGCTGACGGTTTCCTTTACAGTGTTGCAGAGCTATTTCGCTACGGGCAATGTCACCTTGCAGTCTGCCTCGCTCATTGGCACGGCGGTGCCGCCGCCGCTTACTCCCTACAACAATGCGGGCATCAGTAACGACAGCAATCCCACTGTCGCTAATTATGATGGCTCTATGCATAGTTACTCTGCGCAAGCCTTGCAGAGCGTGGGCATCACGCCAGGCCAACCAGTGGTCTTTAACAATGTGACGTTTAGTTGGCCCAGTCCGGCGGCTGGCATGGCCGATAACTATCAGGTCATTGGGCAGTCTCTGCCAGTCAAGCCAGTCAGTGGGGCGACGACACTGGCTTTCCTGGGCTCCGCGACGAATGGCCCCTCGCTGGGGAACGCGGTCATCACCTACAGTGATGGAAGTACGCAGACGTTCCCATTAGGCTTTACCGACTGGGCACTCGGCAAAGCTCCGCTCTCCTATGGGAACCAGTTGGCGGCAAGCATGACCTACCGCAATGGAGCCAATGGCAAGCAGAGCCTGACGATCGATGTGTTTTATGCGGAAGTCAGCTTGACGCCGGGGAAAACGGTGGTCAGTGTGACGCTGCCCAGTGCGCTCAATCAAGGGAGATTGCATGTCTTTGCCATTGGCACGAAATAAGGGGTATATGAACAGAAAGGGTAGATAATGGGGCTGTTTATCCTTTCTGGTGGTGGTTAGAAATTGTGACTTATTACCGCTCTGAAGCACTCTAAAACAAGCTATAGCGTGCGTCTAAAGAACCTTTCACACGATATCGATGGTTTAACATGATCATCAAATCGACGAAAGGTTCTTTGCTTTATTCGACATAGCGAGCGAGCTTCTCTAGAGACGACTCCGTGCCAGCCTCATTGTCTTCGGGTCGAATGCCCGACGGAATGCCCTTGAAGACGATAGATACAGTTGTTCCGCCGTCCGCGGCCTCCAATGTGACCTCCATAATCATCTCGCCTGAGAAAGCTGGATCGACTGTATCAAATGTTATCGCTGTGACGATTCGTTCAGGTGGCGTAAGTTCCACAAACCGTGCAGTATATCTATCTTCCCGATCGGTCGTTTTGCCACGAGAGGTTTTTTCGGTTGAAGGATAATACAGCGACATCTGATAGCCGCCACCAACTCTGTTGTCGAAACTATGGACTTTGGCGGTCATGTCTCCAGGTGCTTGCCAGACAATCAGGGCCATGGGATCGGTAAAGGCTCGATAGAGAGCTTCAGGTGTCGCCTTGATAAATTTCGAGTTTTGGGTGCTGGTTCGTGAGTGCGCATCTGTCATGGGTGTATCCTTTCGTACATGGAATTATCACAAGTGTTACCATGTGCCTACTCTTCTAAAAAGCTCAGGATAATTCCATACCAATCCGTCTTGATCGACGGGAAGCTCGGCTGTGAAATTTCTGTATCTCGCGTGAGGACCAGTTTCATCAGCAAGATTGAACTCCAACGATATAGTAAATCGAAAGTGCAAGATGGTCAAGGTAAAACATGACGGTAGGGTTGAAGAGAATTCACGCGCCGTGATTTCATTGCGTGGGTATAGGGGTGGGCTGCTGTTTGTTGAGAATCATACTTTGGTAAAGGTTGCGGATGGTGAGACCTTGGATGGTAGGGGTGCCATCATTGAGGACGAGGGCGTAGACCGAGTTCGTGCAGGTGTATTGCATGGAAGCGTAGATACGATTGGCGGCCAGCGTTTGCAGGGCTTTAGAGGTCCAGGTTGACATAAAGGTACTGTCATTGATTTTGCCGTCGTTCGCCTGGGCGTTAGGGGCGTAGTTCCATTCGGTAATCATGATGGGGAGCTTGGTGCCGATGGTGGACATCATCGTGTTGCGAGCATTGGCGATATGGTTTGTCCATTGGTCGATGTGTGAGAGACAGGTAACGTTAGGGGCGGCATCGTCACAGGTATATTCGTGCCAGCTAATGTCGTCTGGGCGTGGATTGGCGTGCTGTAAAAAGGTTGTGAGGTAGTGCTGGTCGTACTGGGAGTTTACGGGGCCGATGAATTGCCCATTCAGAGCGACGCTTTTGAGTTGCGGAACGATAGCGTTCCATGCAGAGGTGTAACTATCGACGTTGACACCGAGCAGATCTTCCTCGTTGCCGAATTCATAAAAGACCACGAAGCGACCAAAAACGCTATTCATATCCTGGATAATGCGCGTATCGTTGGCCAGCACAGTACTGTCTACCGCGCCACGGAGCACGACCAGCGCATAGGCACCCATATTGCGAATGTACTGCGCGGCCTGAATTTCGGTCTGGTTAGAGAGGCTGGGGCGCACAGGCATACGGATAATGCGGAAATGCATCAGTTCCAATTGGCTGCGCGTGATGGCTGAGTGCAGGACCTGGTCGTTGCTATCGTAGAGGCTCAAGTTTGTGCCGAAGAGTAATGGCGAGACGGAACCTGTAGTGATCGGGACAGTGGTGCTAATGGATGGAATGTTCGTAGGGAAAGCAGTGGCGGTAGCGTCGGTGGATGGAGTGGTAGAGGTAATAGAGGGAGTAGGTTGGGGATGCACACTGGGTGTTGGATGATACAGGTTTTTGATGCCGATGCCGAGCAGGAGCGCGATCATGCCAAGACAGAGTATGAAAATGGGCAGACGGAATCGTGGTGGCAATAGATGTTTTCCTCGGTGCATTGGCATATTTTACTCCTCTTTATCTCTATCGGAAGAATGATTAATAGCTACATACTGGCGTAGCGATAGCACACGAGAGAATATAGCACCGTTACCGTTGGTCGGCAGGGTTTTGTGGCGAGGTATGGTACCTTAGCGCTATACGCAGGTGGCGATTTCCGCGTAATGCCAGAAGTGGAAGCAGCCACGCCCAGAGGCCACGCAGGTAGGCCCATTGAAAATCTGGCAGACCGGGGATGTAGGTATCGTGCGGCCCCCAGGCATAGAAACAGTAGATGCTGAGCATACTGAATGCCAGGAGCGAGACGGCCAGAGGCAGATGGGTCAGGCCAAAGAGGGACAGTTCATCCGTGCTGGTAGCGGCGGCGAGGGCAAAGAGGCCGAAGAAGGTGACGGTGTACCACGGCCAGAACCAGGGTGTCCCAATCACGCAGTAGAGTAACCAAGCAAGGGTGAGCCAGCGAAAGAGGCTGGGCAAGCTGTACAGTGCCTTTGCCGAGCGCAGGGCTTGCCAGAACAGCAGCGCGTACAGCACGACGAATAGGCCAAGACTGAGGGTGTGGCTGGTGGTCTCTGCTGCTGAACCGTAGTATGGTGGTCGCGGAAAACCCAGGTCTGTAATCACGCTATTGTAGAGTCGGCTCAAGAATTCGGACAGCGTATTGATATCGCGTGTGGTCGTCGGATTGGTGTGAACGATATTCAAGATCGCCCCATTTTGCCAGAAGGGGGCATAGAGCAGCACAATGATGCCGCCAAAGAGCAAGGCTGTGGCTATTACTGTCAAGAGTGGTCTACGAGCTTGCTTGAAAAGAAAGAGTAAAACAAAAGGTAAGAGTACGAGCAGATTGATTTTCAGGCAGGCGGCAAAGGCCAGCATGACGACGGTCAAGATAGGAATCTTTGCTTGTCGTGATGTCGCCGTTGTGGCTGTTTGTCGGGCGGGCAGGAGGAACCAGAGGGCGAGCAGCATGAATAAAAGGAGTTGGGCATCGTTATGGGCATTGACGGTGGCTTCAAAGAGTAGTAGCGGGTTCCAGGCGAAGGCAAAAGTCGCCAGCCAGCGTTTGGTGGCTGAGACCTGTCCCTGTAGCAGTTGGACACGACCAACAATAGACCAGATGAGCAGGGTTGAGCAGAGATGGGTGCCGAGTCCTAACAGGCGCAGGGCCAGAACCATCGGTAAAAGGGATTGCGTGCCAAAGCCGAGGGTTAGCCATTGCAGTACGCAAGTGATGCCAGCCCAGATTGGCCCATAGGCGGAGGGCTGATCGTTCCAGTAGAGCTGTGGATAGACTGGATCAGCGTGAATAGCGGTGGGAAGCGTCGTGAGCGGGTTGAGGTGGTAGATGACTCCAATGCGGGCATAGGCAATGTATGAAAAAATATCCGGGGAAGTGACCACGGGAAAAAGGAGGTATAGCCCACCGAGCAGTAGCGTCGAGTAGACGATGTAGCGGTAAGAGGTGATGCGGCGCGGTAGGCGATAGAGGGCCAGCACATACAGAAGAAAGATAATAATAAAAGCGCTTATAAGGAAGGGCATTTGTAGCCAACCGAGTATATCAGGGGGAGCAGTGGGGTTGGCACTGGTGATGGACGACGAAACGGCCCAACCTGGGAAGAGCAGGTGAGTTGGTAGCAGCGACCACAAGCCGATAGTGGACAATAGCGCGGTATGAAACCAGAATCCTCCCAATGGCAATGCCCCGTCCAGAAAGAGGATTGCGCCAAGCATGGCTAATGGCAAAATCATTGGCAAGTAATGACGTACTTTTCCTGGCGGTGTGCCAACCTCGTTATTCGGGTGTATGGCGTCGATGTTCGTCTGCATTGCTCTAGTGTACACTGAGTCCGGTTCTAGAGCAAGAGGAGCAATTATTTCAGCATGTACCATGTTGGCTACCAGGGCGACCGCAAGGGTACGCCCCTACTATACTACGGTGCATTTTTACCCGTTAAGCGTGTATAGTAGGGGCGCACCCTTGCGGTCGCCCTAGCAATAATTCACAGACCTGGAGGGAAAAACATTGATTGTTTCCGAAGGCTACCTTGAGGTATTCTTGAACTCTATCGGGTATTATTGTGACAGAAGCCTAAATAAGACTTACACGAAAGCCAGATATATATACTATGGAGCAATGAGACGATGAATTCCGATGAGGATTTGAATAATCAACCGACTGAACCACAAAATTTATGGCAACCTGGACACCCGGGGTCCCTGGGACACCATGGACCCCAAAGGCCGTCGAGTGGGCAGGTGATACCCCCAACCCCTGCCCCGGCTCCGGCGCGGAAGATGTCGCGGCGCAAATTGATGGGAGCTTCTGTGCTAGGCATAGCTGGTGTTGGTGTGGGTGGGATTGTGTTGGAGCAGTGGATACAGCATGGTGCTCTGAACCAGCTTTTTTCTGGACCGATGGCTAGCAGTATGCAAACGGGCCATTTGTTGCGCCGTGCTGGTTTTGGGGCGACTCCCAGTGAATTGACGCTCTATCGCAATCTCGGTTTTAGTGGCGCGGTAGATCGCCTCATTAATTACCAGCAGGTATCAGAAGACGATACGGAGAGTCGCCTTAAGACCCTGAATTTGGATTTGAGCAAGCCCACGAATCAGCAACGCTGGTGGCTCTTGCGCATGGCCTGGACGCAGCGACCTTTGTTGGAGAAGATGACTTTGTTCTGGCACGGCGTGTTAACCAGCAGTTTTCGCAAAGTGGGCGGACCAAAGGCGTATGGACGCATGATGGTGCAGAATCAATTCCTGCGCGAGCATGCTTTTGATACCTTTGATAACATTTTACTGGGCATAACCGCCGATCCGGCGATGCTCTTCTACCTCGATTTAACGAAAAGTACGAAAAGTGCGCCCAATGAAAATTATGCTCGTGAACTGATGGAGTTGTTCACGTTGGGCCTGGGACATTACACCCAGCAGGATGTCGCGGAAGGGGCCACAGCCTTGACTGGCTGGCATGTGAGGGGACTAAGTGCGCGCTATAACCCTAACGATCACAATACATTGGACAAGGTTTACCTGGGGCAGCGCGGGAACTTTGATTATAAAGATGTTGTCCGTATTCTCGCAAGCAACCCGGCAACGCCGTGGTACATTTGCCGTAAACTGTTTACATTTTTTGCCTATGAAAATCCTAGTAATGATGATGTAAAACCATTAGTTGATACCTACGTACAGAGTGGCCATAATATGGGTGCGGTGATGCGCACACTACTGACGCTGCCACAGTTCTTGTCTGCCAAAGCCTATCGCAGCCGTATCAAATCGCCAGTTGAGTATACTGTTGGGGCTTATCGAGCTATGAATATACAGGGAAGTGGTGATAGTTTACCGGCATATCCGATATTGATGGGACAGAGCATCTTCGATCCTCCCAATGTGGCTGGCTGGCCTGGCGACAAGGTGAGCGCGCTCTGGTTGAACAGTGGGACGTGGATGACGCGCTTGAATTATATCGACGTGGTGCTGGCTCGTGGCACCTTCGCGAAGGGACAGGCTACACCGCTAGACCTGCAAGGGATAGTGAACGCGAATGCGCTAGATACGCCTGAGCATTTTGTCGATTACTTCGCGTCGTTCCTGCTGGATGGAGTGCTGGATTCGTCGGTGCGGACACAGTATATTGACTACTTTACGACGAAGGATACCAGTAGAGGCAACGCGCAAATCACGCTGAAAAACGGGCAGAGTTATCCCCTCAATCGTGTGCGCGGAACACTGTACTTGATGATGGCCTCGCCAGAGTATCAGCTAAATTAAGGGAGAAAAAAGATGAAGCTTTCTCGCAGAGCTATGATAAAAGATGGGTTGTTGGTGGTGTCGGCGGGTATGATGATGCCTGCCATTTTTAGCCGGGGGATTGCCTCGGCACGGGCACAGTCAATAGACGGTTCGCATATTGCCCAGGCTGCCAGCGACCGCACACTGATTGTCGTGCAGATGGCGGGTGGCAACGATGGTCTGAATACGGTCGTGCCATTCACCGATTCGCTCTATCACAAGCTGCGTCCAACGATAGGCATAGCGGATGCCAACGTACTGCCACTGGATAGTCGAGTGGGGCTACACCCAAACCTGGCACCGCTCAAGCAGTTGTGGGATGCCGGTCACATGGCGGTGGTTGAAGGAGTGGGGTATCCGAACCAGAGTCTTTCGCACTTCCAAGCCATGGATATCTGGCAGACGCTGGACCTGAGCGGTAGTGGTAGCGAGGGCTGGCTGGGGAAACTCGTGTCAGGCTGGGTTGACCAGCAAGGGCACCCATTCAAGGCGATGGATATTGGGGTGCAGACGGCACAGGCTTTGTCATCCATCAGCGCGCAAGTGCCGACGTTGAGCAGTGTGAATACCTATCGCATCTATCCCGATCCGGCAGATACCGATAATGGCAGTGCGCGGCTGAAGGCTTTGATGAATCTCTATAACGCGTACCCCAAGACATCGCCTTACGCGGCATTGCTCGATGCCACAGCATTGAGCGCGCAAGATGGGTCGAGCCAGTTGCACGCTGCCGATGCGAACTACCATACGACGGTGACATATCCGACCGGACCGTTCGCAGCGGGATTAAAGGTGCTAGCCGAGGCGATAGTACAGGGCTTAGGTTTGCGCGTGGGTTATGTGACGCTGGGTGGCTTTGATACGCATGCAAATCAGCAAGCGACGCATGATGGACTGATGAAGACGCTGGCAGATGGCCTCGCGGCATTCTATAGCGACCTGGAGCAGCACGGCAAGGCCGATAATGTGGTGATAATGACATGGTCGGAGTTCGGGCGGCGCGTCGAAGAGAATGGTAGCCTGGGAACAGATCATGGTACGGCGGCCCCGATGTTCGTGTTGGGCAACCCGATTACCAAAGGCGTCTTTGGTGAGCCACCGAGCTTGAGCAGCCTGGATACCAACGGCAATCTGAAATATTCAGTTGATTTCCGCTCGGTCTACGCGACGGTGCTTGATCGCTGGCTGGGGGCTTCATCGCACGACGTGTTAGGTAGCTCTTATGGTTCGCAAAATTTCTTGCCCACCCCGTAAAAGAAACGAGGACGGCTGGGAGCTTATTCGGAAACCGACCCGATGGCCCCACCCACCCCCTGATGCCCACGAGGGGCATCACTACATTTTGAAACGGGTGGGCATTCAGGTTTTCAAATAACCGGTTAGGTTCCGACCCGACACGTCGGGTCGGAACCTAACCGGTCCTCGGTTTTTGGCTCTTATACAGGTTAGACATCTTTGGTGTGCGTGGCGATATACCAAATGTTGCCAAATGCGTCATTCACGCCTGCAATACGATCCCCATAGGGTTGATCCTCGGGTTCCGAAAGCGAGGTGGCACCGAACTGGAGAGCTTGCTTGTAGACAGCGTCTACATCGTTCACGTACAGGTAGATTGCCGCTGGCATCGGCTGTCCGTTCCAGGTACCACCGCCACCGATCATGACCATCGAGTCGCCAATCCTGACTTCGGCGTGTATGCCACCAGCGGAGCCTGTAGTGCGGAATGTTTCGACAGCCCCAAACGCTTGTTTCACGAAATCGATCAATTGGGATGCCTCTTTAACCATCAAATAGGGTGTGACCGTATGGTAGCCTTCGGGGATGGGATTGACTGTATTTGCCATACATCTTCTCCTTAGCAGGTAGAATTAAAGTTATTGTCTTCTATTGCTCTAGAAGCCGCAATCACGACGCTTCTTACGATTACATTTTACCTGACTAGAACAGAATTGTCAAACAAATGTTCTGGAATTACTGCTGCTTGACTGACCTTCATTCGGGAAAATCGACTTAAATGCAGCGTAGAGTCTAACAAAAAACGAGCGTTCTATTTCCCTATCCCCTTCTGCAATTGTGTCAAGACAGTATTGAGGAGCGGCCCTGTTTCCATTGCAAGGTAAAATTCCCGTTCCTGGCTGAGAGGACGACCAGGACTAGCAAGAAAGGTTGAGGGAAAGCGCAGCCAGTCAGTGTGTTTCGGTGGAACGTGTACCATCGTTCCACTTCCCTTTTTTAGAGATGATATGCATTCAGGCCATCCGCTGCAGAAAAGTAGAGTGTTCCATTTACAACGACAATCGGATTGTCAGCACTTACAGCATCACCATTATCCCTTTCGATGTATCCTGCCGGTACGCCAGTTATCGTGGAGAACGCATATACAGCAGTACAGTAGCAGTCGGGGGCAGAGCTATCTGAGCCTCCTACAAAAATAACACCATTAGCTACCACTGGGGTACCTACAATACACGTATAATAATCATAGAAGGAATAATACTGCCAAAGTACCGCTCCTGTTGTCGCTGAAAGTGCTTCCAGTGTACAGGAAGTGCTTGTTACGTAGACGACTCCATTTGCTACAGCAGGGTTGCTAGAAGTCCCACCACTCCATACGAGTGCACCAGTTTGCTCATTTAGCGCAAGCAGCTTACCATCGGCGGTATCGTTCAGATAGATCATCCCGTTGGCAATAACAGGTGTTCCTCCTTTAGCCGATACATACCATGCGATTTGTCCGGTTTGGGACTTCAGAGCATACAAGCTACCCCCTGCACTCACATAAAGGAGACCTCCATCAATGCTTGGTGTTGAGAATATGCTTTGAAAGGTATGCTTCCAGATCGCTTGTCCAGTGATACCATTAAGCGTATATAAGACTCCATTGGAAGCACCTACATAAACAAGCCCGTTGGCTATGAGGGGAGCATCAGTGATTGTGAAGCCAGTGGTATAACTCCACACAAGCGTACCAGATGTTGCGTTGAGCGCATCAATATGCCCTCCCGCTGTATCAATATACACTAGGTTATTGGCAATTGCAGGCATAGCAGTAAACTGCTCATTGGTATTATAGTTCCAGAGCAACTGACCAGTAGTGGCGGAGAGTGCACATAGGTAGGTTTGATTACATCTTAAATAGATGACCCCATTTGCCACTGCGCCCATACCTCCCCAATAATAGCTATTAAATAACCAGCTCTGTGTTAGCCTAGAGACATTTCCTGTATTCAGCACGTTTTCAAAGACGTTAAACCCGGTATGTTCCCGATTGAAGCCGGACTGTACCCAATCAGTCTGTACTAAGAATGTTGCTTGTGCAAATAATCCGCTACTTTTTCCCTTAGCCTGTACAAAATGATTGCCTGGAGTTGCTGAGGCAGGAACAGTAATTTTAGAAGAAATAGAGCCTTTTGTACTTGCGGTAGCAGTGCCTACTTGCGTGGTATCAAAAAATAAGGTGACGATCTCACGACTCTTAAAGCCTTTCCCACTGGCTACTATAGATGATGTAGGAGGCCCATAGCTCAGAGAGAGCGAGACGCTTGCACCTGCTGCATGTACTGGTACTCTTCCGAAGTTAAGTAAAGCAAAACCAACGACGAAGAGAAGCAGCAGAGAAAAGACAGTTGTCAATGTAAAACGGGAAGAAGGATGCATAAAGTCACTTCACTTTCAACATACGCATGGGAAATAAAATCTATTTTCATCAATTTTAGCTGATGGAGGAGCAGAAAAAAAGGAAAGTGGGTAATGATCTGGTTAATAAGCAGTTGTGATTTAATATATCAAGTTGTGATCTATACTAGAGTATGCAAACACCAGTAGAAGATTTAACTTATTTAAGAAATGCGTCTATTTCGGTATTGTCAGGCGCTGAGAAGAGGTTAATCAGATGTAACAAGACTATGAGCAGCTTATAGGATATATAGCTTTTTCGATGAAATGTAAAGTCACCTGATAACAAGCTGTCTTGTCATTTGTGCTCAGAGCGATTCAGGTCTATAATAAGTCCTGATTAAATACATAGAGAGACTGAGAGCAAAGACAGCGTATGTCGAAAATAAAGAGCTTGCTGAAGTCGTCCAGGGTGCGGACGACTTTGGCGCTAGTGGCCATCGGCCTCGCGGTGATTGTCGTTTTATTAGGTGGATCCAGGGAAGCCGACCCGAATATTGGTTTAGGCGCTAACCCTGAGACTCCTACTGTGGGTATTACTAATCCCTTTGCTGCGCTGACGGTCAATCGCAGCCTTGTTTACCAGCATGTCACCATTACCGTGAGCACCGTGCAAGAGGCGGGCGCGTTCTCGGATGACCGCAAGCGTGATGGTGCCTATACTGTGCGTGTACAGGTGCATATTCAACCTGGCAATGAGATTCAGTCTCCACAAGGCTTGAATTATTTTGCGCTGGTGCGCCTTATTTTGCCCAATGGTGCGGAGATTACTCCCAAGCTGATTTCGGTCCTGCCGCTCATTGTTCCACAGCAGCCAAACGATGGCTATTTTGATTTTCCGCTAGCTAGCACAGTTGATCTCTCAGGGTTGACGTTGCGCGTAGGTGCCGCGAACGCCATTGCCTTCAGCGGGCAAGGCTAATCAATCATCTTCACCTGGCGCACCGACGCGTTCGACGCGATGTTGAACGTCGGCGAGAGCTTGTAAGCGTGGACGTGGGTCGAGGTCATTGGTGTCAGGGACGTCTGGGCTGCTGGACTCGATGATATCTTGTACCAGTTCTTCGAGCGCGAGATAGTATTCCACGAGGACGCGCTCTCCACTGGTGTGAGTGATGCACTCTTCAAGGAGAGCTTGCGCCTCTTCGTAGGTACGCAGGCGTAGCTGTGTCATGGTGAGAAGCCGTTGGAGATGGTCAATCCGCGCTTGCTGCAGTTGGCGTTCATGGCGACGCAAGCGCGTCTCTGACGCTGGTTGCTGCATGGCTTCTTGCAAGGCGAGGGCAGCTTCTCCCACTTCACGCGTTGTTTCTGCGCAGCGGCGGGCCAACCACGCGCGTACCGCGTGTACACGCACAAGGATACTGGCGGCCTCTGGAAGGCGCAAGTTATCATCCGAGAGCAGTTCATCGCTACCAATTTCGCTCTCCATATCAAGCGTTTCGTCGTCAAAATCCACGATAGTGTTCTTTCCAGTTCAGTGTAGTAAACGGGTAATGTCTGGTCGGGTATATGCTCGCTTCATTATAACGTAATTGGTAAGGTATGCATAGTTGTGCCTTGTGCTCAATCTATCTCGCGTAGGGGCCGGTTTACCGCGCCCTACAGGGCATTTGTGGTGGCTTTTTTCTGGGCGAAGGCTTCAAGTAGTTTGAGTTCCTTGCGATATACGCTTGGATTTAAGATTGGCACGATGATGCGTTCCATCAGGCCCTTGAAACCTGGGCTGGTATTCATGGTCGTGGTAATCTCAACGCGTGCCTTTTCGTGCTCTACAGGGGATACTGTAAAGGTCGTCACGACATGTTGCGGTGAGTCGATATCTTGCTCGACGAGGACTCGGCCCGGCTCTGGTTCGCTGACCCGTTGGTAGAAGGGGAGTTCTGTCCCGAGTGCGTTCATAGTAAAGCGGATCACTGTGCCTGCTCCATAGCCACCCTGCTCGACCGTGAGATTATAAAAGCTCTCTTTGGGCAGGATATTGGGATGTCCGTGCTGATAATCGGCAATCGTGGCATAGACGTCTGCTGGCTGTGCATTAAGAATTGCTGCTGCTCTGGCTGTAATTTGTCCCATTCGTCTGTTTCTTTCTCAAGCTGTGTTTTTCGTTAGGAGGTGAAAGCTTTCAGATGGATGCTGCTCCATCGTCTTTCTGCAAGTAGTATAGCGGATGGAACGCTTCTCAACCGTTTCATTCAGCTTTTGCATGTGCAGTGTTTACAATGTGTCAGCGACACCCCGCTTCACCACCCCAGGGTAGCCGCGAGGGCTACCCCTACCATGGACGAATGCGCTCATGGAGCCATCCCACGTCCATGGTAGGGGTAGCTCTCGCGGCTACCCTGCTGAAGCGGAGCTAACCCAGTGCTTCGCGAACAGGCTCTTGTGTTTCCACGATTGGTGCTTCGTAGTCGGAGGCTGTGGTGGCATCTTTGCCGGATCGCAGGCCAGCGGCATTGAAGATAGGCGTGAGAATGATGGCCAGGGCGAAATTAAGGATGACCGAGGACACTGCCGTATATATCCCGAATTTGTTGCCGCCAAGATTGAAGGTGTAGACGGCACCATAGTTGGCGATGACAAACAGCCAGATGCCACTGATCATACCGGCGGCCCAGCCAACAACCAGAGCCCAACGGTTGAACCAGTTGGTGTAGAGGCCAAGGAATACTGCGGGCAAGGTCTGGATAATCAGAATGCCGCCCAGTAATTGGAAGTTGATGATAAAGGGTGCGGGTACGAAGATGATGAAGAGCAAGGCGCCCAGTTTGACCACCAATGAAGTGATCTTGGCGACATTGGACTCTTCGCGTTCTGAATAATTGGGGCGGAAGTATTGGCGATAGATGTTGCGCGTGAAGAGGTTCGCGGCGGCAATGGACATAATGGCGGCCGGAACGAGTGCGCCAATGGCGATGGCGGCGAAGGCAAAACCTGCGAACCAGGCCGGAAACATCTGGTCGATAAGAGCAGGCACCGCGCCATTGGTTTTGTAGGCGGCTGGCAGGTGGACGTTCGCGGCTATCGCCATATAGCCCAGCAGGGCCAGTAGACCGAGCATGAGCGAGTAGATTGGTAAGAGCGCGGCGTTGCGTTTGACGACATCGCGGCTGTTGCTACTCAAAGTACCAGTGAGCGAGTGCGGATAGAGGAACAGGGCCAGAGCGGAACCCAGAGCCAGCGTGGTGTAGGGTAGGAATTGCGCCGGTGCCAGGGTTTCATGGAAGGTTGTGGGAGATGCCAGGGCCTTTTTATGCACGGCAGCAAAGATGGCACCAAAGCCGCCCAACTTGGCGGGGATGATGATGATGGCGGCGAAGAGCACGATAAAAATCATGGTGTCTTTGACGAGGGCGATCATAGCTGGTGCGCGTAGCCCACTGGTGTAGGTGTAGGCGGCCAGGATCAGGAAGGCGATGACCAGGGCCAGTTCGACGTTGACGCCCATTTGCGCGATGGAGACGGCAATACCGAACATTTGCAACGCGATGTACGGCATGGTGGCGACGATACCGGTGATGGCAACGAGCAGGGCGAGCGTGCTACTGCCGAAGCGACCATGGACAAAATCGGCGGGGGTGACATAGCCATGCTGTTTACAGACGGACCAGAATTTGGGCATTAACAGGAAAATGAGGGGATAGACCAGGATGGTGTAAGGGACGGCGAAGAAGCCCTGCGCACCCGTGGCATAGATCAGGCCTGGGACGGCAACGAAGGTATAGGCGGTGTAGAGGTCGCCGCCGAGCAGGAACCAGGTCACGATGGTGCCAAAGCGGCGTCCCGCCAGGCCCCACTCGTCGAGTTTGCTCAAGTCGCCTCTGCGCCAGCGCGCGGCGAAGAAGCCGAGGACGGTGACGAGCAGAAAAAAGAAAATGAAGACAGATAATGCGACCCAATTAATCATTGCTTGCGACTCCCTTTCTATAATAGGGGTAAATTCAATGAACAACACAGGTGCTAGTCACCTGACATGGGTACAAGATGCTAGTTGAAGTCTGCACGACCAGTCAGACTCCGATAAAGTAGAGTACCGCGGTCAGGATGGCTGTGATGATGATCCAGAGTAGTTGAAACCAGTAGAAGAAGGGAATGCCGATAAAGTCTGGCTGGACAAAGTTGTAGAAAGGGGGCCAGAGCAGAACGATGAAAGGGACGATCAGGAGGATTAAGGCCCAGGAGGCCTGTTTCCTTTGGGGACGACTAACCATGGGTTTCTCCTTTCGTGTCTTGTTTTTCACAAGAGCGACACTGGTGCGATGAAAAGAAACGATAGGAAAAGTTAGGTTTTCGCTTTGCGGGTAGCAGGGTGAAATTTCTGCTTGGGAATTATCCTACGATATTTAGTAGCAAATGTCAATGCATTTTCTTGACTTCTCGCTGCCTGTCATTCTGAGCGAAGCGAAGAATCTCTTGATACATTACCGTTGACACGTTGCCAAGGAAGTCGGGTCTGTCATTCTGAGCGAAGCGAAGAATCTCTCGCGGCACGGAGATTCTTCGCTTCGCTCAGAATGACAGACGGGCGACCACCCAACACATAGTGAGAGAATAGGTGAATGTGGCGAGAAGTCCTGAACAATTGCGGTCAGTGTTAAGCTTATTGCTTGTGCATCGTTTCATGAATAGGGGAAGAGTATGTGGGGGAGGTGAGTGAAATTGGAAGAACAACGAGGCGAGCGCGGGGATGTATTGCCGGAGGGGACGATTATCCTGGGGGGACAGTATTGTGTGTTGCAGCTTTTGCAGCAGCGACCACGGGTAAATCTGTACCTCGGTAAACGGCTGAGGGGGCGCGAGAGTGCAGCGGCGCAGGGTGATGCTCATCGTGTACATGAAGTGCATCATGCACACGAGGTGTTCGTTGCTATTCGTGAGTTGGTGCTGACTGGCCTTGCTCCTCAAACATGTGTTGAGATTGAGCGGGCGGCCTTTGAAGAATTTGTTTCTCCACATGTGTTGAGTTCACCACGTTTGCCGGGCGCGATTGATTTTGTACGTGTTGAAGGTGGGCGGCACTACCTGGTGATGGAACTGAATGGATATAAGAGCGAGCAGAGTGCATTAAGCACGCAACATGTCACGCTGGCCAAACTTTTGCTGAGTTGGCGGCAATGGCCCGTTTGGGTAGATATAGAGACGTCGTTGTCGTGGGTGACGCAACTCTGCCGTATTATCGCTCGTCTGCATCGCTCAGGCGTGGTACTGGGGAATCTTGATCCAACGACAGTGTTGGTGGATGGCGAGGGAATAGCTGAGCGCGTTCCGGTGCTGTTGGTCTCATGGCCGCCTGCTCCACCATTCTGGCCGCATGATAGTGCGACATCTGTTGAACGCTATCGTCAACTCTTCCCATGTGCTCAGGCCAGCGTCGCTAACGCTTTTGCCGCTCCCGAGGCACTTTTGGGTGACGTTGATGCGTGTTCGGATGTCTATTCCCTGGGGGCAATCCTCTACCTGTTGCTGACGCACTATGCGCCCATCGCGGCCGGCCTGCGCCTGGGGCTAGCAAACGATGTTGGTGAGGCCGAAGAGGCGGATGCGTCGCATAGTATCGCCTTGATTCCACCGCAACGCTTGAACAAGCTGATCTCAGAGACGTTGAGCGAGATAGTGTTACGGGCATTGGCGATTGATCCGGAGCAGCGCTATGCGACAGTGTTTGAGTTGACGGAGGCGATAGAGACGGTGGTGGAAGAAGGATGGCAATTCCTGGATGACCGCAAGCTAGGTATTTACATTTCACGCGGCAAAGGAAGGGCTGGCAAAATGGCCTGAAGCCGAGAAAGTTGAAGGCGAGAAACCTGAAGCTGAGAAACCTGAAGCCAAGAAACCTGAAGCCCACGAGGGGCATCACTTTTAGGCGTCAACTTAAGGGTTGACAAGCAGTTCAATTCCCCACCAGGGCGACCGCGCCGTAGGGCCAGGGCGACCGCCAGGGTCGCCCCTACTATACACGACGCGGCTCTGCGAGCCGCTTCCCATGGGGAATAGCTGAACGGATAGAGTAGGGGCGATCCCTGGCGGTCGCCCTGGCAAGCATGCTGTGTGGCTTAAGTTGATGCCCACGAGGGGCATCACTACATGTAGTGGTGCCTCTCGTGGGCATCAGGTTCTTCTCCATACTTACTTACTTTTTTTGCCCTTTGCGCCGCGAGGATATCGCCCGGCGGAGATAGAGCTTCCGTCCCCAGTAGAGCGCAGCACCCACTGCAATGAGCACGAGGAGGATGGTTTGCCAGGATGGCACTGTATTCAGGAGACCTGGAGCCTGAAGCGGGCCGGTCGGAGGGAAGACCTTCGCGACCTGCTGCGCCGTGATCGTGAATGTTGTCGTGTAATGCAGCACCTGCCCATGCCCATAGGTTAGATTGAGTACGGCCTGGTAGTCTCCTGGTCCAAGTGCCTTCTTTTGCACATTGACGGGGTAGTTGATGGCTGTATCTGGCAAGAACGTATCAAGCTGTAGCGACGCTGTTTGGAGAAGCTGCCCCTGGGCATCGAACACTTTCAGCGACCCCGCTGGCTTGAGCATGTCATTGCCAGTATTGCTCAGCCCTACTAACAGACTTTGATTGCCGTTAGCCCCACCCGCCTGAATCCCCGATGCGCTCAACTGCTCGATGACCGGCCCAGGAAGATTGACCTGGACAGCGATGATCGAAAGATTCTGGATAGTGATCTGGACAGGGTTCTTATTATTTGCCGGTGCTTTTACCTCGTTCGAGGCAACAATACCTCCCACGTGCTGGCCTGCCAGAGCATTCTTGGGAACGACAACCTGAAATGAGACCGTTTGACTTTGCTGAGGAGTAAGCGTCACATGCTGGACGCTCAAGCTAATCCACGTTCCCACTTCCCTCTGCTTCACGCTTGCTGCAAGGAAGACTGTTCCGCTTGATTGCCCAGTTGTGGCATCTACAGCAGAGAGGGTGGTTGTACCTGTTGCAGTGCCGCTATTTGTGACGAGCACGCTTCTAGTCAGCGTTGTGCCAGCAAGTGCGCTGAGGATAAAGTAGGATTTTGTAACCGGAACAGACGGATCAAAACTGCTGGGTTTTAAGCTAAAAATGGCTCTTCCCCCTGCGGCATGTACGGTGGAGAAAGGCACTGCCCCAGCCAGAGATATAGCTACGAGGAGCGCACCTACGACCATACGCGGGAGATGTCCAGAGAAAAAGTGTGGAGAGAACTTCTGCATGAAAATACATCCTTGTGTTACTACAAACACTATCGGAACCATTCCGAAAAAGTTTAGCTATTTTGTGATGAGATTGTGATATGTGATGGTCAGATGGTCATAGCCCTTGACAGGTCGCTTGCTTGAAGGTATACTTCTAACAGGTACCAACCTACGGTGATCTTCTAGCGTCCTCGCTCAACCATTCAACCGTTGAACCTTTCCTCGTTGTTGACCCCTTTATACCAGGAGCTTCTCTACCATGCCACTGCCACCATTTTTACGCTGGCTAACTAATTCTTCACTAACCACCGCTACTGTTTCTGCTGCTGAGCACGAGCAGCGCATTGCGGAGCAGGTCAATCCTACCGCTATCGCGTCTTCGCCGACGCAGGAAGATTGGTATTGGGGACGGCTGGCGACGGGTGGAGAGGAAGACTACTACTGGCGGCGTCTCTCCGACAATTGGTATATGAAGGATGTCATTCCCTCGACATACCTGGAGTTGCATAACGCCTGTTATGAGGCCTATAACGCGAACCCGCTAGCGTTCGCGGTGATTGAGATAACAACCAGTTTTGTGCTGGGCAAGGGTCTCAGTATCGCGGCGCACGAGCCAGAGGTGCAGCAGGTGTTGATGAAATTCTGGCGTGACCCATCGAACCACATGGATGAACGAGTGTACTCGCTCTGCACGGAACTGGCTTTGTATGGCGAACAATTCATTCACTTCTTTGTCAGTCGCTATGATGGGAGGGTGCAGATTCGCCAGATTGACCCCTCGCTGATCGATCAGATTGAGACCGATCCCGAAGATATCGAGACGCCGTTGCGCTTCCATCGCCGCCCCATCGGGCCGAGTGCCACGTTTCCTGGTAGTCCACCAGCAGTTGTAAAGACTGATCAAGATATGCCTGAGGGTCGCTGGTATACGGCGGGAGACGAGGTGCTCCAGTTTTGTATCAACAAGGTCTCGAATGCCAAGCGCGGCAAAAGCGATTTGGCGACGCTGTTGCCGTGGTTGCGGCGATACAAAGATTGGTTGACGGATAGGGTGCGCATCAACAAGTACAAGAGTGCGTTTCTGTGGGATGTGCAACTCAACGGGGCTGATCGGAAAGCGATTGAACGCAAGAAGATGGAGTACTCGTACCCACCAGAGCCGGGGAGCGTCATTATTCACAACGAGGCGGAGACGTGGTCGGCGGTCAAACCAGAAATTAGCGCGAACGATGCCGCCAGCGATGGTCGCGCTATAAAATTGATGGTGGCAGTGGGTTGCCAGTTGCCGGAGCATTACCTCTCGGACGGCGATGGGCCGACGAAGGCCACGGCTAGCGAGATGAGCTTGCCCACGTTTCTCAAGTTTCAACGGCGGCAGCAGATCATGCGCTCTATGCTGCGGGCCATCTTGAACCGCGTCATCCAGGAGGCACAAAATGCGCGCGTGTTGTCCAAAGACGTGGATAGCGGCTACGAGATCGTGTTTCCAGAGATTGATGTCGCCGACCATCAAACGCTGGCGAACGCGACGCAGATTCTGGTCAATGCGCTCAGCGTGGCTAAAACGCAAGGCTGGATCAGCGATGAAACGGCTATGCGTTTGATGTTCCAATTCGCTGGCGAGGATATTGATATTCACGAGGAGCTCGCGCGCATTTCAGGAGATACAACATGGCCATCATCACAAGAACCCAAAGTACCCGCCGGTCCAACGCGGGATATCCCTCTGCACTAGTTGCCGAGGCGCTCACAACGGTTACGGCATCCCGCTTTAGTGGAAATAGCGCGACCAGAACACATACGATGCATAGCAAGATCGTCTGGCCGGAGAAATTCCATCAACGTTTTGTGTTGCCAGCGGGAATTGAGCATCAACCATTTTAGCAGGGAGAGGAGTTGAATATGCCGTTGGATAGTACGCGCAAGATACAACATATCCAAGCCGTGACCACTCGCTCGTTTCAGGGGCGGCAACGCACCGTTGTGTTTGTCATCTTGGCGTCAGGTGTCTACTCGTACACGACCGTCCAGGTGATTATGCGCCCGGAGCAATTGCTTGATCCACAGATCGAGGATGCCAGCGGACATACGCCTGTAGCCAATGCAGATATGCTGATGATTGCTCCGCTGGGAACCAGTTTTACAGGTGTTGTCTACGTTGCCGACACCACGACCGCTACGGCTGGTGCCGTAGCCAGTGCTTTAAAGTATGAGGTGATAGAGGCTTTGCCAGTGGGTATTGTGCCAGGGGGCAGCCATATCCGTGTATTGTTGCGCCGCTTGCGCTAATAGAAGGAGAACAACGTAATGAGTATTGTCCCGATGAATGAACAGGAATGCCAGCAGGATACATTGCAGCGTGTCCATACGTGGTTGGGAGTGTTGGAAAGGCGCATTGTGGCGCTACTTGAGGCGACTGAACCGACGGTATTGAAGCCTGGGGAGCGCGAAACAGCGGCAAGTCGGCATCTCTTGCTGGTGTTGCGTTTGCTACAATTTCGCCAGCGCTATGCCGAGGCTAGCCCATCGGTGGCAGAACAGGCCCTGTTGGATGCGCTATGGGGCGCAACGGATGAAGTGTAGTCTATTCGACGCTGCAAATTAAGCCTAGATTGTAGAGTGCGGCCCGTCTCACCACTTTCAAGAAATCGTTGGCGTAGGTGGGTTGCACTTCGTCGGGCAAGCGAGCGGTATCCTGGGTCTCCGTTTGTTGTTGGACGAAGCGTTTGTAATCATCTTCTGCCTCACTCTGGCTCGGTGGTTGGGCATCGCGTAAACTGGTGGCGAGCTGCCAGGCTTCATCGGGCATCAAATAGCCGCTATAGCAGCCGAGGGGTTCACCCGGCTCATAGCCAAAAGGCATGCGGCGACGACCTAGGGCCAGGTACTCGAAGAAAGCCATGGAGCGTATCGAGTAACCGGCTAGCCAACCGCGCAGGTGCAAGGTATTAGGATGGTGACCAATCAGGATACCCTTTGGTCTGGCGGCATCTTCTTCATCGTCCGCGTATATATCATAGTTTAGCTCAAGCTCATCGCTCTCGCTGCTGACACCCTCTACCGAATGCGCAGGTGCTTCATCGGTGATATCTCTAAATTCCTCGTTTTCGGCGGGTTCCCAGTCGAAACGTTCAATACCGATTTGGTCGCCAACTTCACGGGCCAGCTCAGGTAGACCTGCCGACTGGAGCAACGAAACCAGTTCACCGCGAATGGCCTCCGCGTCAGCGGCTGTTTCCAGGGCCATGCCTGCGATCTCGTTTTCGTTACTCGTGGTTGGGAACTGGGGAAGGCAGTACTCTTCAAGGATTGCTCCCCATAGCGAACGTAAGGCCGCAGAGTTTTGATAGAGGTGGGGCGTATAGTGGTGAAGGTAGCGATCACTCAGGGCGGTGAATTGCTCTGCCGAACACAGTTTCGCGTACTCTTTGCGACTATGTGGCCCACGCGGTAAGGCATCGACAAAGGCCTTGGCACGAGGCCAAATGCGCAGGCGTTGCATCGGATCGGGCAGGAATTGTTCTTCCTGGGCACAGCGCGTTTTGATAAACAGGTTATAGACGCTGCTCTCATCACCATCTATTAGCCAGCGCGCGAAAGCTGGCATAACTCGTTCGGCATAGATTGCCCAATCAAAGCAGTAGACCTTTACAGACATTTGACCCCACTCTTATTCTGGCTTTAGTTCTGGCTTTAGTTCTGGCTTTAGCTCATACTTTATATACTCAACATCTCTATCTATCGTACCTTTTTGCACTTTGGCTAACGAGACCTGTTGCCGTATGATACTTGCCATCGTAGTATATATCATTTTTTACCTTATCGGCATAGTAAAGAGTGTGGATTTCTCGCCTTTGCGCGACTCTTTGGAAATTCGCTACATTGCCTGTGGTAGCAGTGAAAAATTTGAACACTATTCAGGAACCCATTGCCGTTGAGGTGGGAAGCCATTATCATTGCCTCGAGGCGGAGGCGGAAAACCGTTATCATTGTTGCGAGGAGGAGGCGGGAAGCCATTGGCATTGGTTGCGCTGTCCCACTGTTGCGGAGGCGGGAAACCATTGACTGTGTTATCCCACTGCTGTGGAGGCGGGAAGCCATTGGCATTGGTAAACATAGGGTTCATTGAGGATGACATGTCTGATGCAGGTAGCTGCGTTGGTACGTTCTGCACGGTGGCGGCAGAGTAAATTACGCCATCATTATTGGTAATACCATTGAAGCTACTGGCACGCAAGCGCTGCCAGGGGCTAGCACCGCTCGGTGGCAGGTTGCTATTGGGTATCATCGCGGGCAGCAGACGGTTGCGTAGCACGACCAGGATAATCATTATAGCACTGATAAGACCTAATACAACCAGTAAGCCGATAAGGGCTTTTGGTAGCGTTAGTCCGTTAGAAGTTGGTGCGGTCGGCGGTGGAGTGTTAGGCGTATTCGGACCGCCGCCGTTGTTTGTGGTAGTGGTGGGATTACCGGTAAAGGCTGTTGGAGTGGGCGTCTGCCCGGTTACAACTGTTGGTGTTGTTTTCGCAGTTGGTGTTGCGCCTGGAACAGGAGTCGGTGTTGGGACTGTGCTGTTGGGGGTTGAGCCAACCGTTGGGGTAGGCGTAGACTGGCCCGGAGTGGCAGTTGGGGTAGGAGACGGTTGTTGCGTAGGAGTGGGAGTTGGCTTGGGAGTCGCCGTGGGACGAGGCGTAGGCCTGGGGGTAGGTGTAGGAGAAGGAGTAGGGCTAGGAGTAGGACTAGGGATAGCTGTAGGAGAAGGAGTGGAGGTGTCGGTGACAGTGGGGAAAAGAGTAACGGTAATAGTAGGAAAAATTGAGGTATGGGTGACGGTAACAGTATTTTCCTGTGTCACAACCGAGGCCGCGTGCGTATTAAAACTGACGAGAGCCAGCGAGATGAGTACGAGTAACAAACTAGAAAAAACCGCAATTACACGGACATAGAGTCCACAGAGCCCATAGCGTCCGTAGAAGTGCTCATGGTTATTGCCCCCCTTTGGTGAATGGCTATCTGTGTCCATATGCGTATGAATTCACCTTTATCGATGGAATAGTTTTGTGGATGTAAAACTATTCATGCTTCTTAAAAATTGGAAATGAAAGAGCTTTCATGTTTCCCCCTGCCGTAAGTGTACGGAAGCGGAACAGAAGAGTCAAGAAAAGGGGTATATGGTACTATGCTTTCAGGCTTCGACGAGTTCGACCGCAACCTCGTAGGAGAGGCCAGCCGTGCCTCCGGTAGCTAATGGTACCTGTTGGACGTGGAGATCGTAGATGACTTCCGCGTAGTTGTCGAAATGTACCGCCACCGCTGTGCTATTGAGGGGGTCGGTAAATTGAATGGTCGTACCAACTGAAGCGCTGTAGCTGGTGCGCAGCGCATCGCGGTATTGCTGGCCTGTTAGCCCTGTCAGGGTGCCATCATATTTCAATAGATCGTTCAGGCAGAGCACAACCAGCGACCAGGCGCGTTTGCCTGGTCCCAGGTCAACATATGATTCGCCGCCGTCGGCCCGTACGGTCGCTTTGCGTACTCTTGGTTGCTTCATCTTGTAGGTACCGGGTTTGATGAAGTAGCCTGTACCATCCAGAATGAGTTCGCAATCCACCCCTACTGTTGCCATACCTACTCCTTTTCCGTGATGGTTGCGGCAATAGGATTAATGCCCTGAATGCGTGAAGCATGGGTTGAATTGCCTTGTGCATCCGAGATGCTGATCAAATCTCCATCAATCGTGATCGACATGCCGCGCTGCTTGAGGGCGGTGCGAATGATGGCGATAGTCTGTGAGAGGCGAGTGTTATCCTTTTCCAGGGCCACGATACGATCCTGAAGGGTCTGGATCTCGCTCTTTAAGGCATTGATGACCCGTTCCTGGATCTCATTGGCGGTGCGATTGAGGCTATAGCGAAAGGCCACTGCGCCGCCCAAGACTATAGCTACCGCGATGACCAGGTTCAGGTAGGTGGTGATGTTATCCATCGTCGTTTCCTTTGTTATAAACGGGGCCAGCGGGCGGGTATATCGCCCCACTGTACACGTGACGACGTTGCGAAATCGCGTAGATGTTTAATCTCTGTCAAACGCGCCTCAAATTGCGTCATTTTATTTTGCGCGGCTATCAACCACGCTGCTGGAATCTTGGTATCATCAATCCTATCGCGCAAGGCACCGTCCTGGAAATCGAAGTTATCATTGGTGGGCAATTGATACGCTTCAAGACAATACGCTGTGGCTCCCAGCACAATAATGTCGCGGTGGATCTCAGGAATGGTGGAACCGTTCGCATCAAGCTGGTGCTTGGTAGCGTAGAAGATACGCATCACCTGAGTACTATCTTGCGGCAATTCCGCGCTGGACAACTTCAATGTAAAAGTGGGTTCTCCCGTTCCGGTTGGACTAGAGCCTGAACCAACGGCTCCCATATTGCCCAGGTTGCCGCCTGCTGCTAAAGCATAGCTACTATCGTAGAGATTGCTATACTCTGCGAAATCGCGCTCGAACGTTGGCCACAACATCACGCCACTGGTATTGACAGTTGGCGGCGCTGGCTGACTGACGATGCTGGCATCACTGGCAGTGTCGCTATACACGGTCGTTACATTGTCCATGACTGTTGTGAGCAAAGTCAGGGTACTGCCGCCTACTTGTGAGCGATAGATGTTGCGCCCAAGCACGGTATTGGTCGCGGCTCCTGGTGTGGCTGGCAGTGCTGGCCCAATGGGTAGCGCGCTCAAGTTCACCTGCTGGCTGCCACTGCTCGTTGTCACACTTACCAGTGGCGAGATCGGTGTCTCTCCACCTTGCGAGAGGAATGTGACGCCATACTTGTAGGTTCCAATGCCTGGACCCGTTCCGGTGGCTTTCACCGCGCTGGGTGCCGCACTCGGACTGCTGAACTGCTGCCATAGCTCTGTAAAGGATAGAGGACGCGTTCGATCCACAGCACTGGATAGCTACTATTCCAGGACGTTGGATAGGGATAGGTGCGTTGATATGGCTGCGTTGGCATGTCCGCGAACACGATGTTGGGGTAATACGAGGTGTACCTGTCCACCGCCTTATCAATGCCGCGATCAATATCGGAGGTGGCCCAACGCTGACTACCTCCCGCGGGATCGAATAAATCCTGGCGTACCGCCGTCTCAATATCTGAAAGCAACACTATTACACCTCCTTTGCTTGAAAAACAGCGTAGCATCTTCTCTATCCATTACCCACTCCACTACCCATCTCCATTCCTCATCATTCCTTCATTCGCACTTGCTCACTATTTGCCATCTCATTCGATATACCCTTCTATGTACAGCGTGACCGTGATGTTGCCACCATGCGCCGCTACGTCTATCTTCCCACCAGCGTCTACCGCCACATGCCCACTTCCGTTGATGGTCGAGTTGGCTACCTCTATCGCCCCCACCGCGTCATAGGTTGCCAGCGTCCCTCCGTGCGGCGCGATCTGCACGATGGCTCCCGTTGTGGTGCTCGTGAAATAGGCCTTGTACAGGATACCGTTGATGCCAGAGGGCACAGGGCTGCCACCACCCCACACGGTGTAGGTGTTGGTGACTCCACTGGTGATAGCGACAGCGTTGACCAGCAGATAGGGCGTGGTGAACACCACACGGCCAGGAGCAGGGCTTGGGACGCCTTGGGTGCCATTGGGGTAGACTGCCAGCACGACGGCATCCTGGAGGTTGTGCTCGTCAAAGAAGAGCACTGCACACAGTGCCCCTACCTGAGCCGAGGTGAGATCAAGTGAGGTGGCGCAGGGCACCGCGTCAAGCGTGGTGACTGTCGCTTCTAAGATCAGCACCGACGCGGTGTAGGTCGTGTTGTTGAAGGATTGCAATATGCCACGCTTGACGATAAGTGTCATGCTCGCTCGCTCGCTCCTCTCGCTTCACTCGCCCCCCCCATAAATGGGGGGTCTACTTTCCATACAATTGGTCAGGCGTCGTTTGCGCCAATGCCAGGCGCGGTTGCGTTGTCTGCACTGGTTCGACTGTGGAACGAACCCGCGACATAGGCAGCGCCAGCGATGAGGGCGTTGACCGCCGTGGCGATCTGTGTGGTGGTCGATGTGCCAGACGTGGTGATCATGATCCAGATGTTGCCATCGGCCGGCAGTAGGCCGTCCGATGCTTGCTGGAAGTAGGCATTTGTGCGAGGGTTCCAAAAGGTTCCGATGGGCGCGTTTTGCCCTCCGAAAAAGCGGCCATAGCCGGTGTTCTCTGCATTAAACAATGCTTCTTCTAAGATGCTCATTGAGAATGGTTCTCACTTTCGTGTGATGTAGGGACGCCCCTTGTGGGCGTCCGGGGTGGGTGGGTGGGTACACTAATACCCAACGTCCGCTTTCCAGCCAAACGTGACGGTCTGGCCAGGGTTGGCATCGACGTTGATGGTGAATTGGGTTGAGGTCGGAGCGCTGACCCAAAACTTTGCTGCACTGCCAAAGGCGGTTTGGGCGGTCACACTGATCTGCTCCAGGGTGGGTGTGATGCCCAGGCCATGTGTGACCACTACCGAGGTGCTACCCGATGCGATACTGGCGTTGCCATGCTTCTCGGTCACGAAGCCGTTGTTGAAACGGACTACGGCCACGAAGGAGGCGACGAGGGCGATACCAGCCGTGGTGTTGCCACGCACATCATTCCCTTCGATGATGTTGTTTTGGCTGTCCACGGAGACCAGTTCGATGCCGTTTTTGTGGTTCACACTGACTTTGTTGTTCGCAATCAGGTTATTACTGGCTCCAGTTGTTCCGGTTTCTATCCTGATCCCATCGTAGAAGTTGTTGGTTTGTTGGCTGTTGTTCGAGATGGCATTGCCGACGATGGTGTTGAATTGCGCGTCGATCAGGCGCATGCCCTCTTGCAGGTTCCCTTCTATGACGTTGCCCACGATAGAGCAATAGGTCGCTGAGTAGCCAGAGACGGTATCCAGGAACAAGCCTTGCTGAGTATTGCCTACCAACACGTTGCCAACAATGGAGTTGTAGTTACTGGTCCCATCGAGGTCGATGCCAGCACCGCCATTGTTGTAGCAGTCGTTGCCTTGCACCAGGTTGTTTTGTGCGTTCGACAGCGCGATGCCGTGATAGGAGACCTGCCCTTGACAGATGTTTCCCCGGATCACGTTGTAGTTGGAGTTCGAGAAGTTGAGGTAGATTCCATTGCGCCCGTTGGAGTAGCACTGGTTTCCCTCGAATGCGCTATAGGTGGTTAAGTCGAGGCAGATGCCCGTTGCTGGGTTGTCGTGCGCGTAGACGTTTCTGACTGCGCACTTGCTTGCACCAGTGAGGTAGATGCCGTTCTGTTGGGTTTCTATGCCACTGGTTGTGCGATTGGCGCGGTTGCCATCGATAGCCAGGTCCCGAATGGTTACGCGGTTCTTCCCGTTGATGGTGATGACGTTGGTTGTGGCTGCACCAGTGACATTGGCGAAGAGGATGGAGTCACTACCCGCTCCACACAGGACGATATCGCTGTCTGGGATCGAGAGGCCAGTGGAGTTGATGGCGTACTTGCCAGGTGGCAGGTAGACGATCCCGCCAGCAGCCGATAGCGCATTTAAGGCGTTTTGTATGGCCGCCGTGTCGTCGGTTGTGCCGTCACCACGGGCGCCGAAGTCGCGCATGGCATCGTACATGGCCGTTTTTAAGTACGCCGCGATTTGACTGCTATCGGTTAAGCCAGTTGGGGGCATGTCTCTCTCCCCTCCTTTCACTTGTCATGACTTCGGCCGCATTTTTCTTGTCATTCTGAGTCCGCAGCCTCATTGTCATTCTGAGTCCGCATTTTTCTTGTCATTCTGAGTCCGCAGCCGAAGAATCTATTCCTTTTATGTCCAAGAGACGGTGAAGCCGCCGTTGGCTGCGTTGCCAGCCACCGTGATGCCATTGGCAGCCGGCATCTTGAGGTCGATTACATCTCCCACCGAGGCCGTGGATTTGATGACGCCGATTACGGTGCCAGTGTGCCCAGAGGCGTTGTCGTAGATCAGGGTGTTGCCTGCCCCCGTTGCCGTCACCAGGATTTTCGCCAGGCGCCCAGCACTGTTCTTTATGACGGTGTCAGTCGCCACGGCAGCTGCGATTGCGGTGGTGTTGGTTCCATCATTGGCCATCGTCCAGTTGCTGCTTTGCGTGGCCAGCGCGCCCACTGTCAGCACTGGAATGTCATAGGTGTAGAGCTCGAGTGTGCCTTGCGCGGTGCCACTGGTGTAGCCAGTCATTGGCACTCGCAGGTAGCGGCAGGGCAAGGGGCCATACACGAGGGCGTTGCCAAAGATGCTGCCGTTGAGCACGGTGAAGTTGTCGGAGACGATGCTGTTGATCGGGTTCCACGTTGTACCGTCGTTGGAGCCCTGGACCGTGAGCGTGCCCGACCAGGCTCCCTTGACTTGCAGCGAGAAGGCCTTGTAGCTACTGACATCAGTGACTGGCACCAGCAGCGCGTTGAGGGAGCCTGCTGATAAAGCGGCTTGCTCAGCATAGCCGCCAGCGCTGAGTATTCTGCCCAGCGCGTCTGTCGTGAAGGCCTGCACGACGCCCGACGGGTTGAGCCCTCCTATCAGTTCTGAGCCGTCATTGCCGATAAATCCTGACATACTCCTGTGCTTCCTTTTGCTCTGACGAGGAAGAAAGACCATTTCCCCCGTGCGGGGGAATTGATCATAGTAACCTCGCCAGTAATATGATCGACCACTTTATTCCTTTTTGTTGGGCCAGCCAGCCAGCCAGCCAGCCAGCCAGTCAGTCGTTAACGTTTTGTTAACGACTGGCTCAACTTCCTATGCTCGAAGCCTCGAATTCTGGCCCAATTGCCTATGCTGTCAGCATACCAATGGCTACTTATACCCCGCGGTAGAGGCCCCGGTAGTCCACGACTGCCCCGCCGTATTCGTGACGTATCTTATAGGAAATTACGTCCTGGGTGAAGTTCAAGCCGAAGAGTGGCTGGTCTTGGATGAACAGGGCGGGGTTGACTTGCCCTCCGACGAAGCCGACTTCGATGGTGTCGATGACGTTGGGATCAGCCGCGAAGAACCATTGCGTGGCACTGGACAACTGGGGCGAGACGATGGGCGTCACGTAGCCCAGCATGGGGTTGATGTCGTTGTTGGCACTGCCTGGAATACCCGCCGATTTGGTGACGATCATGGCCGTGAATTCGAGTTCAGGCGGGACGATCAGGTAGCGGGGGCGCAGCCCAATCCTCTTGCCGGAGAAGTTGGTTTGCTCTCGCATGGCGGTGACGCCCGTTTGCATGGCGGCGCTGGACAGGGCAGCAGAGCCGAGGTTGCTATGGGCGCCGCCACTGGTAAAGAGCGCGTTACCGTCGTAAATGTTTGGGTTAGTCGAAAGGAACGCGTAGACAAACTCGGCCAGGGTGTAGGCGGCGGCAACGGCCAATTTGGTCGGGATTTGTTTGATGGCGAAGAGGTCATCATTCACAATCGTTTCTCTGGAGACCGTGACCAGGTTGCCACGCTTGGTTGGCACATACGTCGCTGCACTATCTTGCGGCGAGATCGTCGTGTACGCGGTGTCTTCTGCTACGGTGCTCAAACTGCCAAAGGAGCCTAAACGCACCCTGGTCTGTTGCTTGAAGTCTTTAATGGGTACGACAGTGCAGAAGCGAACCCATTCAGCCGGCCACGCCTGATAGTCTTTCAGCAGCCTCTTGTTCATCGATGTGCCTAACAGGTACGAAAAAGTTGCAGTCGTGGTGTCTGCTTCTGTGATACGCCCGACGGGCGCGCTTTCACTTACCCGAATGAGGCCGAGGTTGATGTTGCCAGCGCCCGATACAGCTGAGTCGCCCGTGGCTCGGGTGTAGGCCTCTCTGATCGATGAGAAAGCCTTGATCCCGCCAAAGCGCGACTTCTCGGCGTCTGAGAGCATTGGTTGTTTTTCGTCGGCAAACATGAGGTCGAAGGCCGCTTGGATTTTCTCGGCTTCGGTTATTTGGGCGCTGATGTGCGGTCGTTCGTAGCCGTGATCTTTGATCAGGCCAGTGGAGGCGAGGGACGCCATCATGGTGGTGGAGGCGGTGATGTCTCGTTCCAGGTCAGCGGCGTCAAAGATACGTCCGCTATAGCGTTCTTTGATCGGTTGCGTGACCGCTTGTGGCAGGACGCATTCCAAGAGGCGACGCTCCAACAGGAGTTGAGATCGTTCGAGTTTGACTTGCTCCAAGAGCGTTTGCACTTGCGTGTCCGCAGTCTCGGTGATACGCGCAGGAGTGGGAAGAGCGGCAGCCGCTCCGCCAGGGGTGGTGTCCGGCGGGGTGGCTGGACTACCGCCAGCCGGGGAGCCAGCCGCAGGGTCTTGCGGAAGATTGGGGTCAGTGATGACGTTCATGAATGAGGGGTCTCCTTCTGTTTGTTCTGAGTGAGAATGAATGATGCGCTGGAACGCGCCGCCAGCGGAGGGCCGTGTGACGATGTCACACGAGTTGATGTGACGAATGTTGGTGACGTGTTTGGCTCCGTCTGAGTGCTGGATGGAGCCGAGGATGTCTACTGAGAGGCCGATCAGGTTGGGCTTGCCTACACTGACGGATTCGTAGATGATGGACCAGAGCCAGGAGGCCGCTTCCAGGATGTGGAGCGTGGCATCGACGCGTCCGTGATCCTCTGGATTGCCGGGGGATGGAGGGACGTACTGGGCATCAGTATAATAGCCCACCATATCGCGCACGCTACGCACAGGCGCAAGGGTGTCATGATCGGCATAGGCTTGCGCTCCCTCCATGATCTGGGAGAGTCGCTGGAGCGTGGGTTGATCATAGGCAAAGCCATTCTTGGATTTCCCTCCCTTAATGACGGTGACACGCACCTCGTGCCCTTGCTGATTGATCGTCTGGCCTTCCAGGATCTGCGCTTCCAGGCTGATGATCTGCTCAAGGGTGGTTTTTGTATTCGGAACGTTCCTCGTGGCGTTCGTCGTCGTAGGGACAGGGGGGGCGGCGTGGCTTGATGGGGGGCCTTGTGCCTGTCCTCGTCCTGTTGCACCCTGCCTGGGGGGCAGGTAATGTGTCGTTACGTTCACAGGTCACCTTTGAGGCCACTGTAGATCATATCCTGCTTGCGTTGCCGATGGGTGAGGCCGGGTGCCATGAATGATGCCGTGTACGGAGGCATCGGCCCATCGTCATCATCATTGTCGCCGTCCGGCCCCAGATCAGGGTCTACACCGTCCGCGTCTCCCATCTCGCCCGGCCGATCTGCCATCTCCACATCTTGCGTCAGTTGAGGCGTTTGCAGATCAGGCAAGCTAGGGTCTACGCCAGCAGGGGAGGGCATCAGCAGGTTGGAGGGGTAATCGTAGTCCGAGAGGTCAGGTAACGCCGGGTCAGTAGGACCTGCTAAGGGATTGGACTGGTTCACGGCCAGCAGTTCAAGACCTCCTGGTTTGTCGAAGTCCAGCAGGTCGCCCGTTTGGGGGTCGGGCTGGAATTCGGGGATGTGGTCGATACCAGGCGCTTGGAAGTCATACGGCTTGAATGAGGGCATGGCCATCATAGGAGACGTGAACGTGGGGTCGATGGCCTTGGGATAGGGGTCAGCCTCACCGAGCATGGGCGACATGACCAGGCCCAGGTCATAGTAGGGGACGCCAGGCGAGATGCCCATCTGGTTGATTTCCTGGCCAGGGTCGCTGCATTGCAGGGGTGGCACGTCGAAGCGGCCCGGTGGGTCCGAGATAGGCATCCAGGTTTCCTGTTGCCCACTCGCCACGTCCGGGATCATCGCCAGCGACAGGTCAGGAAACTGGTTTGCCGAGTAAGGATTCGTCATAGGTGTTGTTGCTCCTAAGGGGGGTGCTGTAAGATGTGAATGATATGGTACAGACTACAAAGAGGAAGGTGGGGTTGGAATGAGGCCGTGTGAGGGCTGATGGAAGGTTGATGGAAGGCTAATAGAGGGTGGCTGATGATAGAAGTTTTTGCTTGCTAGCAATAACTGCTTGCTTGTTAGTAAGTATAACAGGTCGCTTGGTAAAAGTCAAGGGTGTTGGGAAAAATCCTTGACAGAATATGAGGGCGTTTTGTATATTTGGAAAAGGAGTGAGGATTATGCATGCATTAGATAGTGCGGACAAACGATTTAAGCGCGACCTCGGCAATGGATTGGTGTTGCGCTGGTCTACCGAACGGGACGCGGAAGAGATCATCTACCTGACAAGTACCGTATTTCGTTGGGGAGTTGCTTCATCGGCAAATATATACTTGGCAAATTTGATGCAGGAAATAATGCACGGGATGTTTCCTGGCACGGGTGCGGACGATATTGCGCTGGTGGAGGATACGCGTCGACATGAGCACCATCTGGTAGCTGCTACTTGCCTGTGGCGGCAATCTTGGTCATACGGGGGGCTTCCCTTTACGATAGGACGGCCAGAGATCGTGGCTACCGACGCTGAATATCGCAATCGCGGTCTGGTACGTGCGCTCTTTACACTGATTCATGCACGCAGCGAGGCGGAGGGGCATATGGTGCAGGCCATCACGGGTATTCCGTACTTCTATCGCCAGTTCGGCTATGAATATGCCCTCGATCTGGACGTCAATCGCAACGTACCCTTGGCCCTGATGCCACCAGTCGTGGAAGGCGAGCCTGTGCCATACACGTTTCGTGACGCTACGGTAGAGGATATGCCTTTGCTGCGGACATGGTACGAGCGTCAACTGGCTATCTACCCGGTTTCGACGCCGTTTGATGAACAATGGTGGCAGTACCAGGTGCAAACGATGCCGACGACCCAGGCAGATGGGCACTGGCGTATCATCGTTATCGTTGATACCCAGGGAAAGCCGTGCGGCTATGTTACAACGAACAATGTTCGTTGGCGTACCTCCTTCCCCGTGCTGGACCTCTCTACGGCAGCGGGCGTCAATTTGCAAACGTTGCTGCCAGTGCTTTTGCGTGAACTCGTGACGCGCGGTGCGACGATGTTGTTAGCAAACGATGCACAAGCGTTGAAATTCATCACTTTTGCTGTGGGACGCAAACATCCCGTCTACGCGGTGATGGGCAAAGCATTGGCTATTGAGCAAGGGTTGCCCTATGCCTGGTATGTGCGTGTCCCCAACTTGCCAGCATTTCTACGCTATATCGCGCCTGTCCTTGAGCAACGTTTGGCAAGCTCGGCCTTGGTCGGCTATAGCGGAGCGTTGAAGTTCAATTTTTACCGTGGCGGCTTGCACGTGGCTATCGAGCAAGGGAAGATCACCACCATAGAGGACTGGCAAAGCCCAAACTGGGATTCGCCGGAAAACGCGGGTTTCCCCCCGTTGGTCTTTCTACAGTTGCTCTTTGGGCATCGCAGCTTGGATGAACTGCGCTTCGCATTCTCGGATGTTTGGGCTAACGAAGAGGTGGTGCCGTTATTGAACACGCTCTTTCCCGCTAGCCCCTCGTGGGTGCTGCCTCAAGGGTAGGGCGCGATTTATCGCCGCCACTGCCGATTTATCGGCCTGTGTCCTTAGCGATTCGCGCCCTACAGTATGCGAGTTCCTTTACGGTCTTGTTGGCAGCTTTATTTCAGGGATTTGATATAGAGGTGGGAGAAGGCGACTTCGGTGCCTTGCTCTTCGACCGAGAAGCCAATGTCGCCAGAAGAGACGGCTGTACCACTACCACTATGGATGTCGGTGAGGGTTTTCTTAATAGGTACTTTATTGATCCAGAAATGGAAGGTGTTACCCGTGGCCTCCACCGTGACGGTATTCGTTTTGCCGTGTGTATTCAAGATTACCGGCGTCTGCCCACCCGATAGATACTTCCATTGACCATTGCCATCATAGCGCCAGCATTGATACTGACCACCACTCCACGACGACACTTCAAACAGGTAATAATGTGATTGATCAGAGGTGCCACGGAAGGCTATACCGTAATAATCCACGGAATCTTCTTTGCCGTGCAGCTCAGCCATGGTCACAGTCAAACGGAAGTTGGCATAGGTGTGATTGAAGGAAAAGGCCAAGGCGACATTGTGGGCCGAAGTGTTTTTGATGTGATACTGGTCATTCGCGAAGAAAAACATCCCCCCGGTGGGCCAATCATCGTTATTAGAGAGGCCGTCCACCAGGACATTAGTCGACACCTTCGCCTGTACGGCTTTGGAGGTGTTAGCGTCAAAGCGCGAAGTGAGTAGCCCTCCCAGTAAAGCGGCTCCCATCGTGACAACAAGCAACGCTCCAATAGCTATAAAGACACGCGGGAAATTGACGCGCCTCTGGAAAGCAGGTTTGATGAGCACAACTGGATTGTCATTCACGAATGCCCGTTTGGCACCTCTGTTACCGACGAAGCGTGGAGTGTTGCCGTTTTGCGAAGCAGGAAACTTCTGCTGTTGGTCGTTCTTGCGCTCCATGTAATCATTGATAATGGCTTCGCTAAATGCGGCACTCAATGCTCCGGCTGATTGATAGCGTGCGTCGGGTTGCTTGGCAAGAGCTTTTTGAATGACGTGATCAATGGTCGGCGAGATATCGGCGCGTTGCAAACTCAGCGCGGGCGGCGGTTCGTGGACGTGCAAGAGAGCCATAGCTATCGTCGAATCGGCCTTGAAAGGAGGGTGCCCCGCGAGCAGGGTAAAAAGCGTGATGCCGAGCGAATAGATATCCGAGCGACCATCCAATGGTTTTCCCATCGCCTGTTCCGGCGAGATGTAGTCTGGGGTGCCCAGGAGCATGCCCGGCACTTTGGCGGCTGGTTGTTGTGGGTGAGCGGGATCGGCCTCTGCTGGCATCATATGAACGATACCAAAGTCCGAAAGTTGAACATTGCCCGCCCCGTCGAGCAAGATATTGGCGGGTTTTACATCGCAATGGACACAGCCATGTGCGTGCGCATAATCGAGGGCGTCGGCAATCTGTTGCAGATACCATTGTGCTTCCGCGAGGGAGAGACGACCATGGGATTTGATGTACTCGCGCAGTGTGCCGCCTGGCATGTAAGGCATGATGATATAAGGCAGTCCGTCCTGCTCACCATAGGAAAAGATGGGCAGAATGTTACTGTAGTCTAAATTGCTGACAGCCTCAGCCTCGCGCAAGAAACGGGCATAAAAATCCTTCCGCATTTGCAAATTCATAGTAGAGCGCGGCAGAAAGACTTTAATGGCTACTTTTTGCTCGACCCCACGTTGCTGTGCCAGGAATACGGCACTTGATCCCCCATACCCCAACAGTTTTTCGAGCAAACACGAGCCTATTTCTTTCCCTATTAGTTGTTGGCCCCTGGTCATTGACATGCAAGATCAGCCTTTCCAACTTCCCAAAGGAGGGAGAGATACTCATCACTACTCTATACGTTTGGCGACCCGTTTTGGTTATGTTATATGGTAAATTGACCATCGCGCATAATCACCTGTCCATCCACTTCGATGGTACAGCGTGAAGGAATGACATCGACGTGAATGCGTGCATCCCAATCGGCCCCCGTAAATTGTGGGTAGGGATTGCCGAAAGCTACGTGCAGTCCAGGCATTTTCTCATCCTGCAACAGGTTGCCGACCAGTTTTTTCAGGCTTGCCAGCGTTCCAATGGCAAATTCACCGGCCCGATTCCCATTGGGCACCGAGAACAAGTAGTCATACACTTCTTGCGCCAGTGCATTGTTCTCAGACGTGACCGCGGTGACGTAGCCACCCTGCACGGTAATGACCACGGGCTGCTTCAATACACCATATTTCTCGGAGAAGTAGTCGCCCAGAACATCGCAGACCAGCGTACCATCGACGGTGGCGGGTGCAGTGAAGACTTCGCCTTCGGGCAGATTGCCCCATTTGCCCTGTTCGGTATAGCGTCCTTCCGCACACGTTCCGCGAAACTGTCATCATGCTGTTGCTCAGAAAGATGGTTATGAATACTGCTTACCATTAATATTACCTCAACAATTACGTATAATGAGCAAGAAAGAATAGTTCAATGTTTTTCCTTGATATCTACATATACGCATTAGTTCTATCATCAGTAACTTCTACGTAACCACAGTGACATTTTGGTGGTAACGCAATAGCAATGAATGCTGGTCTTGGCTGTATGCATTGACCGGAAAATCGGGTAAACTAAGCTCATTATGTCTACGATATATATACGATGAAAGAGAGTGAGAATTCACCATGATTGACGAGCAAATGACGGGCCTTTATCGCTCTATTCACGCACAACCGGAGGCTGTGCGCACATTACTGGCTGATTGGGATGGGCCGACACAAGCTGCGGAAGCACTAGCACAGAAGCCGCGCATATTTCTTTCAGGTATAGGCACGAGCTATCACGCCGCCGCCGTGGGCGAATATTTGTTGCGACTGGCTGGCGCCGATGCCTGGGCTGTGCGCTCCTTTGAATTTGTGCAGTATCCGCGCCCACTGCGCTCAGACGATGGGGTTATCGTCGTCAGCCATCGCGGTAGCAAACTGCACGGCAACCTGGCGGTGCAACGAGCGGTCGCAGCCAACGTCTTGACGATTGGCATTACCGGCAAGAACTCGAAGATGCAGGGGCCATCCATCCTACTGGAAACGGTGGAGCAAGACCCCTCCTCGACCCACTCCATCAGCTACGTGGGAGCTCTAACGCGCCTGGGGCAGATTGCAGCCCGTTTAGCTGAGAGGCTAGGACATGTCGAACAGGCCCAAAGTCTGGAGCAAGGTCTGGTCGCCCTGCCAGCCTTGATGGAGGGTATCCTGGCCCGTGAGGACGTGATACGCCTGATTGCCGAGGAAGCGGTGGCGCGGCAGCGACGCCTGTACTTTATCGGAGCCGGCCCGAATGCCGTCACGGGGCCAGAAGGCGCGCTCAAAGCGAAAGAGGCGGCTTACGTCACGACGGAGGGCTTTGAATTGGAGCAGGCCATTCACGGGCCACAGGTCGCCTTCGAGACGGAAGATCTGCTCATACCGATCAGCGTGCATGGGCCGGCCCAGCCTCGCATCGCCGACTTCCTGCTGGCAAGCAGCGAGATCGGTGTGCGTGTCTGGCTGATCGGTGATGCTCCCAGTGCCGAGACCTCGGCCCTCTTCTCGCGTGATGGTTGGTCGCAGTTCTCCCTCGGCGACCTCTCAGCCATACCAGAAGAACTGACGCCATTGCTGGCCGCTCTACCAGTGCAACTCTTCGCCGATTTCCTCGCCACCGCGCGTGGCACAAACGCCGACAGCTTCCGCGCCGATCAAGCCGCCTACAAGCAGGCTGGCACGCGCTTCCAAATTTAAGCACATCGTAGGGCGCGATTTATCGCCGCCACTGCCGATTTATCGGCCCGTCCCGTTTGCGATAAATCGGCAGTGGCGGCGCACCCTGTCTGGGGACAGGTAATAATCGCGCCCTACGCTTGCTTGATCTATCCTTTATGTGAGTTGGAATTGGCTTTGTTAACCGTCAATAATACTCATTTAACCGATATGGTATACTATGAGTGGGCGGTCTTCGTCTTCATGAAAAAAATTATAGCATCGCGGGAGAAGGAGCGCGGCATGGCTGGAAACTTTGGTGTCCCTCAACTTGTAGAATACCTGGAACAGATGGGCTTGCGCATTGCCAATGTAGATCGAGAGCAGGAAATTATTGAGCTGGCTTTTCATGGCAACCATGGGCAGTGGCGGATGATCGTGGGTATTCAACAGCGTGGTGAGGTACGAAAGTTGATGCTGATCGCGCCGCATATCGGTTCCATCTCAAAAAAGAAACGCTTGGAATGCCTCGAAGCCCTGATGGCGGTCAACTATCGCATCGCGATGGGGAAGTTTGGCCTCGATTTGGACGATGGCGAAGTGCGTTTGGAAGAAGCTGTGCCACTAGCTGATGGCTCCATTACCTATGAGCAGTTTCAACTAGCTTTGGGAGCCATGATGCAGACGATAGCGATGTACCACAGTCTGCTCCCGCGCATCATGTATGGCAACCTCTCCGTCCTCGAGGCACTCGAAGCCTGTGAAAAAGAATTTCTCCAGGACATGGACATATCCGACCTCACGGATGACGAATTAGGCGAGTCTAGCGAATCCTCATCCTCCATTACGCAGCAATCACAGTACCCGCCTCAACTGGACGTGAACGATGTGCTAGCAGAGATTTCGCGCATGCTCGAGGAACGCAAAGAATAACAACTTGCTTCGGCTATAGTGGTTTTTTGCTCTGCGAATAATGACCGTTTTGCTGGGAGCGAATGTGCAGATTGTGCTGGGCTTCTTCCTCTTGTTCGTCTTCCTCATCTTCGTGTAGCGATGGGAGCAGTTGCGGCTCTTCCTGGATGGCCTCGAGAGGGGTAGAATCCAACTTTATCCACGTATTCATGTTTTTCGTGTTTTTCGTGGCCCCAATGTTTGGCTTCTTACGACTAAGACGAGTAAATCTCCCTCTCACCTCGAACAAGGCCCACAAGAGAATGATTATCGTGACCAAAATCCCCACGTATGTCCAAATCGCTGGATTCATGCTGACCTATCCTTTGCGTTCAATGTAACTCACTTCTGTTTGTGGCTCCATTGTAGCGTTACAGGACGGAGGGCGTCAAGCGGTGAGTTTTTTGGATATGGAGAGATGGAGATGTTTCTTTCCACCGGCAGCGGTCGGGAGAGGGAGAGAGAGGGAACACCCGACCGCTAGAAAGAGGGTTTTATAGGGGAAGATAAGGGGGTTGGGAGAGCTCATTTAGTTTTAAACATTTGTTCTACAAGAGAGATATTACCATGGGTGGCTCGGTTTGTCAAGAGATTTTAAGAACAAAAATTCTAAGTTTTTTGAACGTGGTACAATGTGCGAAGCATGGGTTTGTGCCGCATGATGAGTGGGTGACTTGTGTCCAATACATTTCACGTGAGAATGTAGCAAGCAACCGTAGGGGCCGCTATAGCGCGCCCACCGCCGATTTATCGGCTCGTGCGCTAAAGCGGCCCCTACATCTGCTTCACACAGGGGATTATTGATAAAAATTAAATGCGTTTTTTGGACGTAGAAAGTGATGAATTTTTTGTATGGCAGATGTTAGAGCTTTGCGGGGGATACGGTACAATCGTGAGGTGGTGGGCGATCTGGCTCAGGTGGTGACACCTCCGTATGATGTTATTTCTAAAGAGGCACAGGCGAAATATTATGCACGCAATCCATATAACGTAATTCGCCTTGAATTTGGTGTGGAGCAGGATGGCGACAATACTCTCAATAACCGCTACACTCGTGCGGCGGCTACGCTGGCGGAATGGCGGCTGCAAAATGTGCTGCGCCAGGATGCTTTGCCGGGCTATTACCTGTACCAGCAGGTGTTTAGCCAGAACGGTCAGCAGTATACGCGCAGCAGTTTGTTGGCGCGGGTGCGCTTGGAGCCGTGGAGTAGCAAGGTGGTGTTGCCACATGAGCACACCTTGTCGAAGCCCAAGGATGATCGCTTGAAACTGTTGCGGGCGTGTGCCACCAATCTCAGCCCGATTATGAGCCTGTATGATGATCCGCAAGGTCGCATACGCCGCCTGCTCGCCGCGTATGCCGACAAAGCGGAGGTGCAGATTACCGATGAAGCGGGCGAGGAACACCGTTTGCAGCACATTGCAGACCCCGCGCACATTGATCTTATCCAGAATTTCTTTGCCGAGCGTCAATTGTATATCGCGGATGGTCATCATCGCTACGAGACCGCGTTGAACTACCGCGAGGAGATTCGGGAACAACGACGCCAGCTACATATCGATGATGCCGTGCAATTTGCCTTGATGGCATTGGTCGATGTAGATGATCCCGGTCTGCTCGTCTTACCCACGCATCGCTTGCTAGCTGGTCTGCCAACCACGGCTTTGAGCAATCTATCGACGGAGCAACTGGCGCGCTATTTTGCAGTGAGCGAGTTAGGTAGTGGGGCGACTGGCGATATGTTGTTGGCCCAATTGGCTCAGGCGGGGACAACCGAACCAGCCTTGGTAGTCAGTACTGGAGCTCAGAACTGGCTGTTGCATCTGAACGAGCAGGGTCGGAGCCGTATGGCGGAGAGTGGACATTCCGTTGCCTGGAACGAGTTGGATGTAGCCGTGGCACATACGCTCATCTTGGAGGCTTTGCTAGGCATACAGACCGAGGATGTCGCGGCTGGAACCTACCTGCGCTACACGCGTGAAGCGCAACTGGCTGTGCAGGCGGTACAGACGGGCGAGGCCCAGGCGGCACTGCTGCTGAACGCTACCCGTGTGCGACAGATTTGCGATGTTTCACAGGCCGATGATCGCATGCCGCAGAAGTCAACGTACTTTTATCCGAAATTGATTACTGGTCTTGTTATGAACCCGTTGTGGTAGGAGTTTTTGATGATTATCATCGTTGGCGCGGGGTTGGCCGGGTTGACCTGTGCGAAAGAACTCGTCGCGGCAGGCCAGCAGGTGCTGGTGTTAGAGGCGTCGGATGCTGTTGGTGGGCGCGTGCGCACGGATATCACCGCTGACGGCTATCGCCTGGATCGCGGTTTCCAGGTCTTGTTCAGGGCGTACCCTGCGGTGAAGCGTCACCTGCGGCTTGACGACCTCAAGCCGCGCCGCTTTGACCCCGGTGCCATCCTGGTCCACGATAGCAAACGCTAC
>JBBQXY010000023.1:0-48603 GCA_038209195.1 Ktedonobacterales bacterium | reverse complement strand
AATCTGGGCTATCGTTTTTTCTTCTTTGAGCAGTTCTTGGACTACCTGAGCTTTAAAGCTTGCTGTATAGTGTTTTTTCATACGTTCAGTGTATCTTACCCGGCCTCTTTTTTTGGTCTCTTTCTATGGGTCCATTATACTATTGGATGTCGCAGATGTAATTCGCCCTTATCCGGAAGTAATCAATTACTTACAGCATGGAAAAGATGACGGCATTTTGGATGAACTGGTTACGTTTGATGGTGGACAGGAAAGCCGGGACGCTCTCAATGCGTATCTCAACAAATACGGCATGCGATGTGCCGGGGAAATCGATATAACGAGACTTCGTTGGAGCGAAAAACCAACGACCCTTGTCCCCATGATCCTCAATAACATCAAAAACTTTGAACCAGGTGAAAGCAAGCGGAGATTTGAGCAAGGGCGACAGGAAGCTTTGCAAAAAGAACAAGAGGTATTAGATCGATTGAGGCAACTACCGGATGGTAAACGAAAAGCCGAAGAGACAAAACGAATGATCAGCCTCATCCGGAATTTCATCGGGTATCGTGAATATCCAAAATACGGCATGATTACTCGCTACTTCGTGTATAAGCAGGCGTTACTGAAAGAAGCCGAGCACCTCGTACAAGCCAACGTTCTTCATGAAAAAGAAGATATCTCCTATCTCACTTTTGAAGAACTTCGCGAAGTCGTACGCACATATACACTGGATGACCAGATCATCAGCAAACGAAAAGACGAGTACAAATTCTATGAAAAACTCACTCCCCCACGTGTTATCACGTCTGATGGTGAAATCATTGCAGGTGAGTACAAACGAGAAAATCTCCCAGCCGAAGCTCTTGTCGGTCTAGCTGTTTCTTCCGGAGTTATAGAGGGACGAGCACGTGTCATCTTAAACATGGAAGATGCTGCTATAGAAGATGGAGATATCTTAGTCACCTCCTTTACTGACCCTAGCTGGACACCATTGTTTGTATCCATAAAAGGCCTCGTCACCGAAGTTGGTGGACTGATGACCCATGGATCAGTGATCGCACGTGAATATGGCTTACCAGCAGTTGTCGGAGTGGAAAGTGCTACCAAACTGATAAAAGATGGGCAACGAATTCGCGTGAATGGAACAGAAGGCTATGTGGAAATCTTCTAATAGTGAAAAGCCTCGCAGAATCAATGACACCACTGAACATTGAGTAGGTTCTCACTCAAATGATAGCTTGGGCAACGGCTCGACCAGCAGCTCGACATGAAGAGAGACAATGTAGTAGTTGTTACGTTAGCAGGTTCTGCTACATTTTCCCTAAGACGACCTCGACTGTGTAGGCTTCCAGCTTCTTGGCGGAAGTTGGAGAGATTTTTTCGCGATAGACCTCCGTGAACGAGGGCTTGTCGTGCTCGCTGATGGAGACGAGCAAGTAGTCAGCCAAAGTTTCGGAGCATATGACTTCGCCATAGTGGAGAAGCGTTTGGGCCAGTTCGGCGTTGGTGTAGAAGGCCAATCCGATATGGTCCTCGATGCTGAAGCCAGCCTTTTTTCTCATATCTTGCACGTAGTGCGTCAGGTCGCGCACAAGACCCTCTTCACGTAATTGTGGCGTGATCGTTGTTTCTAGGGCAACGATATAGCCGCGTTCCTCGGCGGTGACAAAGCCTGGTTGCGCGGTAGCGATAACTTCGACTTCGTCCGCGGTAAGTTCGACCTGCTGACCATCGATGGTGAAGTTCAACGAGCCTGTCTCATTGAGCAGCTTGGCGGCCTCCTGGGTGCCGTGGGCGTCCAGTGCTTTGAATTTCGCCAGGATTTTCTGTACCAGTGGTCCATATTTTGGGCCGAGTACTTTGACCTGGGGCTTCAGCGTATAGGCCAGCATATTGCTATCGCTGGCGATCAACTCTAAGCGCTTGATGTTTAGCTCTTCGAGTACCTGTTCGCTGAGACGCATGACGGCCTCTTCCTCGGCCAGGCTGGGAACACGCACATACAGGGCGTTCAAGGGCTGGCGCACTTTGATCTGTGCTTTTTCGCGAGCGGAGCGACCGAGGCCAACGAGACGCATGACGAGATGTGTTTCGCGGGTCAATTGTTCATCGATCAGGTCTTCCTGTACCTGGGGCCAGTCGCAGAGATGCACACTTAAAGGTGCTTTGTCGTTCACATTGCGCACGAGATTCTGGTAGAGTTCTTCCGTCATGAAAGGCATGAAGGGAGAAAGCACAGTGACGAGCGTGGTCAGGCACTCATAGAGCGTGAGAAATGCCGCCAACTTGTCATTGTCCATGTCAGTTTTCCAGATGCGTTCGCGACTGCGCCGCAGGTACCAGTTGGAGAGGTCATCAAGGAATGCTTGTAAGGCCTCCGCTGGCTTAGTGGTATCGTACTGTGTCAAGCCATCGTTCACGGCACGGATAGTTTGCTGTAACTCAGAGAGGATCCAGCGATCTAGCTCGCTGCGCTGGGCGACAGGTAACTGGTGCTGTGTTGGATCGAACTGGTCGATATTGGCATAGCTGACAAAGAAGCCATACACATTCCAGATTTTATCCAGGGTGCGGCGTACCAACATCCATTTCTCGCTCAGTCGAACGGGCAGGCCCGTTTGTGCTGACTTCTCCAGGTCTTCCTCCGTGGGAATACGGGGGAAGTTGAGGTTTTGCTCAGGTACATGGTTGGCATAGAGCCAGCGCATGGTGTCAGAGCCGACGCGATCAGCAGCATCATCGAAAACCACCAGGTTGCCTTTTGATTTGTGCATGGGTGTCCCGTCCTCGCCCATCAGCAAGGCATAGCCAAAGAGGGACTTGAACGGGGCGGTGTTCTCAAGTACGGTACTCATCACCAGCATCGAATAGAACCAGTTCTTGAACTGGCCAGGGAAGGACTCGGTGACGAAGTCGGCGGGGAACCACTGCTCCCAGTAGGCATGGTCAGTGCGGTAATGCATCGTCGAAAAAGGAACGATACCAGCATCGAGCCAGGGGTTACCGACATCTTTGACGCGCGAGACCTCTGCGCCACAGTTTTTACACTGGATCTTGACAGCGTCAACCCAAGGTCGGTGTGGAGAATGACCTTCAAACACGTCCCAACCGGATGTAGCGCGTTCTTTGAGTTCATATTCGCTACCAACAACCTCGAAGGTGCCACATTGTGGGCAATCGTAGATGGGCAGAGCCAGGCCCCAATAGCGTTTCTTGGAGATCATCCAATCGTCCATGTTACGCAACCAATCCATCTCTCGATCCAGGCCAAAGGCGGGGATCCAGGTGATTTGCTTGACGATATCCATGATCTCGTAGCGCAGTTGATCCATAGAGATGAACCACTCGTTTACCAGGCGGAAGATCAGTTCGGTCTTACAACGCCAGCAGGTTGGATAGCGGTGCTTATAGTTTTGTGGACGGTAGAGCAATCCCTTCTGGGTCAGATTGTCCGCGACCTGTTGCCCCACGGCAGAGGCGCTCTGCCCGGTAAGCCAATCATAGCCTTCGAGGTAGACGCCAAATTCGTCAACGGGAGCAACGACAGCCAAGTTGAACTCCTTCGCGAGGCCAAAGTCTTCGCGACCACAACCGGGGGCGATGTGGACGATGCCAGTGCCCTCGGTCGCGCTGACTTCTTTCCATGGCACGACCGTATGCACTACATCTTTCTCCGCCGGAAGCTCATCAAAAGGACCAAGATAGCTCCAGCCCACCATGTCACTGCCCTTGAGGGTTTCGACAACATGGTAATCACCTTTGTCGCGTCCTTTAAGAGCTTTTAAGAGTGGGAGCAGTGCTTCTGCCAGGTAGTAAAACTCGCCATCCTGCTCAACTTTGGCATAGGAGAGGTCGGGGTGAACTGCGGCGGCGACATTAGCTGCCAACGTCCACGGCGTCGTTGTCCAAGCCAGGAGATACTCACCAGGGCGATCGACCAAGGGAAAGCGGACATAGAGGCTGAGATGGCTGACTTCCTTGTAGCCTTCTGACTCAATTTCCATATTGGAGATGCCGGTGGCACAACGTGGACACCAGGGCATGACGTCATGTCCCTTGTAGATCAGGCCGCGCTCCTGGCATTTCTTCAGGAATGACCAGATGGTGTAGTTATTTTCATCCGAAAGGGTATAGTAGTCATGGCCCCAATCCATCCAATAGCCGAGGCGGATGGATTGCTCGCTCTGGCGTTTGGCGAATTTGAAGACACGCTCTTTACAACGCTGAACAAACGCGTCGATACCATAGGCTTCGATATCGAGCTTGGTTTTCATACCAAGCTCCTTTTCGACTTCAACCTCGACCCAGAGGCCCTGACAGTCAAAGCCATTTTGATAGCGTTGCTTATAGCCTTGCATCGTTTTGACGCGCTGGTACAGGTCTTTATAGGTGCGTCCCCAAGCATGATGGACACCCATAGGATTATTCGCGGTGATGGGACCATCCAGGAACGAATACTGCTTGTCGCTATGCTCATTGCGCGTGAGGTACATGCGCAAGACACCGTTGTCGTCCCACCATTGTTGGATGGTACGTTCTAGCGCGGGATAATCGACGCGGTCTGCCGCTGTCACTGGTTTGAATACACTGGATTTCACGGACACTTCAGCCTCCTCTTGCCTTGCCTTTGCTATTGTCTTTAGCTTGTTAACATAATTTCTAGACGTTTATTGATTTTGCCTTTGTTTTCGGTTTTGGTAATGCGAATGCCATCGACTTCTTTCGTGTGGGCGACATGGGTGCCGCCATCGGCTTGTAAATCAAGTCCGACAATCTCGACGATGCGTATCTCTTCGATGCCTGATGGCAACAGGTTAATCTTTGTGCGTACCAGGTCGGGTATGGCGAAAGCCTTTTCGCGTGGCAGGGTATAGACTTTAATAGGATAGTCGGCCTGTACTGCTTCATTCACTTTTTCTTCAATGTAGGCAATACGTTCTTTATTGAGATTTTCCATGGCAAAGTCCATACGTGCTCGATCTGGATACATTTGGCCGCCCGTAACCTGGACACCAAATTCTTTCCAGATGGTGCCACAAAGAATATGAAGGGCTGTGTGGGTACGCATCATTTTATAGCGAAAATCCCAGTCAATGGTTCCAACGACTTCGCTGCCGACAGGCGGTGGTGTGCAACTGAGCATGTGCCAGACAATATCTTCACGTTTATTCATGGCAAGCACGCTGGCTTCAACCTGATAGTCATCCCATGAGATTGTGCCATGATCTGCCATTTGACCGCCGCCACCGGGATAGAAGACGGTGGCGTCGAGTGCCACTTCGTCGCCTTCTACCGCGACAACTTTGGCCGTACATTCAAAGGTAAAGCTGTTTTCGTGGTAGAGCAATTTTGTTTTCATGCTGCTGCTCTCCTTAACTAAAATTTACTCAATAAAAAATCCCCTCGCCCAATATACATACATAGGGACGAGAGGAACTCCCGCGGTACCACCCTCATTAGCCATGTACGCATGTTCGCACATTGATTTCATGGCTCACTTGGTTTTACTACTTCGCCCATCATGAGTGGGGATAGCAGTCCTTTATGATAACGGGAAGGTTCCGACCAGGTCTACTGCACATGTTCGACCGGTGGCTCAGGAATGATGTTCGGGCTGCACGCTTGATCCGGTTGCACCAGACCCGGATTCGCTGTGACAAGACGTTGCGACCTACTGTTTCCTTCATAGCCTGTGATTGATTGGCTTGTTCGTAATCAGTATAGCAGGAATTTGCGCATATGACAAGGAGGAAAGTCTGTGCAATTGTGATAAAATACAGTAGTTGGAGCTAACAGAGGTAGTGCTTTGAAAACACTGCTTGTTAGCCGGTTATTAACTTCGTTAATAACCTAAAGGAAATATAATGCGCGACCTAGAAACATTTTATGGACCTAATGCAGGCTATGTCCTAGAATTATATGATCGATATCTACAAAATCCGGCCAATGTTGATGCGACGACACGCGCCATGTTCGAGACGTGGGCAGAAGAGGCCCAAGGGGAAGAGGCACCATTAGCGGAACAGGAGAGACAAGAGAGCACGCCATTACAGGTAGCGCGTGTCGTCGCTGCTTCCGAACTGGCGCATGCTATACGCGAACGAGGCCATCTTGGCGCACACCTCGACCCCTTAGGCACGGAGCCATTGGGTGATCCAGCGCTTTTAACTGAGGCGCATGGCATTACCGATGAAGACCTGGCCCAACTGCCACCGACAGTGGTGGGTGGCCATGCTGGCGAACAGGCACGAAACGCGCTTGAAGCGATTGCGAACCTGCGAGCAATGTACTCCGGTACGATCAGTTATGAATTTGACCAAGTGAAAAGTCCTGTGGAGCGCGGTTGGTTGCGCGATGCTGTCGGCTTGCGTCTATATCAAGAGACGCAAGGAGCGTCAGCAAGACAAAAACTGTTACAACGACTTACGCTGGTAGAGGTGTTTGAACGCTATCTACACCAGACGTTCCCGGGGCAGAAACGCTTCTCGCTGGAGGGAACCGATGCCCTAGTTCCAATGCTCGACGAGATTATTGCGGGTGCGATTGAGTCTGGTACGCATGATGTTATTATCGGTATGGCGCACCGGGGCAGGCTCAATGTATTGGCGCATGTACTGGGCAAACCCTACCGCGAGATACTGGCAGAATTCAGCCACGCGAAGCACGAAGAAGGCGTTCCATTAACGGATACCTTTGGCTTTGGATGGACGGGAGATGTCAAATATCACCTGGGTGCGGAACACATTCTGGGAGAGGGAGCCTCGGTCGATCTGCGCATCGTCTTGTCGCCCAATCCAAGTCACCTGGAGTTTGTTAACCCTGTCATCGAGGGTATGGCAAGGGCGTCGCAGGAAGTGACGAAGGCAGCGGGTAGCCCATTGCTGGAGGTAGATCACGCGCTGCCGGTGGTTATTCATGGCGATGCCGCGTTCTCTGGTGAGGGTGTGGTGGCGGAAACATTGAATCTGTGGCATCTCAAGGGCTATTGGGTTGGTGGTACTATTCATATTATTGTGAACAACCAGTTAGGTTTTACCACAGAACCAGAGGATAGCCGCTCCACCCAATTCTCCTCAGACCTGGCGAAAGGATTTGAGATACCGATCATCCATGTCAATGCTGATGATCCAGAGGCTTGTCTGACCGCGGTGCGGATGGCCCATGCCTACCGCGACCATTTTCACAAGGATATCCTGATTGACCTCGTAGGTTATCGGCGCTGGGGTCATAACGAGGGTGATGAACCGGCCTTCACGCAGCCGCACATGTATGAAATTATCCGTACTCACCCTACGGTACGCGCACTCTATGCACTGCAGCTTGAACAACAGCATATTCTCACGCAAAAAGAGGCTGATGAGATGGTACAGGATGCATTCTCATTATTGGAGCAAGCCAAGCAAGAAGCGAGCAATGGACTCCTGCTCGAGCAAGAGGAGCCAAACGGCCATAATGGCAACGGGCATTTTGTTGACCTAGAAGAGCCACCTGTTGTTTCCGCCGAGCAGCTTATTACATTCAATAACGAATTGCTAAGCTGGCCAGATAACTTTTTGCCGAATAGCAAATTGGTTCGTTTGTTGCAGAGGCGTGCGAATACAATGGGCGCAGGAGGTGGGATTGACTGGGGTCAGGCTGAAGCACTTGCTTTTGCCACCATTTTGGCAGAAGGGACGCCAATTCGCATTACAGGTCAAGATGTCGAACGCGGCACGTTTAGTCATCGCCACGCAGTTTTGCACGATCAGCATAATGAAGTATATGTACCATTGCAGCACCTCAGCGAGGCACAGGCTTCATTTTCCATCTATAATAGCCCTTTGAGTGAAGCGGCGGCACTTGGTTTTGAGTATGGTTATAGCGTCGATGCGCCCGATTCACTGGTGATATGGGAAGCGCAATTTGGTGATTTCGCGAACGCGGGCCAGGTTATCATCGATCAGTTTATTGCTTCAGCTCGTGCGAAGTGGAAACAGCAGTCGTCCTTGGTGCTCCTGCTACCGCATGGCTACGAGGGGCAAGGGCCAGAACACTCCAGTGCGCGCCTGGAAAGATACCTACAATTGTCGGCGCAGGATAACTGGCGGGTCGCCAATTGTTCGACTGCGGCACAGTTCTACCATCTACTGCGCTTGCAAGCGTATAATTTGCATCGCAATCCGCGACCTCTGGTGGTGATGACGCCGAAAAGTTTGCTGCGTCACACCCTCGCGTCAGCAACATTGACGGACTTAGCCGAAGGGACATTTCAGCCGGTAATAGATGATACAATGTCTCTAGCACATGCCAAAGATATTCGGCGCGTAGTATTGTGTACTGGCAAGATCGCGGTTGATCTGCTGTCACATGAGAGACGCGCTTCGGCTACTGATGTTGCTATTGTGCGCGTCGAAATGCTCTATCCTTTCCCTGAAAAAGAGCTGAAGAAGGTGTTGGCGAACTATCCGCGCCTGGAGGAAGTTTCCTGGGTGCAGGAAGAGCCACAAAACATGGGGGCATGGCGTTATATCTCGTCCAAGCTGCCGACACTGATCAATTATGATGTAGAAATCAGTGTTGTTGCGCGTCCTGAACGCGCAAGCCCTGCCTCAGGCTTTATGGATTTGTTTACGGCTGAGCAGATGCAATTGATGAGGGATGCTTTTGGCACACCAATAAAAGAACATGGAGGCAAACATGTCCGTTGAGATACGCGTCCCAACGTTGGGGGAATCACTGGTTGATGCAGTGATTGCAACGTGGTTGAAACACGAGGGCGATCAGGTGAGCCAAGGCGAAGCCCTTGTAGAACTAGAAACCGATAAGGTTAATGTAGAAGTGACTGCCGATCAGAGCGGTGTTTTGCAAAAAATCCTCAAGCAAGAGGGTGATACGGTTGCGGTGGGCGAGGTGCTAGCCACAATAGGTGAAAGTAGTAGTGTGAGCGCGGCTCCCGCGCCAGCGACAAAAGAAGGGCAGAAAATACCAACGGGCCAGTTACCGGCTGGTCAGTCCACCAATAATGGGCAGAGGACGCCAACAGGGTCGCTCCAAGCAATAAGTGATGGGCAACGTCCACCTTCGCCGTTGGCACGACGTATCGCGGAAGAACACGCGGTGGATATATCGCAAGTACGGGGTACAAGTCCTCATGGTCGCGTGACTAAGGACGATGTTATTACCTACATGGAGCAAAATGCGCAGAAAACCGCGCCTTCGCAGCGTATTGTAGTAGAGCCGGAGAAAGTATCCCAACAAGCCCAAGTGGTTACCCCTCCTGTTTCGGCAGTTACACCAGCGTCGAAACCATTGCAGCCATCGGTCACTAGTGGGCGGGAAGAGCGCGTGCGACTGTCGCGACGGCGGCAGACGATAGCGCAGAGACTGGTAGAGGCTCAGCATAACGCCGCTATGCTGACGACCTTCAACGAGATCGATATGAGTGCAGTGATGGAGATGCGCAACCGACGCAAGGACGCTTTCAAGGAAAGACACAATGTGTCACTCGGCTTCATGTCTTTTTTTACGAAGGCCACGATAGGAGCGTTGAAAGCTTTTCCGCGCCTGAACGCGGAGATACAGGGCAACGAGATGATCCTCAAGCACTATTATGATATTGGTATTGCTGTAGGTGTGGAGGAAGGACTCGTGGTGCCAGTGTTGCGGGATGCTGATCGCAAGAGTTTTGCCGCCATTGAGAGTGAAATTGCTGAGCTGGCAAAAAAAGCCAGGAGTAATACGTTAACATTAGCGGAGTTACAAGGCGGCACGTTCACGATTACCAACGGCGGTGTTTTTGGTTCAATGCTTTCAACGCCCATTTTGAATGCGCCACAGGTTGGTATATTGGGTATGCACAAGATTGAGCAGCGACCAGTCGCTATCGATGGTCAGGTAGTAATACGACCGATGATGTACGTGGCCCTCTCATACGATCATCGGATCGTGGATGGTGGTGAAGCTGTGCGGTTTCTTGTGAGAATTAAGGAATTGGTGGAAGACCCTGAAACGCTTTTGTTAGAGGGATAGGCAGTAATTACGTTTGTTATAGCAAGCATTCACACGAGCTATAACTGGTAATCTCAGGTACGGATACTTAAGGACATGTGCATCGGTAAATAACGTTCTTATTAGCGTAGATGCAAATACACTCTCGACATAAGCAGCCGCTATCTGTATAATCAAGGCTGTAAGAAATTGTGTGACAGGAAAATAGGAGCCGCCTTATATGCAAACGGGGAATAGTGACGATCTGAATACACTGGTGGGAAAATCACTGGGCCAGTTTCGCATCGTCGAGCGTATTGGTGTTGGCGGTATGGCGACCGTCTTCAAAGCCTATCAACCCAACCTTGATCGCTATGTGGCGATCAAGGTTTTACCGGCCTATCATGCGCGAGATCCAGTTTTCGTCAAGCGTTTTGTGCAGGAGGCCAGGGCGGTTGCTAAACTGATTCACCCCAATATTTTGCAGATTCATGATTTTGGAGATCAGGATAATATTACCTATATCGTGATGGAGTATGTCGAAGGAGGCACACTCAAAGATCGTTTGAAGCGAGCACTACCGGTGCCAGAAGCTATCGATTATATGATTCAGGCGGCGGAGGGACTCGATTGTGCGCACCGGAATGGGATTATTCACCGGGATGTGAAGCCAGCCAATATGTTATTGCGCAAAGACGGCTATCTCTTGCTCTCGGACTTTGGTATTGCCAAAATTCTGGAGGGTACGACGAATTTGACACGGGTGGGAACGGGTATTGGTACACCACAATATATGTCGCCAGAACAGGGGACAGGACAGGCCGTTGATCGTCGCAGCGATATCTATTCGCTGGGTATTGTACTGTTCCACTGCCTCGCTGGTAGGGTACCTTTCAGCGCGGATAATCCACTGACGATTACCGTGAAGCACCTCAATGAGCCATTGCCTGTGGAGATGTTGCGTGCAGCGAGTGTGCCGGCACCGATTGAGCAGGTCGTAGTAAAGATGACGGCTAAATCTGCCCAGGAGCGTTATCAGACGACGGATGAACTGATTACTGCCCTGACCAGTGCCTTGAGCGCTTCCCATCTCTCGATGCCTTCACGCTGGCGTCCAGGAATGTCTTCAGCTATGCCACAACTGGATATGCAGAATAATAATGTTTCGCAACCACTATCAAGTGTGAGCGGTGGAAGCAGTGGTTTAGGCCAGAATACCCCTGGTATTCCCATGTCCATACAGCCATCTTTCAATGCAGGCGGTCAACAAGTAGTGACGTTACCTTGCTTCCGTTGCGGGGCTTCCAATCCCAGTACACGCCTGTTCTGCACTTCGTGTGGCTACGAACTCTCGGATAAACGTGCCGTCAATGATCGCTATATGGGGCCAAATGGTCGCCCTATTCTGGCGCGACTGACGATCCAGAATGGAGCATTGGGTGGGCATTCTTACCTGTTTCATCAAGATGTCACTACGATTGGGCGCACAAATGGCAATGATCTGATCATTGCAGGGCGAACCGTATCGAGACGCCATGCGCGGCTCTGGTTCGATAATGGGCGGTGGTTTCTAGAAGACTTGCAGAGTGCAAATGGCACGCAGGTGAACAACACTCGCGTGTATCAGCCAGTGAGCTTGAACGATGGCGATGTTATCTGTTTCGGGGATGAAGTTGTGGTTTTCAACACAACATATTAAGTAAAAAGTAAGAGGAAGGATTATATTCTGATGGGTTCCATCAATCCAATAGTCGCGGCGACGCAGCAGGTATTGTTAGGGAGTGCAGTCAGGCAAAATCACGCCCTAGAGCATGCTACGATTGTGCTTTTGAGCAAGAAATATCCCGAAGTGCGATTGGCGGGTGTTTCGTCTGCTATCGGCTTCTTTGTATTTGGCGATGTGCCGACCGAGGCTATTATGCCTGCCGCGCAGGAAGCACTGCACCTATTACGAACGACACAACCGGAGTTGGCCATTCATGAACGTTGTGGCACAAACCTGGCGGTGGCGGGAATGCTAACTGGACTTTCCGCGATGGCTGTGGCAAAAATGCGCAAGCCCTTCAATACTGCCAATAATGTGATCCTGGCTTCGACTGCCGCGCTGATCCTGGCACGCCCACTCGGCATGACAGTCCAGCGTTACTTTACTACGAAAACTCCCAATGCATCAATGGTTGTAGTGAAAGTGAATCCCATGAACTTGTTTGGCACACCGGCTCATTTTGTGAGCACTGATAATCCTGATTCCGCCGGGCTGTTCTCGTAATTGGATTTGTTTGCAATTGGGGAGGTAGTACATGGACAGAAACCAGTTTTTGGTAGAAACTTCGTGGTTGGCGGAACACCTGCACGATCCACATTTGCGTATTGTCGATATGCGTGGGTATGTCCGTGAAGTTGAGATCAATGGTGTCCAGGACGCGCTCTATGTCGGTGCTCGTGATGATTATGAGCAGGGACATATTCCTGGGGCATTGTATATCGATTGGAGTAGCGATATCGTCGATCCCGATGCCACTGTGGAGGCACAAATTGCCCCGGCAGAACGCTTTGCTGAAGTGTTAGGACGTCTGGGTATTGGCGATCAGCATCTGGTTGTGGCGTATGATAGCCATCTCTCGTCTCAGTTTGCGACACGTCTGTGGTGGGCACTCAATTATTATGGACATGACCAGGTTGTTGTGCTGGACGGTGGATTTCCCAAATGGCAACGCGAGAATCTGCCCACCGAGGTGGCTATAGCTGAATATCCAGCGGCAGTCTTTACGCCTGAGGTGCAGCCCCATATGCGAGCCACTGCTGAAGATGTGCTGGCTTTTCTCAAAGAACAGAATGTGACTATGGTGGATGCGCGGGATAAGGGACAATATACGGGCGCGAAGGTGCGTGGGCATGGACGGCCCGGACATATTCCCGGGGCATTGAACGTCCCACGGGAAGAGTTAATCAACGCTGAGACGGGCACATTTCGTGGTAATGAGGAACTGGCACGCGCATTCTCTGCCAATGGTGTACAGCCAGAACAACACGTGGTGGCGTATTGTAACGGAGGCGTGGCCGCTACTTCGGTCTTGTTCTGTCTAGCGATGCTGGGCTATCCCAAATTGACGAATTATGATGGTTCTTGGAACGAGTGGGGCAAGCGTTCCGATCTGCCGACAGAGATCTGAGTGGAAACGGGAACCAGTGTATGAATGAATTTCCCGTGGAAGAGGAAGAAGAAAGCTTGCTTGATCTTGATGAGATCAAGCAAGCTTTTGGCATTGACGCGTGGAACATTGTAGGACCTGACGCATCTTCCTCGTCCGGACGTTTGAGTTTGCTGGTTGACATCGAGGGGCAGCACTATGTGTTGCGCGAGCGGTCAGAAGGATTGCGCGATGAAGATCGACAGCATCGCTATGCCTTCCGCGATTTCCTGCACAAAGCTGGCATCCCTATGCCCTCGCTCTGGCTGGCACCGACGGGTGAGCCTATGGTTGCGATTGATGAGGATGTCTTTGAGCTGGAACAAGAACCAACTGGCACTGAGTTTAGCACACAAAGCCAACTGGCCTGGGTCAGTGCGGCGGGAGCGATGCTGGCGCGTATCCACCAGGCGGCGCGACGCTATCCTGGCCCCATACATCGCTGGCCATCCGAGGCACATATAGGGGGTGTCGTGCAGGGCTATCTCAACCTGGCGCGTGGCAAAGCTGAGGAACAAGAGATTGCCGCCATCGCTGCTGCGCTTTCAAACTGGTGCGATCAGTGGGAGGCGGTCTTGCCATCCTCTATGGTCTCGATTGGCTCGGTGCGCGGTCTGCCCGAATTCCATATTCACGGCGACTATCACGCGCTGAACCTGCGCTTCGACGTGCAAGATGTGTCGGCGGTACTCAATTGGGAGGCCTCGCACTGGGAGAAGCGCATCTTTGAGCTTGCCTATGGGCTGTTCTATTTCAGCGCGTTAGACTGGCAGCCGCAAACCAGCTTGACCAAGCCATTGACTAAACGTGGCTTTGATGCTGAACGCGCGCGCCTTTTCCTTGCCGCCTACGGGGCAATCTATCCTCCTGCACCGCAGGAAGCCTCAGTGTTAGGCGATGCACTCAACCTTATCGCGCCGATTGCCACCATCAATGGCCCTCTAGAAGATCTTTTCTTCGCGCTGCAAGGAGAAGGGGATATACTCATCGATGATGTTATGGAGCGTCTGTCGTGGGCTACCGCACTGCCAGCCTGGCTGGGACGTGTGCGTCGGACGTTGGCGAAGATGTGGACAGAGGCATAAATAATCCACTTTTTGTCTGGGGCTATTGATAGGGATGTTTAGGCTTAACTGACTTCAACTTGACATAATCATTCTGTAATTGTTCGAGGCGTTCTTCCAGGGAGGTGATATGCTCCTGCTGGTTGTTAATGAATAGGGTTAGTTGCTGTTGGTCTTTTTCATATTGATTTGTTTGCTCTGTAAGCAAAGCGACCTGTTGAGCGGATTGTTGGCTGTGCTGTTCAAGTTGCAGCAGTTTGGTATGAAAATACTTCTGCTGATCCTCAAGTTTTGCGGTAAGTTGTAGTATATGCTGTTCAAGTTGCTCTTGTGTTTGTGCTTGGTATTCTAGGATGGCTGCTAGTCCATCAATACTTTGCTGCTGTTTTAGCATCGCTTGCTGTATAGAGTTGACATAATAGTTGGTCTGTTGCGATACTGTACTGATGTGTTGCTCTAAGGTGCTTTCAGAAGATGCTAATTGCGTTTCGATGTCTGTGATTTTACCTCTGGTTTCGGCTTCTTGTGCCGCTAGTATAGCTCCTACAGCGTGTTGGTGTTGCATAAGTTCATTACTTTGCTTGAGCAGATTTCGTGTCAATTCTGTCTGAACTGTGGCCAAGTTATTTTCTTGCTGTAGTTTTTGCGTCTCCAGTACATCGCGTAATAGCTCAATTTCAGCGGTGGTCTTGCTCTGCATAGCCTCAAGCAGAGCCTTTATCTCTTTCTGTGACGCTGTAATCTGCGCCTGTTGGAGAGGAATACTGGTAAGATCGAGTTGTCCGCGTTCAGTGCTAATGGCACCTGCGGGGTCAATGATGGGCGTTAGAGCAGCGAGGTCGCTGGCACGAACGAGCCTGGTGCGCTGATTTAGCCCAACGTGTTGACGGCGCACAGGAAGCAAACCCTTACTAATCCAGCGCCGAATACTGACGTCTTGTCGCCGTGTAGCTCTGGCGGCATCGGTAATCGTAAGCCAGAAATCATCTGGTCCGGCAAGTTCTTCGGCGTAGCGTTCCTGCATGGTATGACCTATTTGATCTTCCGAAGTTATATCTTTAGCCATAAAGTCTGCTCCCACATTTTGAAGTCAAGTATAAGCGAGTTGAAGGGCTACGTCAATATATATCGGTAGCGATAGTCAGTATGGATGTTATCGGTAGTGGCTATTGCTACCGATAACTTTGTGAAAATGTCTATACAAAAATTCTAAATGTTTGCACTTGCTAAAAGGGTAAAAAGTCGGTATAATAAAGGTTAAGTAAATGACGCTTTAATTATGGATAAATGAGGAGAGCTTATTCCATGGACGAGGAGTTAACGGTCGTTGAGGCAATGGGACATTTGATGCCTAGTGATGTCCAGGTGTTTGATGTGCGCAATTTGTTGGCAGGTCAGCTTGCGGAGTCGTCGCTGGCGATGTATAAGCGTGATGTGGCGGCGTATATTACTTTTGCTGAAACGCAGAAGCTGGATCCGTTGAGTCCACTGACGCTCATGGCGTGGCGCGATAATTTAGCTCTGGAGAGTGCCATGTCACCAAATACCATTAATAGGATGATTAGTGCGGTCAAGAGAATTGTCAAGCAGGCTGCCTCTAAAGATATGGTCAGTGAGATGATTGCACTGAAATTTCAAGGTGTCGATGGGGTGAAGGTGAAGGCACTCAAGAATCGGCTCAAGCAGCATGGGCGTACCAGGATTACGCCAGAAGATATGCGTAGATTATGTCAAGCTCCTGATGATACAACATTAGTGGGAATACGCGATAGAGCTTTGCTAGCGACCCTGGCTTCATCGGGGTTACGAGCCTCCGAACTGGCTACTTTGACAGTAGAGCAGATGATAAGAAGAGGCAAAGGCTATGTTCTGCAAGTCATTGGTAAGACTGATATTGAGCCAAGGGATGCACATATCTCCATTGAGGCACATGACTTGATTGTGGCATGGCTGGCAGATCGCTCTATTCAGTCCGCTTATATTTTTACTTCTTTCACTACACGAGCAGCCATCCCTAAAGCAGAGCCGATTTCAGAGGTGACGGTATGGAACATTGTGAAACGCTATACTGAGCAATGCAATCTGGCATATATTAAGCCGCATGATTTTCGACGTTTCGTGGGGACACAACTAGCTTCCAAGGATATCCGCAAGGCTCAGCTTGCCCTTGGCCATAAAAGTATTGAGGTTACGGCGCGGCATTATATTCTGGATGAGCTTGAGGTTGGTTTGACGGACAATTTATATTAAGGCAGCCTATGCGCATTTGGTGGGACTCGGTATAGTGAAAGTGGATGGAGACACCATCTTGGGAAGCAATGCACGTATGTAGCTTGTCTGGTTTAGCTAGGCGGGCTTGACCATGGGGAACGTGCAGAATGCTTGGCCTATACTACTGAAAATAGATAAGGAGTCACACAGCAAATGACCACAGTTTCACCTGAAAAAAACACCAATGTCGTCGGGAAAGATGAACTGGTTCATCAGGTCGCCGCTAAGGCTGGTTTGAACTTGAAAGAGACCAGTAAAGTAATTGATGCCTTCACAGAGGTTGTGCGCGATTCGGTCGCACAAGGCCACGAAGTACGTTTGATGGGTTTTGGTACCTGGAATCTGCGTGAGGTTGCAGCGCGCAAGGTCAAGTCAATTCGCGGCGGTAAGCAGATTACTATTCCTGCTCGCAAGCGTGTAGGGTTTTCGGTCGGCGCAGTTCTTTCGCAGGCTGCTGGCGAAGTCGCTGCCCCAATTATAGAGGTAGAGCCCAAAGCAAGCAAAAAGCATTCTGACAAAAAAGGTGCAAAAAAGTAACACCAAGAAGCAAGAACGCTTGCCTTGATGTATTACCCCCTATCGTGCTATGGTAGAAAAAACAATTAGTAGCACGGCGGGAGGTTTTTTGTTATGAATGCACGGGAGCAGAACGCGGCCTTTTTTCTTGGCCCAGAGAAGTCTCATATCGCCTGTTTGCTTATTCACGGCTTCAGTGGCACTCCTGCCGAAATGCGTGGATTGGGCGAAGCATTGGCGCAGCATAATATCCGTGTCTATGGTCTATGTCTGCCAGGCCACGGTGGTAATACAGATGAACTCTTACATGTAACTCGTAAGCAATGGTTGACCGCAGCGGAAGAGGGGTTGGCTACCCTTGCACAGTATCCCTACGTATTTATAGCTGGACTATCGATGGGCGGTGTGATCTCCCTCCTACTGGCTGAACGACACGCAGATGAAATAGATGGATTGATTGTTATGTCAACTCCAAGTCGCTTTGAAGGGGGCTGGCAGATGATGGCATTGCCTATTGCGCGCTACTTTATCAAGTGGTTCTACCCACTGCAAATGCTAGATTTCAGCAACCCAAAGGTGCAAGAAAAGACGTTGGCGCAAGCGCGGTTGCGCGATCCAGCGGCAACGATTGATTTCTCAGATGCGCAAGTAGTAGCGCACCTTAAGCGCATGGTGCGTATACCTGTACCTGCAATTGATGAACTGATGCGTATCACGGCTATCGCCCGGAGACGCTTAAAGTATGTTCGTTCGCCGCTGTGTATCATTCAGAGTAAACAAGACCAGACCGTCAAGCCAGCGTGTGCCGAGGAAATTTATCACCAAGCAACGGCTGCCCTGCCTAAATTTTTGCACTGGCTTGAACGGTCTGACCACGTCATAACTATGGGAGTTGAACAAGAGGAAGTGTTCCGACTCTGTCAAGAGTTTATCGCTGGGACGATCAGGGATGCTGCTGTAAAAACTGCTCTACCGCAGGACGTTCATTTGCGCTAAGTGGACGGTAAGTTCCCTGGTCGTTGATAAACACGACTTGTGAGCCTTGGAAGTTAACAACCATATCTGGTTTATGATCGCCGTTGACATCTACGAAGCGTAATGTGACGACAACAAGATCGCTATTGGAGGTAAACAGTTGTGGTCCCAGGAAGATGCGTGCATGTGAAGCATCACCGCCGGGGAATTCGATGACTTCGATGTGACCATGCAGGTTTATGGCGATAAAATGGCTGGGATTTCCAGGGGACTCGTTATGACCGACGTACTGATCTACCTGATAGGTACGAGGCCGACCGTAGTGTACATCATCCATGGTTGTACTATACCAAGAGATGAAACTTACCAGAACGGTCCATAATACGAGCATGCCCAACATACCGATGCCAAGGTACAGGAGTGGATGGGCATTGCGCAAAAAGAAACGCTTATGAGACGGGGCACCCGGGAATGGAGTCCTAGGCAGAGTCTTCGCTGTTGTGGTGGTATTGACACGCCTTACTGGAATTTGAAGATGCGTTTTCGCAGCCCCATCGTCATCATCTTCACTATCATTTCCGCCCTCATCGTCATCTGTTTCGTCCTGCAATTCATCTACCGCAGCCTCATCCGCTGGCAGCGGCGTTTCAGCTATTTGTGGCTGGGGCCGAGAGGCCCGTTTCACCATAGGTGTTGAGATTGTTGTTTGTGAACGTTTTCCTGTATAGGCACTATTCCCCCCAATGGGGCGATGCCGTAAAACACTACGCGGCGCAATGCGATCGGTTGAATCTAGCACTGGCATATTTTGTTTTCTCCTTTCCTCACGGGTAAAAGCCACTGTTTCCTCAATTGAAGAAATACCGGCAATTGGCCGGAGGAATCCTCCTCCACTACCCCACCCCACATCAATTCCACTTATTTTAAAACAATTTTAAAACACGCAATATAGAACAGAGTTTCCATCTGGGCTGTTCATTGCACAGAACGTAATGTACAGCAACTTTCGTGGAAACACAAAGAATCACATCGAAAATAGCCCATATTGGTAGTAGCAATGATTTTGGAGTCAAAGAAGTCGGGTTGCTAGTGCAGAATTGAGCTAAGCAACGATTAGTAGAGAGCACTGGTAGGTTGTCACTAAGAAGGTGTTGATTGTTGCTCTGTAGATAGTATAGCCGACGAAGGTATTTTTGGCAAGGGACTATAGAGAAAGATTCTGGTGCAACACAAAATCCAGGTCAGCGGGCAAAGGTGCCTCAAGATTCAATAGGATGCCTGTGATAGGATGCGTAAAAGAGAGTTGGGAGGCGTGGAGAAACTGACGATGCAAGGGAATATGGGGATTGGTATGCCCTGACCCATAGACGGGGTCGCCGACGACAGGGTGGCCTATAGCTTGCAAATGCACGCGAATCTGGTGTGTGCGTCCAGTTTCCAACTGCACGAGTAACAGTGTATGGCGTTGGAAACGCTCTAGCACATGGAAGTGGGTGATAGCCTCTCTGCTACCTACGGCAGTGACGGCCATTTTCTGGCGATGGCGCTGATCGCGTCCAATGGGAGCATCGATGCTGCCATGATCGAGTGAAACGTTCCCTTCTACGAGGGCCAGGTAGCGTTTTGTGATCTCGTGCCGCTTCATCTGCTCGATCAGAGCGGCCTGAGTAGGCAAATTTTTAGCGACAATGATCAGGCCTGAAGTATCGCGATCGAGGCGATGAACGATGCCGGGGCGATCTCCTTCCGCATCTTGTAGAGCAGGGTAGCGTGCCAGCAAGGCGTTCACGAGTGTATCGTCGGCATGTCCAGCCGCTGGATGAACCACCATGCCAGCCTGTTTGTTGATAACCAGTAAGTCATCATCTTCATAGACAATATCGAGGGGCAAGAGGTGTGGTGCAACCGTGCTCGCTGCGGGCTTGGCTGTAGTGGAAGACACTTCTACCTCATCGCCATTCCTTAACACATAGCCGGGCTTACTGGTACGTTCATTGACGAGTATTCCCCCGTCGCTAATCAGTTGTTGGACTGTTGTGCGTGACGTTGCAGTGAGCATCGAGACGAGGAAGCGATCAAGCCGCGTTCCTACATGCTCTTCGGTGATGTTCCATTTGAGTGATTGCTCTGGTTGGGAAATATCAAGGTTGTGCATCTTGCTCCGTGGAGCGGAGGACACCGCTCTTCTTTACTGGTGCTAGTATTTCTTCTTCGCTTTTTGTTTCAGGGTGAGGTTTGCGGAGCCCTCCAACCAAGATAAAAATGAAGAGCAAAAAAACGCCTACAGAGATGGAGGCATCAGCGATATTGAAAATAGCAAAATTGAATCCTATAGCAGGAATGCGAAAGAAAATGAAGTCAACGACTCGCCCACCGCGTATAGCGCGATCGATTAGATTACCGGCCGCACCACCAATGATCATGCCGAAAATGAACTTGAGCAGTAAAGGGCCGTTGTTAATCATACGTGCATACAAAAAAGCGATCAGACAGACTGCCGCAGCGATCAAGAACGCGAGTACATAGGTATTGGCAAACATGCTAAAGGCCGCGCCTGCATTCTGTATATAGAATATAGAGAGATACGGCCCGATCAGTGGTAGCGGCGGGTGGCTTTCAGGTGGGCTTAACTGCTGCACCACCAAATTTTTCGTCCATTGATCCAGGACAATCACTACAATGACTGTCAGGAGTGCCAGGACATCATTTCTACGAGCTTTTTTGACCGACACGGTATGTTCATTTCCTTTCCATTGCGCTAGTTGAATAGGTGTTTGTATTGTACCTGATTTACTACGGTTTGGAAAGGAGATGAACGTCTTTGTGGTGATGTCAGTTATGGCTAGTTCAGGTCAGCATCGTATGTTTCTGTGACGCTGAGGTTTCTCTGTTCTAGCTGTTCCTCGTCTTTTATACAACGCGCTGCCCATGGAATGGCTTCCAGACGTTTCTCAGGAATGGGTTCTCCGCAGACGACGCATATGCCGTAGGTGCCATCGGTGATACGTTGCAGAGCATCCTGCACCTCGGAAAGTAAGGAGCGTGAATTGACTTCCAGCGACTGTTCCTTTTGTGTCTCCAAGAAGTCAATAGCCACGTCTTCAAACTCCTTTGAACCATCACCGGCCTCAATAGTTCCAACCGGAGTGGGATGGGCCTCGGTCAAACTGTCTATATTCTGTTGCAGTTCAGCTTGCTTTGCCAAGAGTCGTTGTTTCATGGTAGCTAAGTTTATGGTCATAGAAATGTAATCTCCCTTCTCTATCTTTACCACATGCAATATTCTAGCATTTTGGGCAGAGGTTGGTATAGTTGCGCAATGATGTTGTAGTGGGATGAGTCATTTGGGATCGTCTCGCTATAGTGTATACGCGGTGTGCGTTGATTACGACTCATCTAGAGCAATTGTCATGGGAAATGGAGGCCTGAAACGACATCGAGTATGAGAGGATGCGGTGCTGACAATTCTTTCACGAGAGCATCAAGTAAATGCCGCGGAGAACAGAGATATTCTGGCGCATAAGGATTGATGGTTATTGCCAGGATACGGATAGCATTGGCTACCCTTATGTGTAGTCCCCTAGCGGAGAGTCGTTGTAAGACAACAGAGTGACAAAAAATCTTTGTGCCATCGCTGACGATAAGTTCTGCTGCTTTAGCAGGAGGTGACAAGGGTAACTGTGTCAAGAGCTCTCTGGTGAGTTCTTCGGTTAAAGCACCACGCAGGAAATAGACGGGATTTTGCATGGTTTGTTTACCTTGCAAACTCTCGACAATCCAGTGTGCCTCGGCAGCAGGTTCTATGGAGCCTGCATAAATTGTTATGGTCTGCGCATTGAATGATTCGTTGTCATCTGAGGCGAAGGTGAGTAAGCGAGCCTGAGGATGGAGCTTCCTATAGGCATCTGTCAATGCTGTTTGTGGTGTTGATAGGAGGGTGAGTACATTGGCGGTTCTGCGCGCAACAAGCTCTGGCGTGGCACCAACGCTGGCACCAGTACAGACGATACAGGCATCGGTTACGGCAGCCGCGCCCAAGCGATTAATCGCGCCATCAATAATGCTCAAGCGTGCACCATAGCTTTGGAATTGGGCGAATGTATAACGCAGGTCGCGTAACAATGTAGGTCCAGCGAGCATAACGCGTCCTGGTTGTAGGACGCGAGCAAGGATGACTGGCCCTAAAGCGGTTCTGCCAGATAAGAGCGCGAGATGTTCGAATTGTGCGCCATCACTTTCTGCTTGACGTAACAGATCAGCGGTAGTGGCGATTAAGAGGCCTGCTGCTGGCACATACCGTGGTTTAGGAAGTCCGGTCAGAGCATCGCTGGCTTCGCCATCCAGGCCCAATGATGTTATAGCTAATTCCCTCGCTTGATAGAACTGTTCGTTCAGTAGAGTCTCGAGTAAGTAATTGGTGGTGGTAGTTTTGCCCACGTTTTTTGAGAGGCCAATCAGGGCGAGGCGGTGGATGTTGGCATTGGCAATGATGGAGGCAAGAGAAGTCATCATTCGTACACTGTTCCTGCTGGACTAAAGCGTCGGGTAAAGATAGTGCGTAACTTTGGAAAGTCACGTAGTAACTGAATGGCGACCTTACCATGATCTGGCATATAGCCATTACCGATATGCATCTCGACCTGTCGGGCCATGCCTTCGGCGCCCAATGCGGCAATGGTAAAGCTGGTGCCCATACTGAAGAACAGGATACGACCATCCGGTTTTGTGAGTAGGATGCTAGCGAATTCAGTGTTGGGTACATTGACAACATTGATGGTGAGATCGGACGGGTAATCAAGTTCGGGGTAGGCGTTCTGTAGTTGCTCGATGAGCTCTAAAGGGCGGGTTGCATCACCACGAAGGAGCACATTGGCCACGTCTAGGCTGGCGATGTCCTGCAATGCCTTGTCACTATATTCAATGGCGATGAGCTGGCCACTGTGACCGAGCTTTTGACGAAGCGCGCATAGTGTGAGGAGGCCAGCAGCGCCGCCTGCGCCCAACACGGTGACCTGTTGACCGGCCATGACCATGGTGGCGACGCGAGCAGGAGCACCCGCGACATCCAGCGCCGGGACAACGATTGCTTGTGGGAGGTCTGCGGGGAGTGTTGCTAGGGGATTGCTGCGAAAAATTATGGCTTTGCCTGTGACTTCTAGCTCGGAACGGTCAAGGTGGATGGCGTGTATTTGCTCAAGGTGGAGCGGTAGCCAACTCAAGGAGGTCAGGCTGACGATGGTATCTCCTATAGTCAGGTTGTGCATTTTCCCATAGGCTTCGTCCAGTTGCTCAATTGTTCCCAGCAGAACACCACCAGAACCTGTGACGGGATTATGCATTTTTCCTCGCCTTGCTATAATATCCATAATATGGGTGCGCATGCTCGCGGGTTCATATTTGCATGCATGTGCAATCTGGGTGAAGCTGGCGGAGTCTATATGTAGCTTTTGCACGTTGATGAGTGTCTCGGTGGCCTTGGCTTGTGGTGTATTATCCAGTTTCCAGGCTGGTTGTGGTAATGTGCCTGGTGGGTCAAGCACTCGATGGATGCCCAGGTCATAAAAGAGAGAATGTTGTGGTAAGGATGACATACTGGCGTTTCTCCTATGTTGATTTGCGACTCAACCCAATGATAGTACAGCGTAAACGAAAGGTAAAGGTCTACTCAAGGTAGAATAAAAAGGGCTTCCAATTTAGGAAAATACTACTTCCCATATGTGCTATTCTTAATGGTGATACTATCTGATGGAGCCGTATGAGGCCCAGTATCGGAATAGTTTTAATAATAAAGAATGCTGAGGAAAAAGCTATGACAGTGCCACCGCAACAAGATAATATACCCGATGACACATCCATTGCAAAGGAAGAGGTAATTCCTTCCATCTTTAGCGATTTCGATCTGTACCTGTTTGGGCAAGGAAAAAACTATCGCATCTATGAAAAGATGGGGGCGCATGAGCGTGTAGTAAACGGTGTCGCCGGGGTGAATTTTGCTGTTTGGGCACCCAATGCGCTATCTGTCGCCGTCATTGGCGATTTTAATAGCTGGAATCGCAGCGCTAACCAGATGTATTTACGCCATAATGATCTAGGGGTCTGGGAATGCTTTGTGCCAGGACTGCGCAACGGTGTACTGTACAAATATGTTATTTATTCGCGCCACAACAATTATTCCGCGGAGAAGAGCGATCCCTATGGTTTTGCCTCCGAGTTGCGCCCTAAGACCGCCAGTATCGTGGCAGATATCCATCATCATCAGTGGCAAGACGAAGCATGGATGCAGCACAGGGAAGAGCATCATCGGTTGAGTGCGCCGATCTCTATTTATGAAGTACACCTTGGCTCTTGGATGCATGTTCCCGAAAGAAGAGAAGAAGGCAACCCGGAGGAAACGCGTTTTATGACCTACCGGGAGTTAGCGCATGCCCTGACAGCCTACGTCAAAGACCTGGGTTTTACACATATCGAACTGATGCCGATTTCCGAGTATCCTTTTGATGGTTCGTGGGGATACCAGGTCACGGGCTTTTATGCTCCAACCAGCCGCTATGGCACAGCGGAGGATTTCCATTATTTCGTTGATTATGTACACCAACAGGGAATTGGCATCTTTCTGGACTGGGTGCCGGGGCACTTTCCTAAAGATGGGCATGCATTGAGTTATTTTGATGGCACTCATCTTTATGAATATGCGGATTCGCGCAAGGGCGAACATAAAGAATGGGGTACGCTGATCTTTGATTACGGACGCAGTGAGGTGCGCAATTTTTTGATCGCGAATGCGTTGTTCTGGCTGCGGGAGTATCATATCGATGGTTTGCGTGTGGACGCGGTGGCCTCGATGCTGTATCTCGATTACTTGCGAAAGCCGGGGGAGTGGGTCACCAACCAGTATGGAGGGCGTGAGCATTTGGAGGCGGTAGATTTTCTCCGTCAATTGAATGAGGCAGTTTACGCGGAACAGCCTGGTACAGTCACAGTAGCTGAAGAGTCAACTGCATGGCCTCTTGTGTCACGCCCGACGTATGTGGGAGGATTAGGATTCAGCCTGAAGTGGAATATGGGTTGGATGCACGATATGCTGGAGTATATGCATTTGGATCCCATCTTTCGGCGTTTCCACCACAACAACATCACCTTTTCGCTGATGTACGCGTACTCCGAAAATTTTGTGCTGCCACTTTCACATGACGAAGTCGTGCATATCAAGGGATCCATGATCAATAAGATGCCTGGTGATCTGTGGCAACGCTTCGCCAATTTGCGGGCGTTTTATGGCTATATGTGGGGGCATCCCGGCAAAAAGCTCCTGTTTATGGGTGCTGAGTTTGGGCAATGGCGTGAGTGGAATTTCGGTGAGAGCATTGATTGGCATTTATTATCTCCACCGAGTGATCCGCGTCACGCGCAACTGCAGCACTATTTGCGCGACCTGAATTCGATCTATCAGAGTGAAGTAGCACTAAGCGAGTTGGACGCTGATCCAGGTGGTTTTACCTGGATTGATCCCCATGATTCAGATAATAGCGTTATATCCTTTATGCGGAACAGTAAAGAGCCCAGCGATACGCTCATTTTTATCAGTAACTTCACTCCCGTCCCTCGGCACGGGTATAGAGTGGGAGTACCAGCCGAGGGAGAATATATTGAATTACTGAATAGCGACGCGAATCGCTATGGTGGAAGTGGCTTAGAAAATCTTCAACCCATGCCCACCGGGCCAATATTCTGGCAATCCTGCGCACAATCAATACTCTTAACACTGCCGCCGCTGAGCACAGTCATTTTGAAGCGACGGCCCAATTAAAGCGACACTGAGGAAGGCGATGAAGAAGATGAGTCGGAACAATAACCGGAAAAATGGCAAAACTCCATCACGATATCAGCAGGGGAGAAATCAAGGACAGGTGACTGAGGATGAGCGATTGCTCCATCGGCCTACGCAACCGCTGGTGAGCTCAACGGAACCGGAGTCACCTGAACAGGTCAAGGAGGAAGAGCATGCACTTGAACGTGCGATGCACTTTGACTTTACTGTTACCGATCCCTGGCGTGTTTTTCGCATTATGAGCGAGTTTGTCGATGGTTTTGATGCACTGTCACATATCCCTCCCTCAGTGGCTATCTTTGGTTCGGCACGAGTGAAACCGGAAGACCCGTCCTATGCGGCAGCGGTTGAAACTGCCCGTTTATTGGCAAAGGCAGGATTCGGCATTATCACTGGTGGTGGCCCAGGTATTATGGAGGCTGCCAACAAAGGTGGACAAGAAGGGGAAAATACTTCTATTGGCTGCAACATCGAACTCCCTTTTGAGCAGGGTTCTAATCCCTACCTGGATATATCGTTAGATTTTCGCTACTTCTTTGTGCGTAAAACGATGTTCATTAAGTATGCCGAGGCCTTCATCATTTTTCCTGGGGGGTTTGGTACAATGGATGAGCTTTTTGAGGCTTTGACGCTCATCCAGACCAAAAAAGTAAGCCATTTCCCAGTCATCCTCTACGATTCTCGCTATTGGGCTGGTCTACTTAGCTGGATTAACGATACGATGCTGGCGACAGGGAAGGTTAATGCTGAGGATGCTAGCTTACTACGCCTCTCTGACGATCCGCAGGAAATATGTCGGATGGTGATCGAGGCTTATCAGGAAAGCTACAAGCAGGATCAGGTGAATCCAGCAGCCCATATGAGTCGGGAGCAGTCTATCAGATGATGTAATGTAACTTTTTGTGAAGACCACCTTTCCACTGCACCAGATGTGGCTTTCCATTGCACGGTGAGGCTTCCCGCTGCACAGACCGCCCGCATTGCGCTTTTCCAGCCAGTGCAGATTATCTCTGGAAGCTCTGCAATGCAGAGACACGTTCTCATCATTGTGTTCTGATGCCGGCGATGACGAGATCGAGCATTCGGTCGGCCCCATCAGGGTCAGACGCATGTTCGTTTATTATGACGATTCCGTAGACAAGTCGTATCACGTCGACAAGATGGACATCCGTGCGGATTTGTCCTGCGGTCTGGGCGCGGAGCAACAGAACATTTCCCGCCTCGAGCATCGCTCTGTTCGCTGCATAGATTCTCGTCCCCGGAACGTGCTTGGCAGCCATGATGGCTGCTCCCATGCTCCGCCCCTGAGCCGCGAAAGTCCATCTGAAGACGAAGCCAGCTGATCAAAGCGTCGAAAGGAACTGGAGCGCTTGTGAGTTTTTCAACGTGCACCCTCAATTCATTGGCCTCATCCAGAAACACTGCCTCAAGGAGATCCTGACGCGTGGGAAAGTGGCGGTACAGCGTTCCGATGGCAACCCCAGCCGATCTGGCAACGTCCTCAAGGACGATGTCAGCGCCGCGCTCCGAGATGGCGACTCGCGCCGCGTTCAGCAGGCTGGCGTAGTTGCGCTGTGCATCAGCTCGCATTGGGCGGTTGGCTTGTGGTGGCTCGTTCATTGAATGGAACTCCTTTCTCCCAGGAAGATTAGCCCTTGACAAAGTGAGGGTCCCTCCGTTACTATAGAAGGAGGTAACCTCATGTTATCACATTCACGCTTCATCCTACCAGTAGAAGGAGAACGTTCTTATGCGTGTTTTCGTCACAGGAGCAACAGGCTATATCGGTTCCGCCGTCGTCCGCGAACTCATCGGTGCTGGTCATCAGGTCGTTGGCCTGACCCGCTCAGATACTGGTACTACGGCACTGAAAGAAGCAGGGGCCGAGGTGCAGCGAGGTTCCCTTGACGAACCCGACAGCCTGCGCCTCGGTGCCGCCGCTGCCGACGGTGTCATTCACCTGGCGTTTGTGCACAACTTCTCGGACTTCGCAGCCGCGCTTACCAGCGATCTGCGCGCCGTCCAGACGATGGGGGCGGCACTTGAGGGCACAGGCAAGCCGTTCGTGACCACCGCTCACCTGAACGGGGAGGCATCGGAGAACGCGGTGCTCACACTTGCTGGAGTGCGAGCATCGGTCGTCTCTCTTTCTCCGTCCGTACACGACGAGGGCGACAAGGGCTTCGTGCCAATGCTGATTAACGTCGCCCGCACGAAGGGCGTCTCTGCCTACATAGGCGACGGGTCCAACCGTTGGCCTGCTATCCATCGCCTTGATGCGGCATGCTTGTTCCGCTTGGCACTGGAAGTCGCCCCGGCGGGATCACGGCTTTACGGGGCTGGCGACGAGGGTGTGCCATTCCGCGACATCGCCGACGTCATCGGTCGCCACCTGAACCTGCCGGTGGTCAGCATTTCCCGTGAAGAGGCAGACGCCCACTTCGGCTCTTTTCTCGGTGCCGTGGCGGCGACCGACATCTCGGCGAGGCTCGACATGCCGAGGTTGAGTGCACAGACGCGAGAACTCTTGGGATGGCAGCCTGTGCGCCCGCGACTTCTCCCAGACATGGAAGAGCACTACTTCAACACCTGATTTGGGGCTGAGGGCCATTGTCATGAGTAATGGCTCTTGAGTATGAACGGACCGGAAGACATCACGAAGTGCTTCGTGATGTCTTCCGGTCCGTTCATATCTAGGTCTGCATGGGGTCAAATGGCTTTGTCTGTTCTCTGGGCAACAGGAGGTGCTCCGTACACACGGCACGATACCGATCGTTCGGACGCAACCCTTCGGGCAGAAGGTCAGGTAAGGTCTCCATGTCAAATGCTCGGTTGTCACGTCCATCATAGATTTGACTATTGCGGGCTGCACGTCCGCATTTCGGATCACGTTCACCATTGACCGGATATTCACATCTGGCCGTACAAACGACCACTTTTGCGCCATATCTGCGAGCATCTGCCACCAAGCCAAACTGATTGCCGCTCGCTCCTTGATCAAGTCCCGCTGCATAGACTCGCTCAATACCAGCCAAAGCCCACCGTCCCATCATGTCACGATAGAGGCCTGAGATCGGACGCCGCTGCTGATCAAAGCCAAACATGAACCACTCTTCCAGGAAAACCGTCCTGATACCGCGCCGCACAAGCTGCTCAATGGGAATATCAGCAAGCGCTTCGACGGTGGTACAGTTTGGGGGAAGAGCCGCGTTTCCACTCACGACATAGCCACGAGGAGCGATCACCACGTCTCGAACGTCCACTCCCGGCCTATAGGCCTCATACGGAATGCCAAGGTGAGCAAGCTCGCCCATCTTGCCATAGAGTCGCGTCGTTTTACCAGCACCCATAGGCCCAGCATACACGGTTACTTCCGGCAATATCCTTGTCATTGCTACCGAGTCTCGTCTTTCATGTTAGTGGTACACATGGTTAAATTGACCATGAAGGCCGTGCTCCGACGTGTCGATTTCCAGTATCTGAGAATACGGAACGTTCATCACTGCTTTGAGCTTGAAAGAGCGAGATACGTTCAGCGCGTCCTTCTCGCTCTTTCAAGCTTTTGCAATACACAAGAACGTTCCAACCCTCAACAAGCTTTCTACACCATCTAACGGGTGGCATCAGCAAAATATTCCAGTGAGGTAACAAAATTGCGCTTTTTGACTTGCCTCTGCTCACCGCTATCGGCAATGAGTCCTGCTTCTTTGAGTTCAGCCAACGCTTTGGGGGACGCTGCGTTTTTGTCCACCTTGATGACACGAGGTTCGCTGCAATTTTTTGGCGAAAAGTACAGGAACAGTCACTCTCCAGTTAAAGTACTGGCGTCGTTTTGTCTGCACAGTGACTAAGAAGAGCTTTCCTCTTCTTAGTCACTGTCATTATGCTACTTCATCTCGAGATCCCAAGCTTTGATGATATTTTCTCGCAACACAAACTTCTGGACCTTCCCGCTCCCTGTTAAAGGATAGGAGGTAACGAATTGGAAGTAGCGTGGGATCTTCTGGTGGCTGATCTGCCCTTTGCAGTAGGTGCGTAACTCTCGTTCGCTCAGTTGTTCTCCTGATTTCGCGATGACCACGGCGAGCAATTCTTCACCAAAGAAGGCATCTGGCACTCCCACGACCTGTACGTCAGCCACCTTGGGGTGGCGGATGAGGAACTCCTCAATTTCGCGCGGGAATAGGTTCTCACCGCCACGAATGACCATGTCCTTGAGCCGACCAACAATGTTCACATAGCCGCATCCATCCATCGTTGCCAGATCACCCGTATGTAACCAACCTTCGGTATCAATTGCCTCTGCTGTCCTCTCCAGCATCTTGTAGTAGCCTGCCATGACAAGGTAGCCGCGACAGCAGAGTTCTCCACGCTCCCCAACAGGAAGAACAGTTCCTGTTTCCGCATCGATGATCTTGACCTCGGTATGTGGAAGCGCTCTTCCCACCGTCGCTGCCTTCCGTTCAAATGGATCGTCCGAGAGCGTTGCAGTGATGCCGCAGGTGGCCTCTGTCTGACCAAAGCCAATAAAAACATCTGCTCCTATGTGCTTTTTGACACGCTCCATAAGGGCAACGGGTACAGGCGCACCACCTGTACCTATCAGTTCCAGCGAAGAAAGATCATGCATACTAAGATCAGGGTATTGCATGAGCGCTGTAATCATGGTGGGCGTTCCTGACAAAAGGGTGCAGCGTTCACGACTGATGATGTGCAAAGCTTTCAGGGTATCAAAGGCCAAGAGGGGATGCAGGGAGCAGCCAAGACAGAGCGCGGCCAGTGTTCCCGACACACACCCCATAGCATGAAAAAAGGGCACCAATACCGCAATACGGGTATCTTGATTGGCTTCCCACCGCTTTGCAAGCAGGCGCGCATTATTGATCAGGCTATGATGTGTCAGCAAAGTCCCTTTAGGAAAGCCGGTTGTGCCAGATGTATAGATAATCATGGCGGGATCGCCAGGCGTGACAGACGTTTGTCGTTCGCTCAGCGCTACTTCGCTGATCTGTTTTCCACGCATGAGCAGCTCATCGAAGAGCAGTGGGCGCCAGCCCTCCTGGGGCAATCCAGCACCAGGAGATGCCCCTAACAGGCATACCGCACGTAGGAGTGGGAGGTGCTCACTCGTTACTTCGCCTTGTTGGTTGCCAGAAGTAATGAGCGAGCGGATCGTTGCCAAGCAATCATGGTCACGTATCCGGGCCATGGAGAACAAGGCACGGATATCCCCCTGCTTGAGAATGTATTCGACCTCGCTCGCACGCAGAATGGGATTGATCGTGACCAGGACCAGGCCAGCTTTGGCTGCAGCCATCTGCAAAAGCGGCCACTGCGGCAAGTTGGCTGCCCAGACAGCAATATGGTCTCCTTTGTCCAGGCCCAAAGCCAGTAATCCCCTGGCTACGGCGTTAGCCTGTTCATGGTAATCCTGGTAGGTCCAGCGCATGTCGAGGGCCGAACCGAACTCAGGATAACACGAGTACACAAGAGCTTCACGGTCGGAAAACGCTTCAGCTTGACGGTCTAAGAGGTCGCCAATAGTGATATTAAGGAGATCGATGTCTTCGCTTTCGGCCTGCCAATAGGACAGGCCATTGTTGGTCATTGCCATATCTATCCTCCTGTTATAACTACTTTCTGAGTATGCTACGTGCTCACAACTAATAGGTTTTCGCGTCTACCGAAGGCACGCTTGCGTGTGTTCTTCGTGCTCCGGCAAAGAGGAAACGATGGCATCTCCTGCTGTGAGTGAAACGCTCGTTCCTGCTTGCTGGCTTTTTCGAGGTGCTCTTTTGAAGAGCACTTTTGCCAGTATAGGTAGGCTGAACAGTGCCATTGGGGATTTGATCGCTTGCAAAACTTGATAGAGAAGTAACGTCACCTGTGGGTCGAACGTTGAAAGTTCGTGGACGCGGCGTGCATAGCGGTTCAGGAGATTGACGCCCAGCGGTCTTTGCCCTTGCGTTTCAGGATGACGGAAATCTTCGCTCGCGGCCAATAACCAGAAGGTATCCACAATCTTCGTGATCTTTTTCTGGAAACGACGAGAGAAACCAGTTATGTTTCCACGCTCTCGTTGCTGATACAGCAGGGTATTGAGCATATCGGCTTCCAGTGCTGCCGCCGTCATGCCTTGCCCGTACACCGGGTTAAAACTGCACACCGCATCGCCAAGGGCCACGAATCCTTCTGGAAAGCTGGACAGGCGCTCGTAGTGGCGTCGACGATTGGCTGGAAATTTATGAATGGCAATTGGCGTCAATGGCTCGGCATCTTGAAGTGCGTTATAGAGGTCAGGCTGTGGCAAGCTACGGGCAAAGGCGAGAAAGCCAGCCTCGTCGTCGGGTGGATAATCGCGTATCCAGCCGATCATCGTCACGATCCAGCGATTCTCTTCGATGGGCGCGAGAACACCTGCTCGTTTCTCAGCAGGAGGTGTCGAGTAGACCGCCAGGACATCGTGGTCGAAGTTATTGTGCTCAGGGCGACGATAGACACGGGTCGCATAGCCGACATCCACCTTGATTGTGCTTTCCTCTACTTTGTCATAGCCAAGGGCGACCAGCCACTGAGGAGTCTGCGAACCACGTCCGCTGGCGTCCACGACGAGATCAGCAGCAAGAACTTCTTCATGAGACTCACCTAGACGATGTCGTATTTGAACTCCAGTAATTTGCGTGGCATCATCATTGGCACAGAGCTTGACTACTTCGCACGCATCGAGAAAGTACACGTTGCTTCTCGCTACCACTCGCTCACGTACGTGTCCTTCCAGCAAGGGGCGGCTCTGGCTGTAGAATGTGATGCCGCTCCTAAAGCGAGGTTTCCACGCCCCAAAGTTATACCAATGGAAGTTGGCAACCGTATCGATGGCGATGCTGCCATCCTGAATAAGCGCGGGAAAGAGGTCTGGGAAGAGTCTCTGCATAATAGACGCGCCTTTGTGCAGCAGTATATGGACATGCCGACCCTGAGGCACGCCCTTGCGAGCCTGCGTCTCCTGTGGAAGCTGATCGCGCTCGATCACTGTTACTCGCTCGAAATGTTCGGAAAGGATGCGACTGGCCAGCAGCCCGGCCATACTAGCACCAATCACCACAGCATTCCGACCACCGAAGCCATTTTGTGATAATTGTTGGTTACTCATGAGTTTTTTCCTTTGTGTTCTGTTTTAACATCTTTAAGCTTTATGCTCCTTTTATCAAAGGGGAGTACACCCTGAATCGGTTCGAAACAGTTGGCGAAAGAGGAGTGAGAGGGGGCATGGAACGACGGAAGAACTTCGCGATGTCACTGAACCCACTTCCTTCCTCCTCTAGCGCGAGGGGTAAGTGGTACGCAAGCGCATCGACGAGAGAACGAATGTCGTCCGCGCTATGGTGCCGCGTAATGGTGATGCGGATGCCTGATTGTTTGAGCGGGACGGCGGGGAAGCCCACGATATTGGGAAAGAAGCCCACCTCCATCAAGCGATGCATTAGATTGTGTGCGACGCGGGTCCAGCCGGTCGCGACGAAACGGATAGGCGTTATCGCTGAAGAGACAAGTGGGAGGTTCTTTTCCTGCATGAGATCATTGCATAATTGAATACGCTCGAACAATTCCTGTTGCATGGAGGTGATCTCCGGCGAAAGGTGAATGCGAGCAGAGGCAATAGCCGCTCCCAGCATTGGGGGTTGGACAGGCCCGGAGAAGATCATCGGTCCTCCACAGTTACGCACCCGGTGCAGCATTTCGGTATCAGGGAAGACGAGCACGCCACCTCCCGCGGCGAACCCTTTTGCCATCGAGAGAGCAACCACGACACGATTCCGCTCTGGCAGGTGACTCAATACGTACCCACGCCCGTGAGGCCCCGTCCAGCTCATGCCATGAGCATCGTCGAGATAGAGATGCAGGTTTGGATAGCACTGGAGCAAGTGCCTGAGCTCCGCAAGAGGAACTACGTCACCGAACATGCTGTACACGCCATCGGCCAGGTACCAGACACGCGAATAGTGTGTACTCAACTCGCTGAGACGTGTATCGAGAGCTTGCATGTCGTTGTGACGAACGACTTCTACTGAGGCGCCAATGGCACGCACATGCTCCACAGCCATCTGGACACTGTTGTGAACCTGCTGATCCATAAGCACTGCATCCTCTTCCCCAATCAGGGTGGGAATGGCTGCCAGATGTCCCAGCGTCGTCGTCGGTGTCACCAGCACCGGAGCATCGACGATACGTTGCAGCATGTGTTCCAGTTCCCTATAGGGTGGAGCAGATAGGTAGCCTCGCGACGAGGCGAATTGTGTGCCATAACGCAGGACGGCATCGATCGTTCCTTGCTTAAGGCGTGGGTCCATTTCCAGGCCAAGATAACTGCACACACCAAAATTGATGAGTGGTCGACCGTCCAGATGGATTATTCGTCCATCAAGGGTATCGCTATCCGCCGTGAGATGTAACAGTCCTTTTTGGGCTGCCTCGGTGATCATCGTATCTATGAGGTTGAGACGATGCGCTGTTTGAGACATGACGAGTAGTTTCCTTTCTTTGCTCACCACTGCCGCTCTTTTTCGCGGGCAGTATTTATATGAGTTGTTCCATCTTTCTTCTAGAGAGGTCTCGTGGTCTTCATCTACAGAACCATTGCTCATAGTCTACCTGGTGGCAGGCCGTAACACATCCGTAGAAATAGAGGATTTTCTGTGCGAGATACAATCGGTTCTGCGCCAGAACACCCTATAGAATTGCAGGGGAGCATGATACACCCGTGTGTCTTGCAGAAATGTGGAAAGTCGTGTCATGGTGAGTAGTAGAGGAGGGATCCGCTGCTAGAGCAGATTCTGTTCGATGGCAGCGCGAGTTGCAGCGGTGCGTGAAGAGACGCTCAGCTTGCTACAAATAGATCTCACATACCAACTTACGGTACCAGAACTCAGAACGAGCTTTTGGGCTATCTGGGCATCGGTCAGCCCCTCTGCCACTAAGCGCAACACTTCTGTCTCGCGGCGTGTCAATTGATGGGGGAAGCGTGTCTTGCCATGGGTACTCACCGCTTCGGTGTGTACCTGGCTGCTCAGGGAAAATGGCTCCCGGACAGTCAGAACCTGTTGTGGTGACATGGCACGTCCTTCTGCCCACGCTACAGTAAACATTTTTTCCCCCAGCAAGGTGCGTGCCGTGGTCTGTGCCTGCTCAGCGCGGTCGTGCATCACCTGAGGCAACGATGAGCCTCGATCCTGATGCATGGTTTGGGCTGCGCCCCATAGAAGCGCTGCCCAGGCAGGTTGTCCTTGCGCAGTGACTACTATTGCTAACCCCTCCAGGCACGAGGCAATTAACCCACGATGTTCCAACCTAATGGCGATGGCCAATCCTTCCTCATAGATGGTGTGCGCCTGGATATAATCCTCCTGCAATGCCATCCCACTTGCCAGGAAGAAGAACGAGCGGGAAACACTCTGCTGATGACCCACCTCCTGGTTGAGCCGCAGACTCTCGGTAAAGTATTTGCTGGCACTAGCCACGTCACCTTGCTCAAAGGCCGCCTGTCCCAACAGACTGAGCGCGTAAGCCAGTCCGCCCTTGCTGTCAGCCCTCCGGCTGAGTGTCAGGCCCTCTTCTAACAAGGGAAGTGCTCGCGTATGCTCTCCCTGGACAATCAGGTCGTGCGCCAGGTAGAGGAGTGGCCAGGCTATATCTCCTGGGTAGCCCAGCATTCTCAAGAGTGTCAGACTTTCCTCAAAGAGCTGGGAGGCCCGCGCATACTCATGCTTGAAAGACGCTGCACGCGCCAGGACGATGAGGAAGTAAGCAGTCCACCAGTGATCACCTTCCTTTCTGAGGAGGGCGAGAGATTCTTCAGCCAGCGCGAGGATATGTGTAGACTGACGCCGATGAAGGGCAACTCCTATCTGAACAGCGAGGACATGGACGATACCCCTCTGATCCGCGAGCTGCTGGAAAAGGGTGAGAGCCTCTCCGCAGAGTTGTTCTGCTCGCACATAATCACCCTGATATGAGGCGATCAGGGCCGTCGCAGAGAGTGCCTTCGCTCGCACAGATGCCTCACTCTTCTCGCAAGCCACTAAGACGCGTTCAAGGAAGGTGCGCCCTTCATGCAGGCGTCCGCTCACACTCCAAAATCTCCACAGTGCCCAGCCCAAACGCACCGCCATCTCAATGCCGTTTTCTGCCTCTTCGCTCTGGCGAGTTATCGTCCATTGCAGGGCAGCTCGCAGATTTTCCTGCTCTCGCGCCACTATCTCGAACCAGCCGCCTGCCTCGGAACTGAATTGATACAAGGCGGCCTCCTCCGCTAACTGTAGGTAATAGGTAGCGTGTGCCTGCCGCATCACCTCCAACTCTCCCTGTTCCTGCAGACATGCCAGACCATACTCACGGATCGTCTCCAGCATGCGCAGGCGCGGCTCCTCGGTCTCTATCTCCGTTTGCTGTAGCAGGCTCTTGTCGAGCAGTGACACTACCACGTCGAACATCTCCACCGTCCGCTTGCTGCCTGGAGCGTCTGCAAGGGCTGAAGAGCCTAGTCCTTGGGCTACAGCTTCTACGGCTTGCAAACTACAGCCGCCTACAAAGATTGAGAGCAAACGGAAGAGACGTTGTTCCTGGTAGGTGAGCAGGTCATAGCTCCATTGCAATGTATTGCGCAACGTTTGCTGGCGTGCTGGCAGGTCTTGTTTCCCGCCGGCCAACACTTGTAGCCGAGATTCGAGACGCTTGAGCAGGGCCTGGGGAGGAAGCAGTTTGATGCGAACTGCGGCCAGTTCAATGGCCAGGGGCAAACCTTCCAGGCGGGCACAGATAGCCGCAATGGTGCGGGCATTGGCACTGGTCAACTGGAAGTCAGAGCGAATAGCTTGTGCTCTCTGTAGGAAGAGGTTCACCGTCGCAATCTGCGCCAGTTCCTCGTTCGTGGGAAGCTGCTTGAGATCAGGCACAGCCAGTGGAGATACCATGAACTCATATTCACTCTGAATACGTAAGGCGGCCCGACTGGTCACTAGCATGTGCAACTGAGGACAGGATGCTAAAAGGGTAGCCAGTTGTGGAGCCGCTATCAGCACTTGCTCGAAGTTGTCGAGCAACAGTAGCAGGTGCTGCTCACGCAAGTACGCTTGTACCTGTTCGAGCAAGGGACGATCCCCAGCTTCCCAAAGCCCTAACGTCTGGGCGATAGTCGCTATGATCAGGTTAGGATCGTTGACTGGGGCCAGGGGAACGAAGCAGACACCATGAGCAAAGTGTGTTAGCAACTCGCCAGCGACAGCCCAAGCTACACGCGTTTTGCCCACGCCACCCGGACCAGTAAGCGTCACGAAACGCACTTCTGGGCGTTGCAGGAGGCTACACACCGCCATCACCTCGTGCTTGCGGCCAATGAGTGGGGTAAGTGGAGCAGTCAAAGTATAGGCACGCAATGGATCGCGGCGTGTTTGTCCAGTACGTAAAGCGATGGTATTGTCCTGGATAGTGGCTAGCTCCTTCTCGTGTTTTTTCTTATAAGGATTAACGGCACAATGAGGAACGGCTACTGGCTATTATATCATATGCCATCTTGACTCTTCTGATGAAACACGGTTTTTCGAAATGGTGGTAGAATAGGTTCCAGGCTCGACTATGATCGCATCTATGCCAAAGGGAGCAAGCTCATAGCGGTACGATTCCACCAGTCCTTCCAGCGCAAATTTTGACGCGCCATACAGTCCTAAAAAAGGAAAGGCGATACGGCCTACAATCGAACCAATGTGGAGCAATAGACCACTCTTTTGTGCACGCATATGAGGAATTGCCGCGTGATTTACGCGCCAAACACCAAAAACATTGGTTTCAAATTGTTGCTGCACCTGCGCAATGGTAAATGTTTCCAGTGGACCAGTAAATGATACACCTGCATTATTCACTACGACGTCAAGCCGACCGCTCTTCTGGACGATATAGGCTATTGCTTGCTGGACGGAAGTATCGTCGGTGATATCCATGTTGACTATATCTAACGCCAGATGTTCCTGCTCAGCAAGGGCACGCAACTCAGTTGCTGCCTGCGCATTCTTCTCATTCGGATCGCGCATTCCAACAAAGACGTTCGCTCCCTGTCGTGCCAACGTTTCTACGATCAGACGCCCGAAACCGCTATTACCGCCTGTGACAAGGATTGTTTGTATCCTCGTGTTCATGGTGTTCTCCTCAAAAGAATAGAAGGTTAGATATTCCGGAAGCTTGGCGAATGTGCTCTCATGTCACCATTCTATCATCTGACTCAGTCTTTTTGCTCGCCGCCTTCGATCTCACAGTCAGGTATGACGGACATAAGAACATTTTCGTAAAAAAGAGGACAGATACCGTCCTGGTATGGATGTATACTGTCTTCAGAGACAGTTGAAACAGCGGTGAGTAGCGACTCACAAAGGAAAGGGACACGTATGAAACTCGATAACTTCCGCCTTTTGGTTAACGATTTTGCGGCATCCTTCCAGTTTTGGCACGAGATTATCGGCCTCTCGGTGATCTATCAAGACGAGCACAGCACCTACGCCTACTTCGATGCTGGCGCGGCACGTCTGGAATTGCTCAGAGCCGACTACTTCGCCAAATCGTTCGGTGGCGCGGCTCCCGTGCAGCATGAGAACCAGGACCACCGCGGCGTCATCACATTCCAGGCAGACGATGTGGATGCAACCTACGCTGAACTAGTCAAGCGCGGTGCGCCATCACTGGCAGTGCCTATGAATCACCCGGCGGGTTTTGCGCGCTTGGCTCTGCTCTCGGCCCCCGATGGCTATGTAGTGGAGGTCTTCCAATCTCGCAGCGCGATGCCCAAAGCCCACCAATAACGCGCACACATCGTTCATCGTACCAGTGCGCACTCCAGAGGAAGGAGCATTTATTCTGCAAAAAATGGAGAGAAAAGTATACGTATTCTATGGCTATAGGAAGCTCTTACTTTGTTGTGTACTCTCTTTCTAGTGCTTCTCGATTCCACTGTGCCAGGGTTGCTCCGACTTCGTAGGTACTTTGGAGAAAGTCCTGAAGCAATTGTTTGGGAGCGTTGGCGCGTCGCATATCATCGTAGCGCAGGCTCCGGAAATGTTACGTCACCTGGCCAGAAGCCACAACTGATGACTTCATGCGAGTAGGCTTCGCGCGTGATGAGATCGACGCCTGGGCGTTCGGGTGCGCGCCTTCCTGAAAAGCGAGTCACCGCCAGATCGAAACTCCCCCAGAAGAAGTGGACTGGACTGCACTTTCCAATATAGAGGGAGCGGAATTCCTTAAAGATTGTGTCTACCTGCACAAGGATGCGCCAGAAGCGTTGGGCGTAGACGGGATCATACGAGGCATGGACTTCATCTTCATCACAGCGGATGGGATTCTGTACTTCGCAGGGTAAGGTATTGATGGTGACCTCGATCCCCAAGGACTGCAAGCAAGCCATGTATTCCCTGTAAAAGGAGGCGACGGTACGAGGGATCAGCGGCAGTTCTCTGCTGGTACCCTCGCTCGTGTAAATGCGCAGGATGTGATCGATGAAGTCGAAGGTGACTTCAAATGTTCCACGTTGAAAAGGGATAGCAGAGGTTGTCAACCCACGAGGTGTTACATAAAATGTGACATGCCACCAGTGATTTACGAAGGGACTTAACTCCATTCTGACCTTACCAATGATTTGCGTCCATAGTTGGAGTGTTTCGCAGGTGTCCCGCCATGCTTCAAAGGGGAGGGCTGGCCAGCCCTCCAAGAAATTCTCTTTCTGTGGCTTGCTTGCGCTCTCCATACGTTTCTCCGATCATAGGAGCTAAGAAAACTCGAGCATGAGCTGGTCAGGATAACACCAGCCCCAGTCCTCTCCTGGCTGAAAGGATTGGATAATGGGGTGGTTGGTCGCGTGGTAATGTTTGGTCGCATGCTTATTTTTTGACGAGTCACAGCAACCAACATGGCCGCATATGAGGCAGAGGCGCAGATGAACCCAGGTATCCCCGATTTTCAAACAATCCTCACAACCATTTGCGCTAGGGGTGACCTCTTGTATCTGATCGAGGTGTGTACATTGTTTCGCCATAAGAAATTTCCTTTCTGATTTTTATGATGCTTTCTTGTCGACGAATTGTTGCTTGCCTTCGATGAGCAAGAGCGAACTTAGTGAACTGCAAACAGCCAATGCTGCTGAAATCAGCATGATGACGCGAAAACTGGTGATAAACGATGCAGCGATGGCCTGCTTTACTGCTGCACGCGTTGAAATGCTCAAACCAGCAGGGATGTCGATGCCAACCAGTTTATTTTCTTGTAGTATGATAGCACGTTGGATGCCAGCGGAAAGATGCAACAATGGTAATTGGCTCGTCAGGCTGTTGCTGAATAGTACCAGGACAATTATACCAAATACAGCAATGGCGATGAGTCCGGCAGTGCGAGAGACGGCATTGTTGATGCCGGAGGCAGTACCAGCGTATTGCGTATCTACCGCGCCCATTACCGCTGTAGTCAAAGGTGCGACGCTGACAGACATGCCCAAGCCTAGGACAAGAGCGGCTGGGAAAAAGGTTGTCCAGTAGCTGCCACCAATACCCGGTAGAGCAAAAAGTGCGAAGCCAAGAGCAGCGATCAGTGGGCCAATGATCAAGGGAAGTTTGGCTCCATAACGGGTTACCAGACCACCAGACCAACGTGATAACAGGAACATGAGCAGAATCAGCGGTAAATTTGCGGCGCCAGCAGCCGTAGGAGAGTAGCCCTGCACACGGATCAAGTTGAAAGGGAGAAAGAACAAACTTGCACCTAACGCCGCGTATAAGAGGAATGTCAACACATTTGCACCGCTAAATGTGTGAGATCGGAACAGACTGAGCGGTAGCATCGGTGACTGACTGCGCGCCTCTACCAGGAGAAAAGCGATCAGTGCTACCACCCCCAGCGCCAGAGAAAGCAGCACCAAGCTACTTCCTAACCCAAGATCGCTCGATTCGATGAGTCCGTAAACGATGCCTCCCAGCCCAAGCGTTGCCAGGAACGCTCCCCACCAGTCCAGCTTTGCATGCGCACCTAATTCTTCGTTGCGGCTTTCTGGAACGCGCCAGAAAAGGACAACGAGCACAATTACTGCGACCGGGACATTGATAAAAAATACCCAGCGCCAGGAAGCATATTGCACCAAAAAACCACCTAGAAGCGGACCAACTGCTGAAGTGATCGCAGTAAACCCTGACCAGGTACCGATGGCACGACCGCGCTGCTTACTATCGAATGAAGCACTGATTATCGCTAAGCTACCAGGGACCAATAAGGCGCCACCAATGCCTTGCATGGCACGAGCAATAATAATCAACATGACGTTCAACGCAAAGCCACACAAGACAGATGCCAGGGTGAAGAGGATGATGCCGAGAGCAAAGACACGTCTGCGACCAAAATGGTCGCCCAACGAGCCACCGACAAGAATGAGGGCAGCCAGGAAAAGGGCGTATGCTTCGACGATCCACTGAACATCGGTTGCCGTAGCATTGAGGTCAGTCTGGAGCACCGGCAGTGCTACGTTGACGACTGTGCCGTCGATAAAGGCCATGCTAGAGCCGAGAATCGTTGCCACCAGTACCCATGTACCAATGTGATTCTTTGAGGTCGATAGTGTAGTCTGTGTGGGACGCTTCACGGCTTTGGAATCGTGTTCAGGCGCAGCTTGCATTACTGCTTCATCACACGGAGGTCTCACAATATAAGACATGTGTTGCTCTTTTCGTGTATACGTTCTGGCTTCGGCGAAAGCATTAGTTACATAGAGCTATTTTATCACCAAATAACATTCGTTGATGAGTGTCAAAAGCGCGGCGTAAATACCTTGCCATGGTTATGATTATCGTCTATAGTAGAGTATACATGTTCATGAATTCAAAGTCACCGGACATAGGGTGGCATTTCCACGTCTCATTCCTTCCCATAGCTACTTTTCACTTACGTTGAAGAAGAGAGATTGTTCTTTGGCTGGAATGAGGGTAGTTGGAGAAGCAGTATTTGGTCGTAGCCTATGGCTATAAGAAGTATTTTATGACAACCAAAAAGTACTAGGGGACTTTCTTTCCTTATCACTCATCATTCAAAATAGAATGACCATGACGCATGGCCCCAAGCGCCAACCACCAGCAGACAATGTCAGACGTGTCGAGCGCAGGGTGCAAGAGGGAGAGCAAATGACTGATGCTAAGCAGGTTCAGCAGCAAGCGGCCTTGTCTTTAGAGCGACTGTGGCCTCGTTTGGAGAACACTTTTCGAGATGAAGCGAGTGCCGCACCAGCGGACTGGCGTGCGTTCGAGACGCGACTACAGCACGAGTGGGGACGATTTTTCGAGCTACTGTTGGGCCTTTACGGCGGACAATATGACTTTTTCTATCACCTTGAGGAACTCTTGACCGCAGCAGCACGTAGCTGGTTCAGCCGTCCCACCTGGCTCAAGCAGTTGGATGCGCGGCGTGAAGGTACTCCCACATGGTTTCAGTCGCAGCAGATGGTCGGCGGTATGTGTTATGTTGATCTGTTTGCCGGGACACTCAATGGCATGCGCGAGCGGTTGCCCTATTTCAAAAAGCTTGGACTGACCTATTTGCACCTGATGCCGCTATTCGAATCACCCGAAGGGAATAGCGATGGCGGCTATGCTGTCAGCAGTCACCGTCGCGTCAACCCCAAACTTGGCACGATCGAAGAGCTATCCGAGCTAGCGCGTGAATTCCAGGAGCAAGGCATCAGCTTGGTGCTCGACTTCGTCTTCAACCACACCTCCGATGAGCACGAGTGGGCAAAGCGCGCCCAGGCTGGTGACTACGAATACGAGAACTACTACTTCCTCTACCCCGACCGAACGATGCCCGACGCCTACGAGCGGACGTTACGTGAGGTCTTCCCCGAGGTGCGCCGTGGCAGTTTTACCTGGTTAGAGGACAGAAACAAGTGGGTCTGGACGACCTTCAATAGCTTCCAGTGGGATCTCAACTACGCCAATCCGGCGGTCTTCAGTGCCATGGCCCAGGAGATGCTCTTCATCGCCAACGTCGGGGTGGAGGTGCTCAGGCTCGACGCGGTGGCCTTCATCTGGAAGCGCATGGGTACCAGTAGCGAGAACCAACCAGAGGCCCACCAGATCATCCAGGCATTTCACGCGATTGCGCGTATTGCCGCCCCCGCGCTGCTTTTCAAGTCCGAGGCGATTGTCCACCCCGACGATGTTATGAGCTACATCAGCCCACGAGAATGCCAGATAAGCTACAACCCGTTGCTCATGGCACTGCTCTGGGAGTCGCTGGCGACGAGCGAGGTCAAGCTGCTTGAACACTCTATGCTCCACCGTTTCCGGCTACCGCTGGGTACGGCGTGGGTAAACTACCTGCGCTCACACGATGATATCGGCTGGACGTTTGATGATAACGATGCCCGCTTTAAGTGGATCGATCCAAGCGGTCACCGGGCGTTCCTGAACCAATTTTACCTGGGCCGCTTCGCTGGCTCTTTTGCGCGCGGCGTACCATTTCAGGAGAACCCGTCCACCGGCGACGCTCGCATATCGGGCACGTTGGCCTCCTTAGCAGGTTTGGAGCAGGCGATCCAGTCGGCAGACAAACAGCAGATGAAACTGGCTGTGCGGCGCATCCTCATGCTGTACAGCATCATCTTAAGCATCGGTGGCATCCCGCTACTGTACCTGGGCGACGAATTTGGCACACTGAACGAGTACGCGTTCTCCATTGATCCGTACAAGGCCAGCGACAGTCGTTGGGTGCATCGACCACAGGCTGATCTTGCCTGGCAAGAGCAAGTGCAGCAAGAGCCCAACTCGCCGCAAGGAGAGATCTTCGCGGGAGTAATGCGGCTCATCTCGCTACGCAAACAGCAACCGGCGATCTACGATAGCAACGCAGAGTTTGTCGAGACGGGGAACGGGCATCTCTTTGGCTATGTTCGGCACGGCGGTAGCCAGCGACTCTTCGTCGTGGCAAGCTTCTCCCCTCATCCGCAGGAGATGGATGCCAACCAGTTGCGGTTGTACGGGGCGGGCTACCGTTTCACCGACTTGATTACAGGTCAAACGCTCACAGCAGAGCAACCTTTGCGGCTGCAACCCTACCAGTATGTATGGTTGCAGCCATTCAGTGCTACTCAAGGAAAGCACAGAGGCGAAGGGCGATGAGGGATTTTAAGGTACGTGAGACTCGATCGGTAGCTGCTTAGTTTGGAGCGCAGCAACCAGGGCGGCATGATCGCGTTCGGTTTGGTCGGCGTAGGTCTCGGCGAAAACTGCAATGGCACGGTCAAACACATTGCTTCTGCCCAGATAGCCGCTGATTTGTGCGGAGTCACCGGAGCGAGCATGTGCGCGGGCCAGAGCCCAGCCACAGAAACGACAATACTCGATGAAGCCATCAGGAGTCAGCGTCTCAATATTCACCGTCAGCTTCATGTCTCGTAGCTGGCGTACGTAGTAGTCGGTGGAGTCAAGTCGTGTCCAGCCAAGAAAGAGATCGCTGGCCGCTTGCATGAGACGTTGTCCACAAACGACGCGCTGTGCGTGATTGGGATAGACACTTGGGCCTAAGTGACGCTCAAGAACCGAGTTTTGGGCCTCCTTGATCTGCAAAAGGAGGGGATCGTTGCTATCGTTGCCCAGCAATAAGGCTACGTAACAACGCGTGCCGACGCTACCTACACCAACAACTTTCTGCGCGATATCCACACAGTGATATTTGCTGAGGAGCACCTGGCGATCCTCTTGTACTGTCGGTCGGTATGCAACCACCAGACCGCTCAACTGTTGAGCGAGTTCTTCGTCAGCAAGATGGGCGATGAGGGGAGGATCATCCTTGAAGGTATCTCGACCATCGACTTGTATGGTGAGTTTGGGAAACACCTGGAGGCTAGAGCGTTGGCGAGACTTCTCGCGCTGCTTGGTGATGTACCAGCGAAAGGTGGGATGCACGAATTGGAGAGAGCTCTCGTAGTCAATACGAGAATACCAGACATCGATATGGCACATATTGCAATACTGCCACATGTGCTCACGATACGACTGAACACAACTTACAACAGCTCGCTTGTTTGTTGCCGCGAGGAAGCCGTTGGCCCGCCCGCCTAAAACAATGCTGGCAGCAAGTCGCTTAATATCCCATTCCCAGGGACCTGACAACGTCTCGTCAAAGTCATTCACATCAAAGACCTGATTGCGTTCGGGGGTGGCGTAGATGCCAAAGTTGTTCAGATGAGCATCGCCGCAGAGCTGCGCATGAATGCCAGTCACAGGAGTTGTAACAAGGTCCTGCGCCATGACGATCGCCGCGCCACGTAAAAAGGTAAACGGTGAGACGATCATGCGTTGATAACGAAGCGGCACGAGATGTGCCAGGCGAGAGCGATTCTGTTCCGAGAGCAAGCTCAGCGGGTCAGGACGGTCAGGAGCTGGTGTCCACACAGCATGACTCGAACGAGGTACTTTGCTACGAAGTTCCCTACCAGAGGCGCGACGATCGGCAAGTGTTCGGTCGTTCTGTTCCGCATTTAGAGGATCGTGTAATTCATGCATGATTCCTTGAACACTACCTTTCAATGCAAACTAATTGCATCTCCCTGACAAAGCATGCCAAGTTTCTGAAGAAGATTTCATAATGGATCCTTCAACTGCAACTCAGTTGTCATGTTGGATATACTGTAACAGATTACCGTTGTAGAGTCAAAACAACTGGAGGGTCAGAAAGTCAAAGAGTCCTACAGGAAAGTTTTCTATGGTCTATAATGTACGCATGTAGCATTGTAGGCTTGCAAGCAAAACGCTAGAAACAGTCAGGCGGCATAAAAACGAAGGAGCAAAACTCATGGCCGAGTATCAGGATGCAGTAATTGTGAGTGCAGTGCGTACCGCTATCGGTACCTACGGCGGTGGATTGGCCGAGGTTTCGGCAATACGATTAGGCGAAATCTGTATTCGGGCCGCATTGGAGAGAGCCAACCTCAAACCTGACCAGGTGGATGAGGTCATTATGGGCAACGTGCTCCAGGCTGGATTGGGACAGAATCCGGCGCGTCAGTCGGCTATCCATGCTGGTTTGCCGGTACATATCCCCGCGATGACGATCAATAGAGTTTGTGGGAGCGGTCTCAACGCTGTAATGCTAGCGGCCCAGGCGGTCAAGCTAGGCGACGCGGAGGTCGTGGTGGCTGGAGGCATGGAAAGTATGAGTCGTGCTCCCTTTTTGTTAGACAAAGCACGATTTGGTTATCGCATGGGCAATGGTGAACTGGTTGATGAGATGATTCAGGATGGCTTGTTAGATGCATTTGAACATTATCATATGGGCGTCACGGCTGAAAATATCTGTGCGGATTACCACTTGAGTCGGGAAGAACTGGACCAGTTCGCGTTGGAAAGCCAGCGCAGAGCGGTGCATGCCATTGAGACTGGTGTATTTCGTGATGAAATTGTGCCTGTGGAAGTACCAGGGAAAAAGGGGTCAACCTTTTTTGCAACCGATCAACAACCTCGCGCTGAAACCACCGCGGAGGCTCTGGCGAAGCTACGCCCGGCCTTTAAGAAGGATGGTGGCATGGTCACGGCAGGCAATTCTTCGGGCCTCAATGATGGGGGAGCCGCAGTGGTTGTGATGAGCCGCCACAAAGCGGAAGAGCTTGGCTTGAAGCCACTAGCTACCGTCCGTAGCTATGCCTCGGCAGGTGTTGAGCCGCGCATCATGGGCATGGGGCCAGTGCCTTCCAGTAGGCTCGCGATGAAAAAGGCTGGACTCAGCCTGTCAGATATCGACCTGATTGAAGCTAACGAGGCCTTCGCCGCCCAATCGGTGGCAGTTGGGAAAGAACTAGGCTTCGACCGTTCCATAGTCAATGTAAATGGTGGCGCAATCGCGCTAGGTCATCCAATCGGTGCCAGTGGAGCACGTATCCTGATCACGCTGCTCTATGAAATGCAACGTCGCCAATCCCACTATGGGCTAGCGACATTGTGTATCGGCGGTGGACAGGGCGTAGCGATGATCGTCGAACGGTAATCACCTATAGTAGGCACCAGCGTAGCAGAGCATTGGGGGTATGCTCTGCTACGCTGGTTTTTAGGGGATGGCTGCATTCGATTTGCGCTTATTGCCAAAGTGGATAAAGGGACATCATGTGTGAGAGTTACTGTTCCACTATCAGGACTGGGGATGTACGATCAAAAGCGGCAGCTTGGTTCCTTGCAACACACGCCCGGTGACACTACCTGTTGCATCGCGTTGCATCTCTGGATACTCATACATTGCCATAGCGATCATATCCGAACTACCAGATACTTCTCCCCCTTCACCATCCTCCGCCACGCGAATGATACCTGCCGCGATGTCGTCATCAATGGTGACTGACCAGGTAATTTCGAGTGTGTGCTCTGTTACCGAGCTGGTAGCCAATTCTTCATGGATGTGTTGCACTACCGCTTTCAGATATTCTTCAGCCTCCTGTAAAATGGCTTCTCGCTCGTTGTGACTGCTCTGCTCTGCGTCTGGCAAAACCACCACGCGTAGGAAATGCAATGCGCGATGCCCCGGAGCAGCCATTGATGCGATGAGCTGCACGGCGGGGACAAGTGCCGCTTTGGCACGAGTGGAACCATCCAAGGGAACAATCACGCGTAGGAAGTCCACCACATGTTGATGGAATACAGCTGACGCTCCTTCCCCTTCACGTAACACGAAGACCGGGATGGAAGCATAGTGAGCGACGTGCTCAGCAACGCTTCCCAACACCTGGTGTTCTATGCCTGTGTAGCCATAACTGGACAGCACAATTAGATCAATCTGATGGTCGTCTACCGTTGAGAGTATGGTAGCAGTTGCTTGACCGGAGTTAACGACTGGTTCGGTATGGATATCGAGCAAACTACTCATCCTGGTAATGCGCTGTAGGTAGTTTGTTGCCTCGGCAAAGTCAGGATCGACAAGCTCCGCTGATGTCCCCTGACTTGAAGTGGTAGACGACGCAGATTCTGTCGGAGGACTTACGACGCGCAGCAGTACAACTGTCCCGCCAGAGGCCCTGGCAAGTCGGGCAGCAACGGGAAGTGCCAGTTCCGCACGAGTTGACCCATCGAGAGGGACCAGAAGACGTTGAAACATCTAATTGCTCCTTGCGCTCTATTTTCAGTTGCCAATCAAGTGAATAGACGAGTCTACTTACCACTATATCACAAAGACAACATGGTGCTTAGAGTCTGTCACCTACTTGACCAATGATGCTTGAACCTCTATACTGCCTTTAAGCATTCACGATAAACATCACGTAGCAGAGTTGAGGTAGAGCAGCCATGCAGCATCCTTCTGCCCCTATTGACCTTCCCCAGTTCACAGCGTTAACTGATTTCGCATTGGCATTAGTACGCGCATATACCTCGTGGCATGACCCAAAGTCAGGCGAAGATATTTTCTCCTATTTTGCCAGCGCACCTCAGCATAGCGGCGATGAACATGGGTTGCGTGCCACGCTCATTCGCGACCACATCTTACCAGTCTTTCACTATACCCCAGAGCAAATTGAGTATGAGAGCACTGAACGTTTTGACCTCACGCTTTGGAGTCAACAGGCAAAAGACAGGCGTAGGATAGCCATAATCGAAACAAAAAGCTCATCTATCCGCAATCTTGCAGCTACCCAACGCGGTCATGAAACACCGCTCGAACAATTGGAACGCTACCTGACACAAGCAGGACTTTATCTTGGCGTCCTGACAAATGGTGATGAATGGCACCTCTTTGATTTCGCGGTTGGCAGTGAACCCTT